>DATBKH010000169.1:0-12721 GCA_036555955.1 Candidatus Limnocylindria bacterium | reverse complement strand
GCTCGAACGGCGGTCTCCTCGTCGGCGCCGCGCTCACGCAGCGGCCCGATCTGTTCGCCGCGGTCTACTGCGCGGTCCCGCTCCTCGACATGCTCCGCTATCAGAACTTCCGGATCGCGCGCTTCTGGATCGCGGAGTACGGCTCCGCCGAAGATCCCGAGCAGGCGGGCTGGCTGCGCAAGTACTCGCCGTATCACAACGTGCGCGCTGGCACGCGTTACCCGCCGGTGCTGTTCACCACCGCGGAGGGTGACAGCCGTGTCGACCCGATGCACGCCCGAAAGATGGCCGCGCTGCTGCAGTCGCAGAGCGAGGACCCCGAATCGATCGTGCTGCTTCGCGTCGATCGCGACGCCGGGCATGGGATCGGAAAGCCGCTCGACAAGCAGGTCGACGATCTCGCCGATCAGTACGCGTTCATCGCATGGCGGACGGGTCTCACGGTAGGTGGACCGGGTATGCTCGGAAGCCGATGAACATCCTGAAATTCCTTCGCGATCAGGCGAAGGACTACAACTGCAGCGTCTGCGGGGCGAACCACTCGCTCTCGGACATCCGCGTGCTCGGCAAGCTCGAGACCGCCTGGATCGTCCGCGTCACCTGCTCGAAATGCCAGACCGCGTTCAAGCTGCTGGTCGTCGTGGACGAGCAGCGCCCGGCGGTCAGCCCCGTGAAGGAAGAGCCCGAGCGCCCGCGGCGACCCGCCGTGAGCGCCGACGAGGTCATCGATGCGCACGAGTTCTTGGAGAGCTATCAGGGTGACGTGCGCACGCTCTTCGCCCGTCGTGACAAGGTGAAGACCGAGCCCGACCGCTCCTAATGGCGAAGAACGCGCTTATCACCGGCTGGGGTTTCTACGCACCTCCGCGCGTCATGACGAATGCCGAGCTCGAGCGCATCGTCGATACGTCCGACGAGTGGATCACGAGCCGGACCGGCATCAAAGAGCGCCGCATCGCCTCCGACGAGGAGACGACCTCGGTCATGTCGGCACGCGCGGGGCGCGCCGCCCTGGAAAAGGCGCACCTCCGTCCGCAGGACGTCCAGCTCGTCGTCGTCGGGACGTGCTCGCCGGACTACCTCTTCCCGGCGACCGCCTGTCTCGTCCAGACCGAGCTCGGAGCGACGAAGGCGGGCGCGTTCGACGTCGAGGCGGCGTGCACGAGCTTCATCACCGCCCTCGCGATCGCGCGCGGGATGATCGTCTCGGGCGCGGTCCAGAACGCGCTGGTCATCGGCGCGGAGCGGCTTTCGCGCCTCCTGAACTGGAAGGACCGCACGACCTGCGTGCTGTTCGGTGACGGCGCCGGCGCGGCGGTGCTGGAAGCGTCGAACGCTTCGGTCGGCATCGAATCGACCGTCCTCCACGGCGACGGCTCGAAGGGGGAGCTCCTCATGGTCCCGGCCGGCGCGACGAAACGGCCCGCGTCGATGGAGACGATCGAGCGCGGCCAGCACTTCATCACCATGGCCGGCGGTGAGGTGTTCAAGCTCGCGGTGAAGGCGATGGCCGACGCGGCCGAGGAGGCGATCGCCGAAGCCGGTCTCACCCTCGAGGACATCGACATCCTCATCCCGCATCAAGCCAACGTGCGCATCATCGACGGCGTGGCGAAGCGGCTGCATTTCCCGCCCGAGAAGGTGTTCGTGAACATCCAGCGGTACGGGAATACATCCGCCGCATCGATCCCCATCGCCATCTGCGAAGCGGAGGCGACCGGTCGCCTGCGGAAGGGCGACAAGGTCCTGCTCGTCGCATTCGGCGGTGGATTCACGTGGGGCGCCTCGGTCCTGGAGTGGTACGGCGCCCACGACGGCGTGCGACCGCTCTCGCCGTTCGAGCGCGCGGGCCGCGCTCTGGAAGAGGTCGTGGAGAGGGTCCGCCCGAGCTAACGGCGGCCTCCGCGCCTCTCGCGCCGCGATAACGGTTCTCGTGCGGGACGAAAGCTCGCGACCGCATCGGCCCGCTCCCCGGGACGGCCCCAGGTGACGATCCCGCCTTGGCGGGAAGTCCGGTGGCTCGGCGATGCAGTCCCTATCTATTTCGCTCGCGCCTATTGACAGCGGCTCTGCGGGGTGTAACTTGCCGCTCGCGTGGTGAGTAGTGGGGGACGGTGGGGAACCGGCTCCCAGAGACGGAAGGGAACCTGGAAAGCTATTTCGCAGGCGAATTCGCCCACTCGCTGGACGAGAAGGGTCGGCTGGCAATACCGGCCAAGTTCAGAGGCCGCTTCAAAGAAGGAGCGGTCGTGACGCGTTGGATAGGCGAATGCCTCGCCGTCTTTCCGGCCGCGCAGTGGGACGAGCTCAACGCCGAGATCGCCAAGAAGCCTCGGACCGACCCTCCGGTCTCGCGGTTTCGCCACTTCATCCTGGCGGGCGCGCATGAGGCGGACCCGGACGGGCAGGGGCGGATCGTCATCCCGGAGCACCTCCGCGAATACGCGTCCCTCAAGAGCGAAGCGGTCGTCATCGGCAACCTCGATCACCTCGAGGTCTGGGAGCCAGGCCACTGGCGGTCCGAGCTCGCGAACGTCCAGACAAAGATCGAGCCCGATCTCCGGGACCTCGGGATCTAGCCGTGAGCAGGAGAGACGGCACGAACCGGTTCTCGTGGAAGAGGTACTCGCCCAGCTTGCTCCCCATGAAGGTGGCCGCTACCTCGATGGCACCGTGGGCGCCGGCGGCCATGCCGCCGCGATCCTCGATGCAAGCGCGCCCGACGGGCGGCTCCTCGGGATCGACCGCGATCCCGCAGCGCTCGCCCTCGCACGAGGCGAGCTCGCGCGGTTCGGCGGTCGCGTCATTCTCGAGCGCGCCAACTTCGCGTTTCTCGACGACGTGGCCAGCGGGCACGAGTTCGTACCGCTCGACGGGATCGTCCTCGATCTCGGGCTCTCATCGATCCAGCTCGCGGACGACGAGCGTGGCTTCAGCTTCCGTTCGCCAGGCGCGCTGGACATGCGTGCCGACCCGGACCTTCGCGTCACGGCGGCCGACGTCGTGAACAGCTGGAGCGAAAAGGACCTTCGACGCGTCTTCGCCGAGTACGGCGAGGAACCGGAGGCGGCGCGCGTCGCGGGAGCGATCGTCCGTCGCCGTGTCAAAGCGCCGTTCGACACGGCCGACGACCTCGGCCGCTTCGTCGCCGGCGTGAAGATGCGGAGGCCTCGCGGCATCGACCCCGCGACGCGTGTCTTCCAAGCGTTGCGCATCGCCGTCAACGACGAGCTTTCCAATCTCGAGCGTGCTCTCGCCGCTGCGATGCGCGCGCTGCGGCCGGGCGGCCGCATCGCCGTGATCTCCTTCCACTCGCTCGAAGATCGCATCGTCAAACAGTTCTTCGCGCGCGAATCGCGCGACTGCATCTGTCCTCCCCACCTCCCCACCTGCGTCTGCGGGCACCGCGCGGGCTTGCGTGTCGTTACCCGGCGGCCGCTTCGTGCGGCCTCCGCGGAGGTAGACCGCAACCCGCGCGCCCGCAGCGCGGCCCTTCGCGTCGCCGAGCGCATCCAATGACGTTCGCACAGGCCGTGCGTGCGCCGGTGAAGAACCGGCGCGTGCACCACCGTCCCCATCGTCAGGCCGTCCCGCACCGGAACGCGTCGCGCCACGCCGTCCGCGCGAGCCGCGGCGCGAGCTGGGAGCTCCGTTCGTTCGCCATCGCGAGCGGCGCGATCGTCGCCGGGTTCCTCGTCGTGCTGCTCTATCTCGCGCAGGCCACCGCGATCTCCGCCGCTGGCTACGAGGCGCAGCGCCTCGAGGCGCAGCGCGACGAGATCCGCCGGCAGAACGCGCTCCTCGCCATCGAGAGCGCCCGTCTCGAGTCGCCGGCGCGTGTCGAGGGCGAGGCGCAGCGCCTCGGCCTGGTGCGCGCGGCCACGATCCACGTCGTTCCCGCGGAGGCGGTCGCGGCAGCTCGCTAGCACAGAAGGAGGCTGCTAACGCAGCCGACGGAGAGGGGTCGCAGGGGAAACCTCCCCTGATAGCAGCTCGGTGTCGGCGGGGAGCGGGCACCGGCACGGACCGTCGGAGGAGAGGGAATGACCGCGACGATCTCGCACACGCGTCTGCGAGTGCTCTTCGCTTTCTTCACCGTCGCCATGCTCCTGCTCACGGCGCGGCTCGCGTACTGGCAGACGGTCGGGCGCGGCGATCTCCTCAGCCGTGCGACGGATCAGGTGCACAGCGATCTCGTCGTGGCCGCGCAGCGCGGGATCATCCGCGACCGGAGCGGTGCGATCCTCGCGACGACGGTCGAGCTGCGATCGCTCTACGCGATCCCGGGGCAGATCGCCGACCACGGCGCGGCCGCGGCCGCTCTCGCCCCGATCCTCGGCGAGAAGGCGACCGTCCTCCGAGCGGCTTTCGACAGCGGCGCCGAATGGCTCTTCATCAAGCGCCGCCTTCCCGAGGACGTTGCCGCACGTGTCGCCGCTCTCCGGATCGCCGGGCTCGGATTCGAGATGGAGCCGAAGCGCCTCTACCCGAACGGCGCGATCGGGGCGCAGGTGCTCGGATTCGTGAACGACGACGGCATCGGTCAGTACGGGATCGAGGGCCGCTACGACGATCAGCTCCGCGGGATCCCCGGCCGGCTCACGGTCGCACGCGATCCCGCGAACCGCGAGCTCGCGCTCGGACTGCGGGAGGTGCTGCCCGCGACGAACGGAAACGACATCGTCCTCACCATCGATCTCGCTGTCCAGACGGCCGCGGAGCGTGAGCTCGCGGCGGCGGTCGAGCGCGAGAAGGCCACCGGCGGAGCGGTCGTGGTCCTCGATCCACGCGACGGCGCGGTGATCGCGATCGCGTCGGCTCCCACGTACGACCCGGCGCGGGTGATGACGGCGGACGCCGAAGGCCTTCGCGATCGCGCCATCTCCTGGACGTACGAGCCCGGATCGACGATGAAGCCGATCACCGTCGCCGCCGCGCTGGACAAGGGCGTGGTCACTCCGGAGACGAGCTACAACGACGTGGGCTACGCGGTGATCGGCGGCCGCAAGCTCTGCAACGCGCAGTGCCGCGTCTACGGGCCGACGACGGTCACGCAGGTGCTCGCGCGCTCGCAGAACGCGGGGGCCGTGTTCGTCGCATCGAAGCTCGGCGCCACCGAGCTCAACGCGTACCTCCGTTCGTTCGGGTTCGGACAGAAGACCGGCGTCGACCTCGCCGCCGAGACGACGGGGATCGTCCGTCCGCTCGCGGAGTGGTACCCGGTCGACCTGGGGACCATCTCGTTCGGGCAGGGTATGTCGATCACGCCGCTGCAGCTCGCCGCAGCGTACGGTGCGATCGCGAACGGGGGCACGCTCTTCCGGCCGTACGTCGTCGCGAGCCGGCGCGGTGCGGACGGGGAGCACCGCACCGCGCCGAGTCCGGTCCGGCGCGTCATCTCGGAGGACACCGCGGCCACGCTCCGGACGATGCTCGTCACGACGGTCGACGACGGCATCGCCAACGCGGCATCGCTCCGCGGGTACAGCGTCGCGGGCAAGACCGGCACCGCGCAGATCCCGAGCGACGATGGCAGCTACGTGGACGACGCGTACATCTCGTCGTTCGCCGGATTCGTCCCCGCGATCGATCCGCGGATGGTCGTCGTGGTGGTGCTGGAGCGGCCGGAATCGAAGCTGCTCGGCACCGTCCCCGCGATGAACACCTTCAAAGCGATCGCGACGGATGCGCTCCGGTACGCGCGGATCCAGCCGGATCGGTCCTGACCCTCGGTACCATTCGACCGGACGTGTTCACCCTCGAAGAGGTGCTACGCGCGACGGGTGGGCGCGTGATCCACGGCGCGAGCTCGCCCGATCGGCGGTTTCCTGGCGGCGGCTTCGACTCGCGCATCGTCGAGCCCGGCGCCGTCTTCTTCGCGCTGCGCGACCAGCGTGACGGGCACGACTTCGTCGCGGACGCGTTCGCACGGGGCGCCGGCGCCGCCGTCGTCGAGCGGCCCATCCCGGACCTTCCCGACGCGGCGCTCGTCGTGCAGGTCCCCGACGTGCACATCGCGCTGCGCCGCATCGCGGATCAGCTGCGCGACGCCCACCCGATCCCGGCCGTCGGCATCACCGGCAACGTCGGCAAGACCACCACGAAGGAGGCTGCCGCCGCCGCGCTGGGCGCCCGCTATCGCGTGCTGCGGACGGAGGCGTCGTTCAACAACGAGATCGGCGTACCGCTCACGTTCCTCGGGATCGAGCCATCTCACGAGGTCGCCGTCATCGAGCTCGGCTTCTACGTTCCCGGGGAGATCGCCGACCTCTGCAAGCTCGTCCGGCCTCGGGTCGGCGTCATCACCCGGATCCCCGACGTCCCGGTCCATTTCTCGCGGACGCCGAGCGTCGAGGCCATCGCGCTCGGAAAGGCCGAGCTCATCGAGGCGCTTCCGGAAGATGGTCTCGCGCTCCTGAACGCGGACGACCCGCGTGTTCGCGCGCTCGCGCCGCGCACGAAGGCGCGCGTCACGCTCTTCGGCGAAGCCGACGATGCCGCGCTCCGGGCGAGCGACGTTCGCGCGAACGGGATCGACGGGCTGCGCTTCACCGCGCACGCCGATGGCCGCACTGCCGAGGTCCGTCTCCCGCTGCCGGGCCGGCATCTCGTGACGTCGGCGCTCGCCGCCATCGGCGCCGCGACCGCCCTCGGCGTGCCGCTCGACGAGGCCGTCGTCGCGCTCGCGACGATGGACGCGCCGGCGCACCGGATGAACGTGCGCCGCGCCGCCGACTTCACGGTGATCGACGACTCTTACAACGCGAGCCCGTCCGCGGTCATGGCCGCTCTCGACGTGCTCGGCTCGGTGAAGACGCGCCGGATCGCCGTCATCGGCGACATGCTCGAGCTCGGCACGCTGTCGGCGGACGCGCACGAGGCCGTCGGCCGCGCCGCCGTCAGCCGGACCGACGTGCTCGTGGGAGTCGGCGAGCTCGCGCGAACGATCGTGAGCGCCGCGCGTGCCGGGGGACTGGCCGAGACGCACGTGGTCGCGGACGGCGCCGAGGCGCTCGTGCTCCTGCGTCGCATCGCGCGACCCGGCGACACCGTCCTCGTGAAGGGATCGCACTCGCTCGCCCTCGACCGGCTCGCGGACGCGCTCGTGCGACCGGCGGCGAGGACCTGATGCCCACCGCGATCCTCGCGCTCGGGGTCATGCTCTCGGCGTTCCTGCTCGGGCTCGTCTTCGGCGGCCCGTACATCCGGCTGCTGCGCCGCCTCGGCATCGGCCAGAACATCCGCCGCGAAGGACCGACGCGAGATTTCGCGAAGCAGGGCATCCCCACGATGGGCGGGGCGCTCTTCATCATCGTCGTCGCGGTGCTCTGGGCCTTCGTGTGGTTCCTCCTGCCGCAGAGCGAGCGCGACAGCTACATCCCGCAGACCATCGTGCCGATCGGCGCGCTCGTCGGCGTCGGCGCGCTCGGTGCGATCGACGACTTCGTGAACGTGACGTACGGGTTCGGCATCCGCGGGCGGCACAAGCTCGTGTGGCAGACGATCGTGGCGCTCGCCGCCGCGATCTACATCCAGAAGCACTTCAACGTCGACGGGATTTTCATCCCGCTCGTCGGTGAGTGGATCGTGGGCGCGGTCGTCTTCGGGGTCGTCGCGGTGATCGCGATCGTCGGCACGTCGAACGGCGTGAACCTCACCGACGGGATGGACGGTCTGGCGGGTGGCACGAGCGTGTTCGCGTTCCTGGCGTTCGCGTTCATCGCCGCCGCGGTGCAGTACGAGTGGCTCGTCGTGTTCTGCGCGGCCATGGTCGGCGCGCTCCTCGCGTTCCTCTGGTTCAACGTGCACCCCGCCGAGGTGATCATGGGCGACACCGGCGCGCTGGCCATCGGCGCGACGCTCGCGTCCTGTGCGCTCACCACCGGATTCGTCCTGCTCCTTCCGGTCGCCGGGATCATCTTCGTGGCCGAGACCATGTCGGTCATCCTCCAGGTCGGCAGCTTCAAGCTCCGCGGCAAGCGCATCTTCCGCATGGCCCCGCTCCACAACCAGTTCGAGTGGCCGGAGGTCAAGGTCACGATCCGTTTCTGGCTCATCGGGGCGCTCGCCGGGATCGTCGCCGCGATCCTCGCGTTCGCCACGCCGACGCGATGAGCGTCATCACCTCGACGTGGGTCGAGCGCGACGGCCTCCTGCGATCGCCGCTCCTCGAGCGCTACGGTGCCGTCGCCGGATTCACGACGCGCGCGCAGGGGAGCATGGCCGGCTCCGTGTTCCCGCTCGACGAGCAGGCACGGAATCGCGCCGCCCTCGCGCGAGCGCTCGGGTTCGACGGCGTCGCACGCGTGCGGCAGGTCCACGGCAACACCGTCGTGCGACTGGACCGGCCCGTCGAGCCGTGGCCCGAAGCGGACGCGCTCTGGACCGATCGGCCGGGCGTCCTGCTCGGAGTCGCCGCGGCGGACTGCGTTCCGATCCTCGTCGCCGAGCCGCAGAGCGGCCGTATCGGCGCCGCGCACGCCGGCTGGCAGGGGACCCGGCTTCGGGTCGCGCAGGCCCTGGTGCGCGCGCTGGTGGGCGCGGGCTCGCGCGCGTCGCGCCTCGTCGCGGCGATCGGACCGTCGATCGGGCCGTGCTGCTACACGGTCGACGCGGCGCGCGCCGAGCTCGTGCGCGCGAGCGGTCAGGACGCCCACCTCCAAGAGCGTGGCGACCGCTTCGTGTTCGACCTCTGGTCCGCGAACATCGCGCAGCTTCGCGACATCGGCGTCGAATCCATCGAGGTCTCGCGCATCTGCACGCTGTCCGGCGGGCACGACCTCTGGTCGTACCGCGGCCGCGGCGCCGACGGGCGCTACGGCACCCAGCTCGGCTTCATCGGCGGCTCCCGAGAGCGGCGGATCCCCGCATGACGGTCACCTTCGACCCCGAGATCAGCGCCGACGAGTTCCGCGGACGGCGCGTGACGATCATCGGGCTCGGCAAGGGGCGCACGACGGCCGGCCTCGCGCGGTACCTCGTGGCGAAGGGCGCGCACGTCACGGTGAGCGATCGCGAGCCGGCCGAGCACCTCGGCGAAGGTCTGGCACGGCTGCGCGGCGTCGACGTCGAGCTGGTGCTGGGACCGTCGAGCGACGACCTCGCGCTGGCCGACGCCGATTTCGTGTTCGTCATCCCGGGCATCCGGCCGCGCTCGCCGACGATCCTCCGGGCGCTCCAGCGGAAGATCCCGGTCCTCACCGAGATGGCGCTCTTCTTCCGGCTGTGCCGCGCGCCCATCGTCGGCGTGACCGGCACGAAGGGCAAGACCACGACGACGACGCTCATCGAGCGCGTTCTCTCGTCGGGGCGCAGGCGCGTGATCGCGGGTGGCAACATCGGCACGGGCGCGCCGCTGCACCTCGTCGACTCGCTCGGCGCCGACGACATCGTCGTCCTCGAGCTCTCGAGCTTCCAGCTCGAGACGCTCGGGCACAGCCCGCACGTCGCGGTGGTCACGAACATCCTCGAGGACCATCTCGACCATCACGGGACGCGCGACGCCTACGTCGCCGCGAAGAAGAACATCGTCGCGTGGCAGGGGCCGCGCGACTTCGCTGTGCTGAACCTCGACGATCCCTCGACCGTCGCGCTCCACACCGGCGCGGATTCGCAGGTGCGCGGCTACTCGCTCGCGCTCCGTCCCAAGCACGGCGCGTACCTCGACGGCGAAGGACAGCTCGTGCTGGTGAGCGGCGATCGGCGGGTCCCGCTGTGCGCGGCGACGGACCTGAAGGTCCCCGGGCGACACAACGTGGCCAACGCGCTCGCGGCCGCGATCGTCGGCGAGATCTTCGACGTCGCCGCCGACGCCATCGGCGCCGCGCTCCGTTCGTTCGAGGGCGTGCCGCGTCGCCTCCAGACGGTCGCCGAGAAGGACGGCGTGCTGTGGGTGAACGACTCCGCGGCCACGACGCCGTCGGCGACGATGACGGCGCTCGCGGCATTCGACCGCCCGGCCGTCACGATCCTCGGCGGCGTTTCGAAGAACGCGGACTTCGGCGAGCTCGCCCGCACGTTGGTCCAGCGCGGCCGCGGCGCGGTCCTCATCGGCCGCTCGGCAGACGAGATCGCCGCGGCCATCGCCGGCGCCGATCCGAAGGGCGGCTTCCCGGTGCGGCGCGCGGCGACGCTCGAGGACGCGGTCGCCCGATCCGCGGAGCTCGCGCGGCCGGGCGACGTCGTCCTGCTCTCCCCGGCGTGCGCCTCGTTCGACATGTTCTCGTCCGCCGACGAGCGCGGCGACAAGTTCACGGCGATCGTGCGGTCGTCCGTCGGATGAAGCTGCGTTTCGCCCGCACGACGACGTACGACCTTCCGCTCGTCGCGGTGGTGCTCTGTCTTCTCGCGATCGGGCTGGCCATGGTGTACAGCGCGAGCGGGATCACCGCGCTCGACCTGAACGACGACCCGAGCACGTTCCTCGCGCAGCAGTCGGCGTGGGCCGCGCTGGGCATCGCCGCGATGCTCGTCGCGTCGCGAGTCGACTACCGCCTTCTCCGCTTCGTCGCGGTGCCTCTGCTGCTGCTCGCGATCGCGCTCCTCGCCGCGGTGCTCGTCCCGGGCGTGGGCGTGACCGCCGGAGGCGCGACGCGCTGGCTGCGGTTCGGGGGCTTCGGCCTGCAGCCGGCCGAGCTCGCGAAGCTCGCGCTCATCGTCTATCTGGCGACATGGCTCGGTGGAAAGCGCGAGCAGATCGGGTCGTGGCGCATCAGCGTGCCGTTCATGCTGGTGACGGTCGTCGTCGTCGGGCTCGTCGTCGCGGAGCCCGACCTCGGGACGGCGATCGTCGTGGTCGTCGTGGCGCTCGCGATGTACTTCGCGGCCGGCGCGCGCCTTCGCGAATTCGCCGCGCTCTTCGCGCTGGCGGCGGTCGCGGTCCTCGCGCTCGCCGTGGCGCAGCCGTACCGCTACCAGCGCCTCCTCACGTTCCTCGACCCGTGGGCCGACCAGCAGGGATTCGGCTTCCAGACGATCCAGATGCTGTACGCGCTCGGGCTCGGCGGGCCGTTCGGCGAAGGGCTCGGCGCGGGAAAGGAGAAGTTCGGCTACCTCCCGCATCCGTACACCGACTCGATCTTCGCGGTGCTCGGCGACGAGCTCGGACTCGCGGGCGCGCTCGTGGTGGTCTTCCTCTTCCTGTTCCTTGCTTTCCGCGGCGTGCGGATCGCGCTGCGGGCGGAGACGCCGTCCGGCGCGCTCCTCGCGACCGGCATCACGATCTGGCTCTGCTTCCAGGCGTGGGTGAACATGGCGGTCGTCGCGAGCCTCGTGCCGATGACCGGCATCACGCTGCCGTTCATCTCATACGGCGGCAGCTCGCTCTGTGTCGGCCTGATCGCCGTCGGTATCCTCCTGAACGTTGGTAGAGCGCGGTCCCCGCAACGCACGAGCGTGCCGCGTGCTGCTCGTCGGTGGCGGGACGGGCGGGCACGTGAGTCCACTGCTCGCGGTCGCGGAGGCGCTCCGCGAGCAGGCGCCCGACGCACGCTTCCTGTTCATCGGTGGTCGTCGCGGACTCGAGGCTGAGCTCGTGGGCGCCACCGACATCCCGTTCCACGCCACGCCGATGCCCTCGCTCCGCGATCCGGACTCGCGACTGTCGCTCGTGAAGCGCGCCGTGCTGCTCCCGGTGGCGACGATCGACGCGCTCGCTCGCATCGTCCGCTTCCGTCCCACGGTGTGCTGCACGACCGGCGGGCTCGCGTCGCTGCCGGTCGTGCTCGCCGCGCGGATCGCCCGCGTGCCCGTCTACATCTGGGAGGGCAACGCCGTGCCCGGGCGCGTGAACCGGCTGCTCGCGGGATGGTCGCAGCGCATCGGTGCGACGTTCGCCGCGTCCCTGCGCACGCTACCCGCGAAGCGCACGCAGCTCGACGGCAACCCGATCCGCCGCTCGCTGCTCGTCTGGACGCGCGAGAGCGGCCGCGCGAAGCTCGGACTCCCCGCGACCGAGCGGGTCATCCTCGTCACCGGCGGAAGCCAGGGCTCGGCGGCGATCAACCAGGCCGTCTCGGGCGCGCTCTCGCGGCTGCTGAAGCGCGCGATCGTCGTCCACCACACCGGGACCGCGCACCTCGCGCAGATCTCGGCGAAGCGCGAGACGCTTCCGCCCGACCTTCGTGAGCGCTATCACGTCTACGGGTTCATGCGCGAGGAGATGGGCGCCGCCCTCGCGTCCGCGGACCTCGTCATCGGACGCGCCAGCTCCTCGTCCATCGCCGAGCCGCTGGCCTTCGGCGTGCCGCTGATCCTCATCCCGTTCGCCGCCGCGGCGGAGGCGCACCAGATGGCGAACGCGCAGGACGTCGCGGAGCGCGGCGCGGCGCTCATCATCCGCGAGAGCCAGCTCGACGCCGACCGGCTCGTCGCTCAGGTGACCGGACTGCTCGACGATCCCGCCCGCCTCGCGCGCATGGCGGCCGCCGCGCGGGCTGCGGGCCGGCCCGATGCCGCGACCGCGATCGCGACCGCGCTGCGAGCTCTCGGCGGCTGCGCGTGACGCGGGTGCACGTGATCGGCATCGGCGGCATGGGGATGTCCGCGGTCGCGCGCCTGCTGATGGCGCGCGGCGACGTCGTCAGCGGATCGGACCGCGGCGAGTGGCCTCTCGCGTCGGCGCTCGCGGCCGACGGCGCTCGCGTGGCGACATCCTTCGATCCGCGCAACCTCGCCGATGCCGAGGTCGTCGTTCGCTCGAGCGCGTACGGCGCAACGAACC
>DATBKH010000168.1:0-3409 GCA_036555955.1 Candidatus Limnocylindria bacterium | reverse complement strand
GCGGGCGAGCGCCCGCGACGACGCCTCCATGATCAAGTGCTCCGGCCCGCCCGCGACCTTCAGCGTGAGCTCCATGAAGCGGCGGAAGTGCTGGTCGTGGAGGTTCTCGATCGAGAGGTTCACCGCGACGGCGATGCCGAGGCCATCGCGTCGCCAGACGTTCGATTGGAGCAGCGCCTCGCGAAGCACCCAGAACGTGAGTCGCCGGATGAGACCGGTCGCTTCGGCCTCGCCGATGAACTCCATCGGGGAAACGAGTCCGCGCTCGGGGTGACGCCAGCGGACCAGCGCCTCGACGGCGGTCAGGGTGCGGCTCGGAACGGCGACGATGGGCTGGTAGTGGAGCAGCAGCTCGTTCTCGGTGATGGCACGCTCGAGCTCGAAGCGCTTCACTCCTCGCCGTTCCAGAGCGTGCCGTTCCGCGGCGCCGCGATCCCGAGATGCCGGTAGGTGCGCTCGGTCGCGACGCGCCCGCGCTGGGTGCGCTGGAGATAGCCCTCCTGGAGCAGGTAGGGCTCGTAGACGTCTTCGATCGTCTCGGGGTCCTCGCTGACGGCCGCGGCGAGCGTGTCCAGACCGACCGGTCCGCCGCCGAACTTGTCGGTGATCGCGTGGAGGAGCGTGCGATCGCGGTCGTCGAGGCCGGCGTCGTCCACCTCGAGGCTCGCGAGCGCCTCGCGAGCGACGGCAAGGGTCACGACGCCGTCGTGGCGGACCTGCGCGTAGTCGCGCACGCGCTTCAGCCAGCGGTTCGCGATCCGTGGCGTCCCGCGCGCGCGAAGGGCGATCTCCCGCGCGGCCGCTGACTCGATCTCCACCTTCAGGATGCGCGCGGCACGGCGGACCACCTGCTCGAGCGCTTCGGGCTTGAAGAGCGCCAGGTGGTATGTCGCGCCGAAGCGGTCGCGGAGCGGCGCCGAGAGACGGCCGATCCGCGTGGTCGCGCCGACGAGCGTGAAGCGCGGCAGCGGAAGACGGAGCGTTCGCGCGCCGGGACCCTTACCGAGGACGATGTCGAGGTGGAACTCCTCCATCGCTGGGTAGAGCACCTCTTCTACGACCCGCGGCAGGCGGTGGATCTCGTCGATGAACAGGACCGCGCCGTTCTCGAGATTCGTGAGGATCGCGGCGAGATCTCCCGCGCGCTCGATCGCGGGTCCGCTGGTGATGCGAATCGGGACGCCGAGCTCGTGCGCGATGACGTTCGCGAGCGACGTCTTCCCCACTCCCGGCGGGCCGAAGAGCGCGACGTGCTCGAGCGGCTCGCCGCGCGCCTTCGCCGCCTGGATCAGGATGCGGAGCTGCTCTTTGACCTTGTCCTGATTGATGTATTCGTCATCAGAGAGCCGCTGTGGGCGGAGCGACGCCTCGAGCGAGCGCTCCTCCCCGGGCAGGGCCTTCGGCGTCGCCTCGCGCTCGCGTCGCTCGGTCTTCAAAGCGCCGCGAGCGGCGCGGAGCATCTCATCGCGGCCACGACCTGACGATAGCCTCGATCCGTTCCGGCGCATCCGCGAGCGGGACCATCTCGGTGTCCGCGGAGCTCCTGGGCTTCAGCTCCACCGCGCCCGTCTTCAGGTTCCGCTTGCTGACGGTGACCCGTAGCGGGATGCCGATGAGATCCGCGTCCGCGAACTTCACGCCGGCGCTCTCGTCGCGATCGTCGTAGAGGACCTCCACCCGGCGCCGCTCGAGCTCCGCGACGAGCGCTTCGGCCTTCGCGCGGACCTCGTCGTCGTTGACGGGCAGCGCCAGCACGTGCGCGTGATGCGGCGCGACCTGGGGCGGCCACACGATGCCCTTGTCGTCGTGATGCGTCTCGATGATGGTCTGGACGGCGCGTCCGACGCCGATGCCGTAGCTGCCGCCCCAAAACTTCCTCCGTGTCCCGTCCTCCGCCAGGAAGGTCGCGCCCATCTTGTCGGAGTAGTACGTGCCGTACGCGAAGATGTTCCCGACCTCGACGCCGCGCTTGATCTCGAGGACCCCGCCGCATCTGGGGCACTCGTCTCCCTCGCGCACGTCGTGCACATCGGCCCGCTCCCCGTTGAAGTCGCGGCCCGCCACGACATCGCGGAGATGCGTGTCCTTCCGGTTCGCCCCCGCGATGTATCCGCCCGCGCCGACAGAGCTGTCGATGACGACGCGCGCGTTCCGCAGCGCGACCGGCCCGACATAGCCGGCGACGCCGCCGACGGTCGCGAAATCGGCGTCGTTCGCGAACGCGAGGTTCGGAACGTCGAGGAGCTTGCGGAGCTTCGCGTCGTTGGCCTCGCGGTCGCCGGGAAGCACCACCGCGACAACGCCTTTGGGCGTCCGCAGGAGGACGGTCTTCAGGAACGCGGACGCGGGCTGCTTCAGCGACCGTTCGAGGTCGTCGATCGACGACGCGTTCGGGGTCGCGATGGGGGTCGGCGCCGGCACGCCATCGGCCGATCCCGCCTGAGCGATCCGGCGGGACGCTTTCTCGAGATTCGCGCGGTAGTCGCACTTCGTGCAGACCGCGATCCGGTCCTCGCCGACATCCGTGAGCACCTGGAATTCGTGGGCGACGTCGCCGCCCATCGCACCGGTGTCCGACTCGACGCTGATGGCGTCGAGCCCCAGGCGCCTGAAGGTCTTCTCGTACGCGCCGAACTGCGCCGCGTAGCTCCTCTGGAGCCCCGCCTCGTCGATGTCGAAGCTGTACGCGTCCTTCATGACGAACTCGCGCACTCGCAAGAGCCCGGCGCGCGGACGCGCTTCGTCGCGGCCCTTCGATTGGAAGTGATAGACCATCGCGGGCAGCTGGCGGTAGCTCAGGATCTCCTGCGTCGCGTGCAGATGCACGAACTCCTCGTGCGTGTAGCTGACCATGAACTCGCGGCCGTTGTGGTCCTTCGTGCGAAAGGTGATGGGCTCGAGCGCGTCCCACCGGCCGGTCTGTTTCCACACCTCGGCGGGCGTGAGGACCGGCATCTCCATCTCCTGCGCGCCGATCCGGTCCTGCTCCTCGCGGATGATCTGCTCGACCTTCCGCTGCACGCGGAAGCCGAGGGGCAGCCAGGTGTACAGGCCCGACGCGAGCGGACGCGCGATCGCCGCTCGCAGCATGAGACGGTGCCCGGGCGTCTGGGCCTCCGCGGGCGCCTCTCTGAGGGTGCGGCCAAAGAGCTTCGACTGTCTCATCGCATAACTCCGAGGGTCATATTGGGGCGCGCGGTGGATTCGCCGGAGCGCGGGCGCGCACCGGCTAACGCGGGATTCGGAACAAAGACCCTCGGCTCGTCATGGATCGCAAGAGTCTAGGCGCTAGATCTTCGCGTGCTCGAGCGTGTCCCAAACGCGGTTCTGGACGCGCGGCGCGGCCTTCACCGCCGGGCTGACGCGCATCGCGATGATCTCCCGTTGGTCCTGCCAGCGCTGCGCGAGC
>DATBKH010000167.1:0-9135 GCA_036555955.1 Candidatus Limnocylindria bacterium | reverse complement strand
CGGGCCGATCGCGAAGCGCGCCACGAGATAGCAGGCGAAGCTGAGCGACGTGACGAACACGCTCACCGGGGCGTTCGTGATCAGCGAGATGACGATCCCACCAAGCGTGCACAGAAGAGCGATCGCGACGGCGTAAAGGATCGCGAGTCCCGGCCGCGGCGTGAGCCGCTCCGCGGCCGCGCCCGGGGTGATGAGAAGCGTCAAGATAAAGAGGACGCCCACGACTTGGATCGCCTCGGCCACGGCCGCGGCCATGATCAGGAGGAAGACCACCGCGAGCCCGCCGACCGGCACGCCCCGCGCCTCGGCCACCTCGGGATCCACGGTAGCGAACATCAACGGGCGGTAGATCGCGGCGAGCGCGATGAGCGTCACGCCGCCTATCGCGACGAGCAGCGCGACGTCGCCCCGACTCACGCCGGTGATCGTCCCGAACAGGATCGCGAACGCCTGGTTCGCGTAGCCCTTGTAGAGCGTGATGAAGAGGACGCCGAGGCCCAGGCCGAAGGCCATGACCACGCCGACCACGACATCGCGTCCGCGCGCGCGAACGCCGAGAGTCCCGATGAACACCGCCGTCACCGCGCTCCCGAAGAGAAGACCGAGCACCGGCGAAAGGCGGAGCAGCAGGAAACCGGCTGAGCCCGTGAACCCGAGCTCGGCGAGCGCGTGCACCGCGAACGACATGCTCCGCGCGACGACGAAACCGCTGACGACGCCGGACACGATCGCGATGACGATGCCCGCGGCGATCGCGTTCTGAACGAACTCGTAGCCCAGGAGCGAGACCAGCTGGTCCATCAGTGACCGTCGCCGTGGTCGACGACGGCCGCCGGCGCGTGATGCGGCTCTTCGATGTTGAAGCCGGATTCGGTCGACTCGCCGACGACAAGGATGCGGCCGTGCACGCGGACGACGTCGACGTGAGATCCGTAGAGCTCCGACATCCGTTCCGATCGCAGGACCTCGTCCGGCGTTCCCGCCGCCCACCGCCCGCCCACGACGAACAGGACCTGGTCCACGACGCGCAGCACCGGGTTCACGTCGTGCGTCACGAACAGGACGGTCCCGCCGGTGCGGTCGCGCCAGTCCGCGATGAGGTTGGTGATCGTCTGCTGATAGCGCAGGTCGAGGTTCGCGAGCGGCTCGTCGCAGAGGAGGATGCGGGGCTCGCCCACCAGGGCCTGCGCGATGCGCAGGCGCTGCTGCTCCCCGCCTGAGAGGCGGCCGATGGGGGCGTCTGCGTAGGCGTGCGCCTCGACCGCCGCGAGAGCGCGATCCACGCTCGCCGTCACCGCGCGGTCGGGTCGCGCGACACCCCAGCGGTGTCCGTCGATCCCTAGACGAACGAGGTCGCGGCCGCGAAAGGGAAGCTCGGGATCGAAGCTCGAGTGCTGCGGCACGTAGCCGATCCCAGGGTCGCCGCGGCGCGGTGCGCGGCCGAGCACCTCGATGCGGCCCGCGGCCGGGGTCACCAGCCCGAGGATCGCGCGGAGGAGAGAGGTCTTTCCCGAGCCGTTCGGCCCGAGGATCGCAACGAAGGCGCCCGCGGGGACGTCGAGGGACAGGTCGCTCCAGATGGTGCGCCCGCCGTACCGCAGGGTCACGCCGTTGAACCGGACCGCCGGCCCCTCTTGCATCGCGGTGTTGAGGCTAGCTACTTCGCGAGCGCCTTCTCCAACTCGTCGAGCTGCGCCAGCTGCCACTCCGAGAACGTCCTCGCTCCCGCGGGGATCGTCTCGGCCACGGGCACGACCGGCACGCCGCTCTGGAGCGCGAGGTTTCGGATCTCCTCGGTGAGCGGAGAAGTGACCTGCGAGTTGTAGAGAAGGGCCTTGACCTTGTGGCCCGTGAAGAGGTCGCGCGCCACCGCGACGTCGGCAGGGGCCGGATCGGTGCCCGACTCGATCGCCTCCATGAACGCTGGCGGCGTCAGCAGGGTCAGGCCGATCGCGTCCGTGAGATACCCCGCGACGTTCTCGGTGAAGGCGATCGGCGCGCCGGCGTACTTCGCCTTGAGCGACGCGATCTTGTCGCCGATCGGTCGGAGCGTGGCGAGGTACTTCGCCTTCTGGTCGGCGTAGTACGACGCGTTCTGTGGATCGACCTTCGCGAGAGCGGCCGCAGCGGCCTCGGCCACCTTGGGCATCGTGGCCGGGTCGTACCAGACGTGCACGTTCACGTCGTCCTTCACGCCGAGCACCTCCTGCACGTCGATGACGACGCGGTCGGGCGCCGTCGAGGCGCCGAGGAGCTTTTGCATGAAGTCGTCGTAGCCGATCCCGTTCGTGATGACCACCTTGGCGTCGGCGACGAGCTTCGCGGCATTCGGGCTCGCCTCGTACTCGTGAGGGTCGGCGGTCGGGTCGTTCAGGATGCTCGACGCCGTCACTCGCGATCCCCCGATCTGCGCGAGCAGGTCCGCGTAGAAGTTCTCTGCGCCGAGCACCGGGATGGGGGCGCCGCCCGCCGGCGGTGACGCGGCAGGGCCGCACGCCGCGACGGCGACGACGACCGCGAGAACGATGAGAGCGCGCCACAGGACTGCCATCGAGACCTCCTATTGAGAACGGGTCTCAAGTTATGGTAGATGAGACTGGGTGTCAAATATCGTATCGTCGTGTCGTGAGCACCGCATCGGTCGACACGCGTCTTGCGGCAGGTGGCCGGCGGCGGACCGCGCAGCGGGTCGTGGTCGCCGAGGCTCTCGCGTCCGCCAAACGCGCCCTCTCGGCGCAGGAGCTGTACGACCGCCTCCGGGTGAGCCATCCGACGATCGGGCGCGCCACCGTCTATCGCGCCCTCGAGCAGCAGGTCGAGGACGGGATGGCGAGCCGCTTCGAGCGCGAGGGCCACGTTTCCGCGTACATCGCGTGCGACGCCGAGCATCACCACCATCTCGTCTGCACCAGCTGCCAGCGCGTCGAGGACGTGGCCGAGGACGTGGTCGCGCCGATGCTGGCCACGGTCGGGCGCCGGCACGACTTCTCCGTCGACCACGCCGCGCTCGATTTCTACGGACTCTGCGCCACCTGCCGGCGCCGCCGGCGCTAGACCCGCTCCCGAGCGAGCCACGCCCTCAGCGATGCGCCTCCCGCTCGAGGCGCTTGCGATCCTCGTTCTCCAGCTGGAACGTCGAGTGCTCGATGTCGAAGTCGCCGCGCAGGCATGCCTCGAGCTCGTCGAGCACTCTCGTCGGGTCGGCCCCCGCGCGCACGACCACGTGCGCCGAAATGACGTTGACGCCGCTCGTGATCGTCCATATGTGCAAGTCGTGGATGTCCGTCACGCCGGTGCAGCTGAGCACGTGCGCGCGAAGCTTGTCGACGTCGACGTTCCGCGGCGTGGCCTCGAGCAGGATGTCGATGGCCTCGCGCAGCAGGCTGACCGAGCGCGGGACGATAAGGGCGACGATGAGAAACGCGGCGAATGTGTCGGCGAGCGGCCGGCCCACGACGAGGTTCGCGACCGCGGAGATGAGGACCGCCACCGACGCGGCGACGTCGGCCAGGACATCGACGTACGCGGCACGCACGGCGATCGATGCGTGCGGATCGCGCAGCAGCGCGATCGAGATCCCGTTGCTGACGAGCCCGACGACGGCGACGACGAGGACGAGATCGCTCCGCACCGGTGAGTGCTCGCTGAACCGGCGTATCCCTTCGACCAGGACCACCGCCGCGACGACGAGCAGCAGCACCGTATTGAGGACGGTCGCGAGGATCTCGAGGCGGAGGAGCCCGAAGGTGCGGCGGTCGGTAGCCGGGCGAGCACCGAGCCACACCGCGGCGAACGCGATCCCGAGGCCGACGACGTCGATGAGGATGTGGAAGGCCTCCGCGAGCAGCGCCAGGCTGTTCGCGAGGACCGCCGCGATCGCGTCCGCGACGAAGACCGCGACGGCAAGAGCCAGCGCCGCCAGGAGCCGCGATCGTTGGTGCGCTCGTTCGTGCACGGGACGAACGGTACAATTCACATGCGTAGCCAATCGCGGCGCGCCCGTTTGGAGGCTCCCCACTTGGCCCAGATCAGTCCCGACATGACCATCTCCAGCGTCGTCGAGCGCTGGCCGGACTCCGCTCGGATCTTCGCTCGCTACGGCCTCTCCTGCGCCTCGTGCTCGATCTCGAAGAGCGAGACGATCATGGCCGGCGCGACAGGCCACGGTGGCGGCCGCGTGAACGTGGAGGAGCTCATGCGCGACCTGAACACGCTCGCCGACAGCGGAAAGCTCCCCGACAACCTGCCGCCGGCAAGCGCGACCGCCGGACCGGGCGGCATGCACATGAGGGGCATGGCCGAGCAGAAGGGCGTGAAGCACGTCATCGCGGTGATGTCCGGAAAAGGTGGAGTGGGGAAGTCGCTCGTCGCCGGCCTCCTCGCGGTGGGTCTCAAGCGGCGCGGTTTCCGCGTCGGCGTCCTCGACGGCGACATCACGGGTCCGTCGATCCCGCGGATGTTCGGCGTGCGCGAGAAGCCGGTGTCCAGCGACGGCAAGACCCTGAACCCGCCGCGGTCCCGCGGCGGCATCCCGATCATGTCGATGAACCTGCTCCTTCCCGAGGAGGGCGAAGCGGTCATCTGGCGCGGGCCGATGGTCTCGGGAGCGATCCGTCAGTTCTTCAGCGACGTGAACTGGGGTGAGCTCGACTACCTCGTCGTCGATCTTCCGCCCGGCACGAGCGACGCGCCGCTGACGGTCATGCAGGCGCTTCCCGTCGATGGGGTCGTGCTCGTGACGACCCCGCAGGCGCTCGCCGCGATGGTCGTGACGAAGGCGGTGAAGCTCGTGAAGCAGCTCGGCGGCGACATCCTCGGGATCGTCGAGAACATGGCGTACGTTCGCGTGCCCGACGGCTCCACCATCGAGGTGTTCGGGCCCTCGCAGGGCCTGAAGCTCGTCATCGCATCGAACGCTCCGCTCATCGGGAAGCTGCCCATCGATCCGGAGATCGCGAAGCTCGCGGACGCGGGGCTGATCGAGTCGTACGAATCGCCCGAGTCCGAGGAGCTCGTCGTGAACTTCCTCGAGCGCGCGCCGGAGAAGCACCCGCAGGTCCCCGTCGCATAGACGCGGAACGGCTCACGCTCGCCGAGGCGCGCCGCCTCGCGGTCCACGCGCAGCTCCTCGACCGCGTCACGCGGCCGAGCCCGCGGTCGATCCTCGAGACGACGAAGCGGATCGGGTACCTGCAGCTCGATCCGACGAGCGTCGTCGCCCGCAACCACTTCCTCATCCTGTGGTCGCGTCTCGGCCGGTACGACCGCGCCGATCTCGACCGGCTTCTGTGGAAGGACCGATCGCTGTACGAGACGGTCTCGTTCATCCTCCCGACCGCCGACCGGCCGCTGCATCACCTTCGCGTGCTCGCCAATCGACGCGGCGTCCACACGTACATGGCCCGCCGGCTCGCCTGGATGAAGAAGAACGACCACCTCCGGCGGACCATCCTCGCGCGCCTGCGCCGCGAGGGTGCGCTGCCGATCACCGCGTTCGAGGATCGTGCCTCGCACGGGTGGAGCTCGTCCGGCTGGACCGCGGACCGGAACGTCTCGCAGATGCTCGCCTTTCTCATGCATCACGGGTACGTCTCGACCGCCGGTCGCGTCGGCGGGAAGCGGATGTGGGTCCTCACCGATCAGTGGCTCCCCGCGGTCCGCGCGCTGCCGAAAAAAGAGGCCGCGCGCCGTGCCACGGTGCGTGCGCTCGACGCGCTCGGCGTTGCGACGCTGCGGCAGCTGCAGCTCGCGTACGCGATGGGCTGGTTCGTCACGCCGGAAGCGGTCGCATCCCTCGAGAAGGACGGGACGTTCAAACGCGTGGCGGTCGAAGGGCTCGCTGCCCCGCACTTCATCCGCGCGGATGCGCGACCGCCGCGTGCGTCCGACTCGGAGCGGACGACGCTCCTGTCGCCGTTCGACAACCTGATCATCGATCGCACCCGCACCGAGCTCCTCTTCGGCATGCGTTACCGCATGGAGATCTATGTGCCGAAGCACTTGCGCGTCCGCGGCTTCTGGGCGATGCCGATCCTCCACGGCAGTGAGCTCATCGGCACGGTCGATCCGAAGGTGGATCGGGAGCGCGACAGGCTCGACGTCCTCACGTTCGCGCTCGAGCCCGGCGCCCCGCGGGACCGTTCGACGCGCCGGGCGATCGAGTCGGCCGTCGAGGATCTCGCGGCATTCGCGGGTGCGACCGATGTGACCTGGCCGAGGAACTTCGCTTCGTCATACTCCCGGCGGTGATCGCGAGAGCCCGCGCGAATGCCGGCGCGCTGTGGCTGCTCGCCGCTACGACGGTGGCGAACGTCCTCGGCTTCGGATACCAGCTGGTGATGGCGCGCCTGCTCACCGCGGAGCAGTACGCGATCCTCATCGCGCTCTTCGGCATCCTCATCCTCGAGTCGATCTCGAGCCAGGTCATCCAGTCGGCGACCGCGAAGCTCGCCGCGCAGTACCGCGCGCGCGGCGAGGAGGCCGCCCTTCACCTCTTCGTGCGGCGATGGTCGCTCCGCGTCATGTTCGCGATGGCCGGGCTCGCGGTCGCGGTCGCTCTCCTCGCGGGAGCGATCGCCGGCGGCCTCTCGCTTCCCACGCCCGCCGTGCTGCTGCTCGCGGTGAGCCTCTTCTTCGCCGGCTCGCTGACTTTCGCGCTGGGCCTCTTGCAGGGCCTCGCGCGATTCGGCTGGATGGGCAGCGTGCTCATCGCCCAAGCCGGATCGCGCCTCGTCCTCGGCGTCGCGCTCGTCATCGCCGGATTCGGAGTGAACGGCGCGTTCGCCGGCGCGGCCGCTGCGATCGCCGTCAGCGTCCTCATCGCGGCGATCCCGCTCGCGCCGCTGCTCAGCGCGGCGCGGCGTGCCGCCGCGGTCGTGGAGCTCGGCGCGGCCGAGACGCGTTTCTTCGCGCTCGCCGCGGTCGTGCTTCTCGCGTATGCCGCGCTCACGAACATCGACGCCGTGCTCGCGCCGGCGGTGCTCGCGGGTTCCGAGGCCGGCACGTACGCCGGCGCGGTGACGCTCGGGAAGGTCGTCCTCTTCGCGCCGATCGCCGTCGGGTTCCTGCTCCTCGAGCGGACGGCGCGGGCTCACGCGCGTGGCGAGCCCACCGAGCGTCCGCTGTTCCTCGCGCTCGGCTTCGTCCTCTCGACGAGCGGTCTGGTCGCGCTCGCGTACGTGATCGCCCCGGGCTTCTTCGTCGGCCTCATCGTCGGAAGCCAGTACCCGGCCACGGTCGCGGTCGCGCCGATCTACGGGATCGCCGCGCTCGCGAACGCGCTGCTGAATCTCTGGATCAGCTACTTCGTGGGTCGCGGAGAGATGCGGGTCGGCCTGCTGCTCGCGCTTGCCGTGGTCGTCGAGACGGTGCTCCTCGTGACGACCGCGACCGACGCGACCTCGGTCGCGCGGATCGTCCTCGGTGTCGCGCTGGCGACGCAAATGGCGGCCGTCGTCACATTCATCGTCGAGCGAGGAAGTCAGACCGCTGCGCTGTTGACGCCTCGCTGACACGTCCCGCCGCTACCCTCGGTCGTCGCATGCCTTCGAGCACGCTTCTCCGCGCCGCTCTCGCGCTCACGGCGACGGGGATCGTCTCCGCGGCGAGCATCCGGCACGTCCTCGAAGATTCCGGCTCCGACGCGGCGTTCACGGTGAGCTATGCCTTCTATCTCGGCCTCATCCTCATCGCGACGCCTCGTCATCCACCGCGATGGGGCATCGCTCTCGCGTTCATCTTCACCGCGATCACCTACGGCGTCGGGATCATGATCCTGTCGGGCAACGCTCTCGCCGTCGCGCTGTATCTCATCGCCGCGCTCCTCGCGTACCTCGCGACGCCGCTCCCGTTCCGGCCGCTCGCGGTCGCGGCCTTCGCGCTGTGGACGCCGGCCGTGCGGTTCTTCGGGCCCGCGCCGCTTGCCGCTGGGTTCCCGCCGCTTCTCGCGTTCGCGTCGGTGCTCGCGCTCTTGAACCTCGTTGCCGCGCTCCTCGACCGGAGCGCACGGGACGCCGACGAGCAGCTGCGTCGCATCGGACTCGGTCTGCTCGCAGTCGCGACCGTCGCCGTCGTCGTGGAGCGGCACCTGATCGTCGAAAGCTTTGTGACAGCCCCCGACGACCTCATGGCGCTCGTCACCGTCGGCGTGCTGCCGCTGCTCGCCGTGGCTCGGCTACGGCCGCAGCTGCGCGATGCGCTCGCGACCGGTCTTGCCCTCGCGACGTTCGTGCTCGCCGTCATGGCGCTGCTGCTCGGCAAGGGCTATCACGTCGATGCCGTCACGGTCCCGCACGTCGCGGCGCAGGAGCTCCTCGCGGGTCACGATCCCTACCGCACGTTCGATCTGCCGTCGGCCCTCGCGCAGTTCGGCATCGATCCCGAGCTGGTCACGCATTACGAGGACGGAAGCGTCGTCCGCTCGCTGAGCTATCCCGCGCTCAATTTCCTGCTCGTCGCGCCATTCATCGCGCTCGGGGGAACCGACATTCGCTGGATCTACCTGGCCGAGATCCTCGCCCTGGTCCTGCTCCTCCTCCGAAAGGTCCGCCTGGAGTGGCGGCCGCTCGTCTCCGCCGGCGTCGTCGGCAACGTCGTGATCCTCCGCCAGAACATCCTCGCGGGGGTCGATCCGACGTGGTGGACGTTGATCGCGCTCGCCTGGATCTTCGTGGAGTCGCGATGGCTCTCGCCGATCGCGGTCGGTCTCGCCGTGGCTTCTCGTCAGCCGGCGTGGTTCTGCGCGCCGTTCTATCTCATCGGCATCTGGAGGCGCAGCGGCCGGGACGAAGCGCTCCGCCGCGCGCTCGTCGTCGCGGTCGCCGCGCTCACGCCGAACATCCCCTTCATCGTCGACGCGCCCGTCGCATTCTTCGACAGCGTCACCGGTCCGATGCTCGGGGCGCTCGCTCCCTACGGCGTCGGGTTCGTTCGCCTCGGGCTCGACGGGCCGCTGCCGATGCTCCCGCGGGTCGCCTACGGCGCGCTGGCCGTGGGCTCGTTCGGAATCCTCGCGATCGTGCTCTGGCGCTTCTGGCGCCAGATCCCCATCGGAGCTCTCACGTTCCCCTTCGTACCTCTCTATCTGGCGTGGCGGTCAGCGCAGAACTACTTCGGGTCGGTCCCGCTCCTCGCCAT
>DATBKH010000166.1:0-1507 GCA_036555955.1 Candidatus Limnocylindria bacterium | reverse complement strand
CGAGGACGTCCTCGGCCGCGTCGCCGCGCGAGCGGCGAAGATCAAGGTCGGCATGCCGATGGAGCCGGCGACGGAGATGGGCGCCATGATCACGAAGGCCGCGCGCGATCGCTGCATCGCGGCGGTCGAGCGTGCCGTCGGCGCGGGCGCGCGGGTCCTCACCGGCGCGACGGTGCCGAGCGACCCGGCCTTGAAGGACGGCGCGTTCCTGGCTCCGACCGTCGTCGACCGGGTCGCGGCGGACACCGAGCTCGCGAACGAGGAGATCTTCGGTCCGGTGCTGAGCGCGATGACCTGGCGGACCGAGGACGAGGCCGTCGCGCTCGCGAACGCGGGCCGGTACGGCCTCACCGCGGCCATCTGGACACAGGACATCGACAAGGCGCTGCGGACCGCCGAGCGGATCGAGGCGGGATACCTCTGGGTGAACGACGTTGAGACGCGCTTCCCGGCCGTGCCCTTCGGCGGCTGGAACGACTCGGGCATCGGGCTCGAGCACGGCCTCGAGGAGATCCTCTCCTTCACGCGCGTGAAGGCCGTGAACGTGCGAGTGCGCTAGCCGGCCACGCCTTCCTCCGCGGCGAGGGTCTGCGTCGCGTCGGCGCGCCGATCCAGCTGTCGCCACGCCGTGCGCACGGCAACGAGGCCGATCGGAGCCAGGATCATCCCGGCGAGCAGCGCCGCGGGGACGCCGTACGTCGCGGTGATCGCGCCGGCGGCGAGCGCGGCGAACGGGCGGTTCCCAAGATGGGCCATCTGGTGGATCGACATGAGCCGTCCGCGCACCGCATCCGGCACCTCGGTCTGCAGGGTGCTGGTCAGCACGGGGAAGCAGAACGAGAAGCCGCAGCCGATGAGCGCGACCGCGGGCGCCGCGAGCGCCATGCTCGTCGCGCCGCTCGCGACCAGAAGACCGATCAGCTGGAACACGAGACCGACCGGCGCCATCGTGCGCGCGAAGCCGCGACGCCCCAGGGGCACCGAGGCCAGGATGCCGGTGACCATCCCGACGCTCTGCGCCGCGACGATCAGCCCCGTGTCGTTGCTCGGCTGACCGAGGCGAAGCGAGACGAGCGCCGGGGACGTCGTCCGGATGAACTCGATGACCGCGCTCGTCGAGACGACGCCCACGAGGACGCTCGCGATCCACGGCTCCGAGCGGATGTACTCGAGCAGGCCGACGCGCGGGGCCGCCGTCGCGCGGCGCTCCGGAGCGCGTCCGGCGAGGCCGCGCGCGTAGAGGTAGACCATCGACAGGATCGGACCGACGAACGTCGCCGCGTTGATCGCGAATGCGAGCGTGTAGCCGGACGTGCCCAGCAGGATCGTCGCGAGGACCGGGCCCACCAGCTGCGCGACCATGAACTGAAGGGTGTTGAGGCCGACCGCCTCACGGAGCATCGCCCTCGGCACCAGCGCCGGGATCATCGAGATGACCGACGGCTTCGCGATCGCCCAGGACGTCTGCAGCAGGAACGCGGTCACGATCACGTGCACCTCGCTTGCG
>DATBKH010000165.1:0-13998 GCA_036555955.1 Candidatus Limnocylindria bacterium | reverse complement strand
GCGAAGCGCCCCGTCGCGGCGTCCGGACACCGGTGAATCGACGGTGAGACAGAGAGCGACGTAGCCGGAGCGCTCCGCGCGCTCCGCGAGCTCGCGCAGATAGGCATCGTCGTCGAAGAGGTACGGCTGGAACCACAGCGGGCAACGCGCGGCGGCGGCGACATCCTCGAGCGTGCGGTTCGCTCCCATGGAGAGCGCCATGAATGTCTTCGCGGCGGTCGCCGCGCGCGCGGTCGCGACCTCCCCTTCTGGATGCAGGAGTCCTTGCAGCGCGAACGGCGCGATGCCGACGGGCATCGAGAGGCCATGTCCGAGCAGCGTCGTGGAAAGATCGCGCGCGCTCGTATCGATGAGGACCCGCGGCACGAACTGCCAGCGGGTGAACGCGTCGACGTTGTCGCGCATCGTGCGCTCGTCGCCGGATCCCCCCGACACGTACACGTACGCGCCGGCGGGTAGGCGCTCGCGCGCGATCGCTTCCATCTCGGCGACGGTGAGCAGCTTGCCGATGTCGACGACCTCGTTCCCCTCCCTCGATGCGTCTCGTATTCGAGCGACGCGGCCGCGCGCCGTCAAGCGCGTTCCCTCGCGTCTCGGCTTGCGGTATGGCTGTTCACAATGCGATGCGGCCAATATCATGCGGTCGGTGAGCGCCGAGGCGACCGCACCGCCCAAACGCGCGTTTCCGTCGGGTGTGGCCGTGGCCTCGGTGGAGGTCGCGCTGAACGAGCTGCGCGCCGGCCGCTCCGTGATCGTCGTCGACGAAGGCGCTCCGGGCGACGTCGGCGACCTCGTTCGAGCCGCGCAGTTCTGCGGCGCCAACACGGTCGCGTTCATGCAGGAGCACGCGAGCGGGTCGATCTGCGTTCCGATGTCGGCCGAACGCGCCGCCACCCTCGACCTTCCGCCGCTCCATCCGTCGCCACAGCTCCCCTACGGCGACACGTTCACCGTGAGCGCCGACGCCAAAGAGGGCATCACCAACGGGGTGAGCGCGGCCGACCTCGCGCGCACGCTCCGCGTACTCGCGGACCCGCACACACGGCGCGCCGATCTCGTCGTACCCGGACATCTCTTCGCCGCTCGCGCTCGCGCCGGCGGCGTGCTCGTGCGCGCCGGCCATGTCGAGGCGGCAGTCGATCTGTGCCGGCTCGCCGGCCTCGAGCCCGTGGCCGCGCTCTCGACGATCGCGAGCGCGGACGGCACGCGCGCGCCGCTCGCGTCTTTCGAGGAGCTCGCGCGAACGCATCAGCTCCCGATCGTCGCGGTGAAGGACCTGATCGCGTACCGGATGGCGCGCGAGCACCTGGTCGAGGCGATCTCGCACAGCCACCTGCCGACGCGGTTCGGGACGTTCGAGGTCTCCGGCTACCGCGTCCACAGCCTGGAAGGCGACGTCCAGCACGTCGCCGTCACCCTCGGCGACGTGACGGACGGCGAGCCGGTGCTCGTCCGCGTCCAGACGGCCTGCTTCGCGGCCGACGTCCTCGGATCGCTCGCGTGCGATTGCCGCTCGTCGCGCGAGGGAGCCCTGCGGCGGATCGCGCAGGAAGGCCGCGGCGTGCTCCTGTACCTGCGCACGACGCAGGACGCCGTCGGAACGTGCCAGCTCCAGCTGCGCCGCAGCGAGATCGAAGAGGCCGAGCGGCGCGACGGTCTGCGCGGCACGCAGCGCGAGTACGGCATCGGCGCGCAGATCCTCAAGGACCTTGGTATCCGAAAGCTGCGGCTGCTGACCAACTCCACGCACCAGCTCGTCTCGCTCTACGACCTCGAGGTCGTCGAGCACGTCCCGCTCGACTCGATCGACCTCCCGGCGGCGGCGACCGCTTCGAACAGCATGACCGGCGAGCGCTACCGCGAGCTCGCCGGCTCGTTCCCCACCGGCGTCACGATCGTGACCACGCGCGATCCCGCCGACGGATCGGTGAAGGGGTTGACGAGCCAGACCTTCGTCGGGCTCTCGACCGAGCCGCCTCTCATCATGATCTCGCTCGCTCGTACGTCGCGGACCGTCCCGGCGCTGCTGCGGGCTCGCTCGTTCGTGGTGAACTTCCTCGCCGAGGGGAACGAGGAGATCTCCGATCTCTTCGCGTCGAAAGCCGACGAGAAGTTTCACGGCGTCTCGTGGGTGCCGTCGGACATCGCCGGCGGCGCGCCCATCCTGCGCGATCAATCCGTCGCCTACGCGGAGTGCACCGTCGTCGAGGTGCACGAGGGCGGTGACCACTGGATCTTCGTCGGCCGGGTGGATGGCGGCGATCTGCGCGGAGGGACGCCGCTCCTGTACTACCGGCGCAAGTACGCGCCCTGGCCCGAGGCCTGAGCCTCGCGCTCGTCGACTCGGAGCCGCAGCCCCGCCACGTACGCCGCCGCGATCGCGTCGATCGACTCGATCTCTGACTCGAGCACGTACAGACCGGGCGTGACCGTCGTCGCGCCGACCTCGACGAGCATCGGACGCAGGTGCGCCTCGACGGCGAGGGTGTGGCCGGGCGCTCCCCCGACCATCATCGGAACGGCGAGGCGCCCGGCGAGCTGACCCGCGCCGACGTGGTCGAAGAACGCTTTGAGGACGGCGCTGTAGCTCGCTTTGTAGACCGGGCTGGCGACCACGATGACGGCGCTTTCGAGGAGCCGCGAGATGAGCGCCTTCACGGTCGCGTCTCCGATGTCGAACAGCACGCTCCGCATCTCGATGAGGTCGACGACCTCGTCGACCCGACCACCCGTGCTGCGCGCGATCGCCTCTCCGACCGCCGCGGCGGCGCGGAGCGTGCGCGAGCGCGGCTTGGGATTGCCGACAAGGCAGCGGACGATCGGACTCGGCGGAAGCGAAAGGGTCACGCGCGGCGCCTCAGCGCGACTTCATCCAGTCCAGGAGGTGAATGAGGTCCTTTCGCGCCGGGCCGAAGACGTCCAGGTTGAGGACCTTCTCCGTGCCGGTCGGCTCGATGTAGTGCGGTTGCCCCGCGGGGATGAGGAGGAGCGAGCCGGGCCCGACAGGGTAGCCGACACCGTTCACGTGATAGATCGCCGTGCCTGAGACGATCGTCGCGATCTGATCGAAGTCCTCGTGCACGTGCGGAAAGAGCTTCATGCCGGGCGTGAGCTCGTTCATGACGAGGAGCGCGCCGTCGTTGCCGAAGCCCCTGCGGCGGACGCCTTCGCGGACGGCCTCGTCAGGTATCTCGTCCCACGTCGTCGCGATCGCCCGTCGCGTCGATGGCACGGTCGCGGTCGACGATGCCGCCGGCGCGGCCGCCGCGTCCCGTCTCGCTTCGCGAGGTGGCATGTCCAGATGCGAGACAGTAGGCACGGGCGGAAAAGGGGTCAAGTCGCGTACCGTACTCGCGGCATGCGGAAATCCGATCTTCTCATCGCGAACGCGAGGCTCGTCACGCCGGCGGGGGTCGTCGACGGTGGTGCTGCCGTGCGCGACGGCCGGTTCGTCGCGATCGGCGCGGAGGACTCGCTGCCCGAGGCCGAAACGCGGATCGACGCGCGCGGCCGTCTGGTGTTCCCGGGCCTGGTCGATCCGCACGTGCATCTCGGGGGCGCGTTCCCGTACGAGCAGAACCTGGTCACCGAATGCATGAGCGCGGCCGCCGGGGGCGTGACCACGCTCTTGCAGTACCGGCGCAGCCCGACGACGTTCCTCGAGACGTTCGAGACCGACCTCGAGACCGCCCGGCGCGCGATGGCGCTCGACACGGCATTCCACTTCATCATCTCGAGCCTCGCGCAGGCCGAGGAGATCCCCACCTACGCCGAGCGCTGGGGCGTGCGCAGCTACAAGCTCTACATGGGCGGATACGCCCCCGGAAATCCGATCGGCCTCGTGGCGGTCGACGATGGCGTGTTCTTCCGATCGATGGAGCTGATCCGCGACCTCGGTCCGTACGCGTACTGCATGGTCCACGCCGAGAACCAGGGTCTGTACATGTTCCTGAACGAGCGCGCGCACCACACCGGCCGCACCGACCTCGGCGCCTACGCGCTGTCGCATCCCGACTTCATCGAGGAGGAGGCGGTCGCCCGCGTGGTGTGGCTCGGCGAGCTGCAGCGTTGCCCGGTCTACGTCGTCCACACCACGACGGGCGCGGCGATCCGCACCGCGTCGGCCGCGCGAGCGCGCGGCGCCCGCGTCGTCATCGAGACCTGTCCCCACTACCTCGCCCTCACGATCGACGACGAGCGTCTGTCACGCCAGGGTCCGGCGATCGGCAAGGTGAGCCCCCCGCTCCGTGACGCCGGCGAACGCGACGCTCTCTGGGACGCGATCGCGCGCGGGGAGGTCGACCTCATCGGCACGGACCACGTCCCGATCCTGAAGACCGGCGCGACGGTGTGGGAGGAGCGTCCGGGATTCGCCGGTCTCGCCACGCTGCTGCCGGTGCTCGTCACGTTCGGCCTGCTGCGCGGCAGGCTCACCCCGGCGCGGCTCGCGGAGCTCACCGCGCTCAATCCCGCGCGCACGTTCGGACTCTCGCCGCGGAAGGGCGCCATCGCCGTGGGTGCCGACGCCGACGCCGTGATCGTCGACCTCGATCGCGAGGCCCCCGTCGGTCCGGACGTCACCCACAGCCGGTACACCAGCGCATTCGAGGGGCTGCCGCTCCGCGGCTGGCCCGTGCTCACCCTGCGGCGGGGCGAGGTGGTGTTCGCCGACGGCGAGGTGCGGCTGCGACCGGGGACCGGCGAGATCCTGCGGCCCGGCGCGTACGACGCGGAGCGCGCCGCGACCGTCGCATGAGCGACAGCACGCTGCACGTCCTGCGCGCGACTCCGGCGACCTGCTTCTGGGGGTTCTTCGACCGCGACCGGCCGCCGGTGCTGACGGTGCGCTCGGGGGACATCGTCCACGTCGAGACGCTCACGCATCAGGCCGGCGATGCCCCCGATCTCCTGATGGACGAAGGCGTGCGCGGGGTGTACGGAGGGATCCCACCGGCGGAACGCGGCCCGGGCGTGCACGTCATGACCGGACCGATCGCCGTCGAAGGCGCCCGGCCGGGCGATACGCTCGAGGTCCGGATCCTGGCGATGCGTCCCCGCCTTCCGTACGGCACGAACATCGGCGCGTGGTGGGGCTACCTCTATCCCGAGATGAACAAGGAGCGCATCACCATCTACCAGGTCGACGCGGCGAGCGGATACGCGCGCGCCGCGTTCGCATTCGATTACGAGCTCACCTCGAAGTACGACGCCCCCGGAACGCTCATCCCGCCGGAGCGCACGAAGCGGCAGCCCGCTCTGGCCGATGTGCTCGTGCCGCTGCGTCCGCACTTCGGCGTCATGGGAGTCGCGCCTCGCGAGCGCGGCAAGCACAACAGCATCCCGCCGGGCGACTTCGGCGGGAACGTCGACGACTGGCGTATCGGACCGGGCGCGACGATGTACTACCCCGTGCAGAACGACGGCGCGCTCTTCTTCGTCGGCGATCCGCACATGGCCGAAGGTGACGGCGAGCTCTCGGGCACGGCGATCGAGTCGTCCGCCGACGGCTGGCTGCAGCTTTCGATCCGCCGCGACGTGCCGGCTGACTCGCCCCTGCTCGAGACCGCGACGCACTGGTACACGCACGGCTTCGGCGCGGACCTCGACGAAGCGATGCGGCAAGCGGCACTGCGCATGGTCGCGTTCCTCGAGAAGCGATTCGGCCTCTCGCGCGACGACGCGTACTCGTTCATCTCGGTTGCGTGCGATTTCGGCGTCACGCAGGTCGTCGATCAGCGCATGGGGGTGCACGCCGCGGCGCCGAAGGCCTCGTTCCCGCCTCGCGCCGCGCGCTAGCTGAGGCCCTCGGCGGCCTCAGCCGCGCGGCACGACCCTTACGCCGTCGCCTTCTGGCGGACCTTTCCCTGCTGAAGGATCCGGATGGCGTTGCCGAATGGATCGCGGAGGCCCATGTCCGTTCCGTAGAAGTGCTCGGTCGGCTCCTGCGTGAAGTCGGTGACGCCGCGCTTCTTCAACGTCTCGTACAGCCCGTGCGCGTCGTCGGTCAGGAACACGAGTCCGCTCATGGCGCCTTTGGCGATGAGCTCGCGGAGCTGCGCGGCGGTGGCGTCGTCGTGGAGCGGCGAGCCGGGCTGCTCGAGCACGATCTCGGTCTCGCCGCCCGGGACGCGGACCGTCAGCCAGCGGTACGTGCCCTGCTTGACGTCCTGCCCCTTCTCGAGCCCGAGCTTGTTCACGTAGAAGTCGAGGGCCTCGTCCTTGTCGAGCACGTAGATGGACGCGACGTTCAGCTTGTTGATCATCGTCTCGGTTCTCCCTTGCGAATCTTGATGCGACGACGTTACGGAGCCGATGCCGCGACCGCTTCTCCAAAACTGCTGGATCGCATCGCGGCGGCCGCGGAGGCGCCCGCCGCGACGCGCGGCCGGGTGGCCGCCATCTGGAAGCAGTTCGGCGCAACGATCGGCCCGTGCCCGACGCGGTAGGTCGACGGGGTCTCGCCGACGATCTCGCGGAAGGTCCGGCTGAATGTCCCGACGCTCGTGAAGCCGACGTCGAAGCAGATGTCGGTGACGCTCCGGTCGGTCTCGCGAAGCAGGAACATCGACCGCTCGACACGCCTCCGCTGCAGGTACCGGTGCGGCGTCTCGCCGAAGAACGCGCGGAAGCTGCGGCTGAAGTGGGCCGCCGAGATGTGGGCGACGGCCGCGACGGCGCGGACGTCGAGCGGCTGAGCGTACGCTCGGTCCATCGCATCGCGCGCCCGCAGCAGGCGGCGGTTCATGTCCTCGGTCTCGCGGCTCACGGTAAAACGCTACGCCATCGGGACATGCGCATCACGCGAAGGCGAACACCAGGCGCGTGAAGCGGTGCACGATCCCGGCCCTGCGCTCGTAGGTCTCGAGGCGCGGGAGCGCGTCGAACCGGCTCACGATCACGCGCAGCATCTCGCGGAGCTCGATGCGCGCGAGCGGAGCGCCCAAGCAGAGGTGGAGACCGTTGCCGAAGGTGAGGTGCGGGTTCGGCTTTCGCCCGAGCCGCAGCGCGCCGGGCTCGTCGAAGACCGCGGGGTCGCGGTTCGCGGCGGTGATCCAGCCGCTCACCTTGGTTCCCGCGGGGAGGGTGACGCCGCCGAAGCGCACCTCGCGCAGCGTCTCGTGCGTGACGACCGGGAACGCCGGGTCCAGACGGAGCGCCTCCTCGACGACGCCCGGGGCGGATTCGGGCCGCGCCCGCACCAGCGCGGCGAGCGCGGGGTCGGCGGCGACCATCGCGAAGAGGCTCGCGAACGAGTTCCCGGTCGTGTCGGTCCCCGCGGAGTACATCCCCCAAAGCGATGCGAGGATGTCGCGGTCGCTGATCGGACGGCCGTCCAGCGTGACGCCACCGGTCTGCGCTTCGAGGAGATGCCCGAGGAGCCCGCCGCGCGGCGATCTCCGGCTGCGCGCGATGAGCTCGAGGAAGTACTCGCGCATCTGCTCCTGTCGCGGCATCCCGTCGATCGAGGACGAGTTCGCTTCCTCGAGCCACGACAGAAAGCGCGTGGTGTCCTCGAGGGGCGCGCCGATGAGGACGGTGATGATGTCGTACGGGACGAGCGCGAGCGTCGTCATGAGATCGAACGACCGCGCGCCGTCGCGGAGGACGTCGTCGAGTCGCGCGCGGGTCCGCTCCTGAACGACCGCGGCGATGTCGCGGAGCGCCCTCGTGAAGGGCTGCTCGAGCAGACGGCGCCGGTCACGGTGCGCAGCCCCGTCCCATGCCCACATGAACGAGCGGTTGGGGTGCTCGTCCTCGCGGTCCGCCGTCGGGCCGTACTGCTGTGTCATCGTCACGCCGTCGGTGTTCAGCACGCGCATCACGTCCGCGTGCGTGAACACGGACGCCCGCCGCATCGAGGCGTCGTACCTGGGTGGACGCGCGGGATCCCACTCGATGCCCGCCGCGGACAGGACGCTCGGCGCGGTCAGCATCGTCATTCGCCGCCGCTCCGCATGAGGTCCTTCAGCCTGGGGTAGAGCTCGCGGTACGTCCGGTACCGCGCCTCGTACACCGGCGCGGTGGCCGGATCGGGCTCGAAGCGCGCCGCTTCCTTCAGGAAGCGCGAGGCGGCCGATGCGACATCGCTCGCGCGGCCCGCGCCGGCGACCGCGAGGACGGCCTCGCCCATGACCGCGCCTTCGGTGACCGTCGGAACGGAGACGGGCACGCCGAGCACGTCAGCCTTGACCTGATTCCAGAGCTTCACCTTGGCCTGCCCGCCCATCACGCGCAGCTCCTCGATCGCACCGCCCTGCTCCCGGAGGACATCGACGACGTGGCGCATGCCGAAGGCCACGCCCTCGAACACCGCGCGCGCGAGGTGGCCGCGGGAGTGTCCATCGCGCAGTCCGAAGAACACGCCGCGCGCGTTGTCATCCCAGAGCGGCGTGCGTTCGCCGGCGAGGTACGGAAGGAACACGAGACCCTCGGCGCCGGCAGGTGTCCGCGCGGCTTCCCCCTCGACGCCGGCGTAGTCGCCAGGCGCAAACCCGGCCACGGCCATGAACCACAGCAGCGCGCGTCCCGCGGTCGCGAGCGGGCCCCCGCACACGAAGAGCCCCGGCGTCGGGGCTGGCCATGCCGTCAACCCGTCGGCGTTCAAGGGCCGGTCCCACGCGAGGGAGATCCCGCCGGACGTCCCGCCAAGGTCGAGCGCCAGCCCGCGGCGCACGAGCCCGCCGCCGATGACCGTGGCGGTGGAGTCGTTGACGCCGCCCGCGACGACGAAGGCCGCGGTGCCGAGGTCGCTCGCCGCATCCTCGCCGATGGTGCCGACGGGCGTTCCCATCAGGTGTTCGCCCGGGAACTTCGCCGGGTCGAGATCCGCGGCGGCGAGCAGCTCGCGGGGGAACACGGTCGCGCCCGCGAAGCTCGACGCGACGGCGACGCCGGTCAGGCGATATGCGATGTAGTCCCACGACTGCAGAAACCACCGGGTCTTGGCGTACACGTCCGGGCGGTGAAGCCGCAGCCACATCGCCTTCGGCACGTTCGAGTACACCGAGACCTCGCTGCCCGCCCTCTCCGACAGCGCCCGACGCTCGGGCTCGGCACGGCGGTCCATCCAGATGATCGCGTTGTGCAGCGGGAGGCCGGACTCGTCGACGGGCACGAGGCTCGGGCCCTGTCCGCCGATGCTCGCGCCGACGATCCGCACGCCGCGTGCGGCCGCGGCCGCGTCCCGCATCGCGTCGCGTGAGGCCGTCCACCAGCGGACCGCGTCCTGCTCGACGCAAGCGGGGTCATCGCCCTGGATCAGGTCATAGGGGCGCTCCGCGAATCCCGCGAGCTCGCCGTCGAGAGCGACGACCGCTGCCTTCACGCCGCTCGTCCCGAGATCGACCGCGAGGACCGCCTCGCGCACGCCTACCCTTTGCGGGCCGGGCTGTCCCCCCGCTGCGCCGCCTCGAATTCACGGTCGGGCTGCACGATCACGCGATAGGCGTCCTTCTTCCCAGCGACCGCGAATGCGTCTTCGAGCCGTGACAGCGGGAACGTCCTGCTGATGAGAGGACGCAGGTCGATCTCGCGACGGCCGATGATGTCGGCGGCGGCGAGGAAGTCCTCCGGATCCTGCGCGATCGACCCCGAGAGGCGAACCTCGCGGTGGTGGAACGAGTTCGGGTCGACGGTGATCGTGGTGCCGCGCGGATGCACCGACGCGTAGCACGAGACGGTGCCCCGCTTCGCCGCGGCGCCGACGGCCAGCTCGATCGCCTTCGGCGCACCGATCGTGAGGTAGGTGACGTTCGCGCCATCGCCGCCGGAGAGCTCATTCACCCGGGCGACGTAGTCCTCGGTCGAGGGATCGATGAGCGCGTCCGCGCCGAGCTCCTTCGCCTTGTCGCGTCGCGACGACTCGGGCTCGCTCACGATGATGAACGAGGGCGTCCGCTTCGCGAGCACGAGATGAAGGAGTCCCATGATCCCCGCGCCGACGATCACGACGACGTCGCCGCTCCGGACCGGGTGCCGCTTCAGGTCGTGCAGCACGCAGGACGTGGGCTCGGTGAGCGCGGCCTCGAGCGGGGTGGCGACCGGTCCGACCCCGTACACCTGGTATGCCTCGGCGACGACGTACTCGCCGAAGCCACCGGGCCCCCACGGCACGCCCGCGACACGCTTCGAGCGCTGGTTGTCGCAGAGGTTGAGCACACCGCGCCGGCAGCTGTTGCACTGGCCGCAGCGCTTCAGTCCGGCGAGAGTGACCTGGTCGCCGACCTTGACCTTGAGCTCGACGTCCGAGCCGATCGCCTCGACGACGCCGGAGTTCTCGTGGCCGCCGACGAGCGGATAGGAGTACGTGTCGATCCCGGCGAAGGTGCGCTGCTCCCACGTGCAGAGGGCCGACGCGCGCATGCGAATGAGCACCTGCGTCGGGCCGACGGCGGGGAGGGGCACGTTCTGCATCTCGATCGCTTTCGGGCCGGTGATGACCGCGCGCGTGTACGTCCGCTGCTGCGTCGCCACCGCGGTCATGCGCGCAGTGCCTGCGGCGTTCGTGAAGTGCGTGTCTCGGTCCCGTGGATCGCGGAGACCAGCCCGCGCACCGCGGCCTCCGGATCGGCGGTCGACCAGATGTTGCGGCCGAACGCGATCCCGGCGCCGCCGGCGCGGATCGCGTCGCTCACCTGTCCGGTGATGGGCTTCTCCGACCTCGCGCCGCCGAGGATGATCACCGGCACGCCGGCGCCCTCCACGACCTGACGGAACGAGTCGGCGTCGCCGGTGTACTGCACCTTCACGTAATCGGCGCCGCACTCCGCGCCGATCCGCGCGGCGATCGCGATGTTCTCCGGCGTGTGCTTGTCCACCTCGCCGAATCCGAACGGGATCATCTCCGCCTGGAACGGCAGCCCCCAGCGATCGCAGAGCACACCGTACCGGCCGAGATTGTGAAGCCCCGCGGCGTCCGAGCTTCCCCAGTACGCGAGCGTCTTCAGCGAGTCGGCCCCCAGCGCGACGGCGTTCTCGACGACCGCGAGCGGGTCGGGCGCGTGGAGGTCGACGCTGAGCACGAGGCCGCGTCCTCCGAGCGCGTCGACGATCCGGCGCGCCGTCCCGAGCGTGGTCATGACCGCGTCGGCGCCTCCGGCGACGACGGCTCGCACCGTCGGGACCGGATCGGCGAGACCGGGGACCGGTCCCATGTACCCGGCGTGGTCCATCGCGACGATGAGCGTGCGACCGTCCGCCGCGAAGACGCGTCGCATGCGATGAGCTTTACCGTGCAATTGGATTCCCCCCTCGTCGTCAGGCCGAGCGCGACTTTCCTTCGCGCGGACGTAACTCTACGCTACTCGGCGTGGGCGACACGATGACCTCCGTCTCGCACACCGCAACGCCGTCCCGCGACGCGAGAGGGCACGTTCGGGTGGAGCGAGTGGCGAAGACGTTCGAGACGAAGGACGCCTCTGTCGAGGCGCTCCGCGAGGTCTCGCTCGACATCCGCGAGGACGAGTTCGTGACGCTCATCGGCCCGAGCGGCTGCGGCAAGTCGACCCTGCTCCGGATCATCGGCGGTCTCATCGAGCCGACGACGGGAACCGTCGAGCTGCGCGGCCGCTCGGCGAAAGTGGCGCAACGGTCGAAAGACATCGGCTTCGTGTTCCAGCAGCCGGCGCTGCTGCCGTGGCGTACGGTGACCGCCAACATCGAGCTGCCCTTCGAGCTCAACAAGGGCGCGGGCTCGGATCGGCTCTGCAGCACCGAGGAGATCCTCGCCCTCGTCGGGCTGGGGGCGTTCGCGAAGGCGCACCCGTACCAGCTCTCGGGTGGGATGCAGCAGCGCGTCGCGATCGCCCGCGCGCTCATCTTCGACCCCGCGCTCCTGCTCATGGACGAGCCCTTCGGCGCGCTCGACGAGATCACGCGCGCCGGCATGCGCTACGAGCTCCTGCGCATCTGGGGTCAGTCGAAGAAGACCGTCCTTTTCGTCACGCACTCGATCCCCGAGGCCATCGTCCTTTCCGATCGCGTCGTCGTCATGTCCCCGCGGCCGGGGCAGATCCGCGAGGTGCTGGACATCAAGCTGCCGCGGCCGCGCAACGAAGAGATCGAATCGGCGCCGGAGTTCGTGCGGATCGCCGACCGGCTGCGGCATCTCCTCAGGGCGTGAGCCGCACGTGACCGCCACCACCGCCGCGACGCGGACCCTGGTGCGCGAAGGCGTGACCGAGAGCGCATGGTCGACCGCGCGCGGCCTCGGTCCCGCGCTGTTCGGCCTGATCACGTTCTTCGGCGGCTGGGAGATCCTCGTCCGGGCCACGAACACGCCCGCGTTCGTGATCCCCGCGCCGAGCCTCATCGCCGTTCGTCTCTGGGAGGAGCTCCCGAACTACGCGTACGAGTTCTCGTTCACCGTGGCGGCCGCCGCGATCGGATTGACGATCGGAACGACGATCGGCGTCCTCGGCGCCGTCCTGATGGCGAACTGGCGGATCGCCGAGAAGAGCCTCTTCCCCCTCGCGGTGGTGCTGAAGCTGGTGCCCTTCGTCGCGATCGCGCCGCTCCTTCGCATCTGGCTCGGGTACGAGCTGCAGCCGAAGATCGTGCTCGCGACGCTCATCACGTTCTTTCCGGTGCTCGTGAACTGCATCACCGGGCTGCGCTCGGTGGACCCGCTGACGATGGAGTTCTTCCGGAGCGTCGGCGCGAGCCGGATCGAGATCCTCAAGGCGCTCCGCTGGATGACCACGCTCCCCTACCTCTACGCGTCGCTCAAGGTGAACGTCACGCTCGCGCTCGCCGGCGCCATCGTCGGTGAGCTCTTCAGCTCGAAGAACGGGATCGGCATGGTCATCAACGAGACCGCGCTGAACCTGGACATACCCGCGATGTTCGCGGCGATCATGTTCCTCGCGATCACCGGCGTGAGCCTGACGCTCTTCATGAACTGGAGCGAGCGCCGCGTCCTCTACTGGCACGAGTCGGTCCGGACGATGGCCCGCCGATGACCGCGGCCGCTCCCGTCCTCGCGCGACCCGCACGGCGCTCTTCGTTCGCGGGGCGGCTCGCGTCCGACGTCGCGCCGCCGCTGATCGCGCTCGCGCTCGCGCTGGCGCTCTGGGAAGGGGCCGTCGCCGTCTTCAGTATCCCGTTCTATCTGTTGCCCGCGCCATCCGCGATCGTGAGCACGCTCTGGCAGCTCCTGTCCGCGGGCTTCGTGCCGCCCACGTACGTGGGGGCGCCGGCGCAGGGGATCCTCTACGACGCGTACATCACGCTGCTCGAGGCGATGGTGGGCCTGGTCATCGGTACCGCCGTCGGCCTGATCTTCGCGGTCATCATGACGCAGTCGCGATTCGCCGAGCAGGCGCTCTACCCGATCGTGATCACCATCCGCTCGACGCCGACGATCGCCATCGCGCCCATCTTCATCATCTGGTTCGGGTTCACGATCATGCCCAAGGCGATCGTCGCGGCCCTCGCGACGTTCTATCCGGTCCTCGTGAACTCCATCACCGGCATGCGGAGCGTCGAGCCGACCACGCTCGAGTTCTTCCAGAGTGTCCACGCATCGCGCTGGGAGGTCTTCTGGCATCTTCGGGTGCCCAACACGCTGCCGTACTTCTTCACCGCGCTGCGCCTCAACGTGAGCCTCTCACTGATCGGCGCGATCGTCGGCGAGCTCGTCGGCGCCCGTGATGGTGTCGGCCACATGATCACCGCGGCCGCCGTAACGCTGCGCACGACCGAGGTGTTCAGCGGCGTGGTCGTCCTGACCGCGATCGGGCTCGTGCTCACCGAGGTCGTGTCGTTCGTCCAGTCGCGCGTCCTCTTCTGGCACGAGACCGAACGCGCGTGAGGCGGGCGTGTTTCCGCGCGTCCGGGTTATCGGGCCGGCGCGAGAGCCGCTGTCGCACGTTCGATGATGTATTCCCGGCCAGCGAGGAGCGCGTCTTTCGGACCGAACGTCAGGAAGTAGGGTCCGCCGTAGCGCGCGCGCTCGAGTCGCGCGAGGAGCGCACCGAAGTCGAGCGTGCCCTTCCCGGG
>DATBKH010000164.1:0-6816 GCA_036555955.1 Candidatus Limnocylindria bacterium | reverse complement strand
AAGGACCCCGACGCCGTGCGCGCGGCCGTGCGGACGACGTATGAGGAGTTCGCGACGGACTTCGTGCGGCCCGCCTGGGCACGCCGAGCCGAGATCATCGCCCGCGTCCGTCGCGGCGAGGTTCCCGAGACGGAGCTGCCGCACGACATCCTCACGGTCCTGCTGCTACACCGCGACGAGCCGCAGCTCGCGCTCGAGGACGACGGTCGCATCGTCCGCGAGGTCGCGACCTACCTCCAGGGCGGGACGCATACGAGCGCCCAGACCCTGGTGAACTCGCTCGACCTCATCTTCGCGGAGCCCGACGCCGAGGCGATCCTCGATCGCGTCGCATCCGACGCGCTCTTCGCGCAGCGTGTCGTCCAGGAGACGCTGCGCTTGCGTCCGACGACCCCGAAGATCAAGCGCCGCGCCGAGGCGGACACCGAGGTGGCGGGCGTCGCGATCCCGAAGGACGCCCTCGTCGTCCTCGACGTCGTCACCGCGAACCGCGACCCGAAGCTGTTCGGCGAGAACGCCGATGGATTCGGCCCGGACCGAGCCGTCGATCCCGGCGTACCGCGCTGGGGGCACTCCTTCGGCGGCGGTCCGCATCAGTGCCCGGGCCGCGCGGTCGGCGGCGGCTTCCCGATCCCAGCCTCGTTCGATGTCGACGCCGATCACGTCTACGGCCTCGTCGCGCTCGAGGTGCAGGCCGTCGCGCGGCGCGGCGTGCGACCCGATCCCGAGCGCGCGCCGGAGCGCGACACGCGCACGGAGCGCTTCACGCGCTGGCTTCACTACCCCGTCCGCTTCTCGCGGCGTCGGGCCGAGGTGCCCGCTTAGCTCGCTAGTGCGCGGCCGTCCACTCGAGCAGGATCTCGGCGGTGCGCTCCGGCATCTCCCAGAAGAAGCCGTGCGCTCCACCTTCGACGACGCGCTTCGTCGCACCCGGAATGTGCCGCAGCAGGTAATCGGACTGCTCGGTGTGCACGCCGGTGCCCATGGCGGCGGTGTCACGATCGCCGATGAGCACGAGCGTGGGCACGCGAATCTCCGCCAGGCGATCCGCGGTCTGATGTTCTTGTCGCGCGATCACGTGGCGGAGGTAGCTCTCGAGCGTCGGGCGGTGCTCCCAGAACGACGCGTGCAGCTCGTCGACGGCGTCGGGATGGTCGCGGGCGAACTCGGGCGTGAAGAAGGTCTCCGCGACGTGTTCGCGGATGTACCGCTCGTATCCCTTCTCCACGAGATCGACGACGGTGTGGACGGGGACGCCGCGGGTCACGGGACGATCGGCGCGGAACTGCCCCGGTCCTGACGCGGCGAGGACGAGGCTTCGCAGACGATCGGGGCGTTCGAGCGCCATCCACTGGGCCACGCGACCGCCCATCGAATGCCCGAGCACGTGCGCGCGCCCGACGTCGAGCGCGTCCATGAGGGCGAGCGCGTCCGAGGCGAACAAGCGAGTCGACAAGCGCGCGTCCGATGGCGGCGTATCGCCGGTGCCGCGGTGATCGAACGTCAGGACCGCGTGCTTCTCGGCGAGCGGACGAACGAACGCGTCGTGCCAGGTCGCACCCGGATAGCCGGTGCCGGCGACGAGGACGAGCGGAACGCCGGAGCCCTGGAGCCGGTATGCGACACGAACGCCGCCCACGTCGACGGTCCCGGAGGATGCGCCGCTTGACCGCGGCCCCTCGGCCGAGCGCATCTCTTTCGGGGCAAATTGTAGACGATGTATCGGCCTTCGGGTACATTCGCGCCGGGGGCGGAGAGGCCCATCCACGTGGGAGGAGAGGTGTCGTCGATGTCGACTCGCTTCACGCTCGCGAAGATCTTCTCGGTCGTCCTCGTCGCGCTGTTCGTCGCTGCCTGTGGAGGTTCCCCGCCCGCCGCGTCGCAGTCCCCAGGAGCCAGCGCGTCGCCGTCGGCGGCCGCGGGCCAGCTGCCGAAGCCTGAGGTCACGACGCTCCGCATCGGCATCAGCACGCCGAACGAGCCGGTGCAGTACGCGGAGAAGCTCGCCGACACGCTCGGCATCTACCAGAAGTACGGCTTCACCAGCGTGAGCGTCACCGGGTTCGAGGGCGATGGCAAGGCGCTCCAGGCGCTCATCGCCAACCAGCTCGACTTCATGGTCGGTGGCGCATCGACGGCGATCTCGTCGCAGACCACGGACACGCCGGTGACGATCCTCGCGATGAACAGCACGAAGCTCACCGATGGGCTGTGGTGCGGCGCGAACATCAAGACGGCGGCTGACGTGAAGGGCAAGTCCATCGCGATCTCGACCTTCGGCGGCACGTCGCACGGCTCGGCGCTGCTCCTGCTCAAGGGCCTCAACTACACGGACAAGGACGCGACGATCACCCAGGTCGGCGGCCAGAGCGCGCGCATCGCGGCGCTGAAGGGCGGCTCGGTCGCATGCGCGGTCGTCGACATGGCCGAGAAGGACAACATGACCGCGCAGGGCTTCAACGTCCTCTACGACGAGACGAAGTCGGATCTGCAGTGGGGCCGCAGCGGCCTCATGACCACCGCGGATTTCCTCAAGAAGAATCCGAACGCCGCGCTCGTCGTCGTCGCCGCGACGCTCGAGGCGCAGCAGAAGATGTTCACCGACGCGGAGACATCGGCGAAGACGTTTGCGACGTTCGCGCAGATCAAGGACGCCGACGCGCTCAACGCGGTGAAGGCCTTCGCGGGTTACGGCTCGCGCACCATGTCGTTCACCGAGGACGCGCTCAAGCTGCCGCAGCAGGTCCTCGCCACGCAGAACGCGGCCATGGGGACCGTGGACCTGAAGAAGGCGTACGACCTGAGTCTCCTGCAGAAGCTCAAGGACAACGGCTTCAACGCGAAGATCGGCGTGCCCGCCTCGTAGTGGCCTCGCGTCCCTAGACATCGCGGGTGCCCCCGCGGCCGACGGCTGCGGGGGCACCTCTGTCACAGAAGGAGAGCGACATGACCCGGTTCGGCCTGCTCGTCCCGCACTTCGGTTTGGAAGCGGATCAAGACCTGCTCGTCCAGGGCGCGCGGCTCGCCGAGAAGCACGGGTTCGACTCGCTGTGGGTCCGGGACCACCTCGTCTTCCACCCGCACGGCATGGAAGGGACGGACCGGACGTTCATCGAGCCATTCGTCACGCTCTCGTACCTCGCCGGCGTCACCGAGCGGATCGGCCTCGGCGCCGCGACGATCATCCCGTTCCGCCACCCGATCCTCATGGCGTACAGCGTCGCCTCGATGTCGTGGATCACGCGGCGGAGCTTCGATCTCGGGATCGGCGCCGGGACATTCGATCACGAGTTCGCCGTCATCGGCCAGGCCGCCGAGGACCGCGTCCAGATGATGAAGGAGCAGGTGCTCATCGCGCGGCGCCTCTGGAGCGGCGAGACGATCGAATGGAACAGCGAGCGCTACAAGTTCGACGACGTCGATCTCAAGCCGCAGCCGCTGTACCCGGTGCCGGTGTGGTGGGGTGGCGCCACCCCCGCCGCGGCGCGCCTGGCGGTGGACTTCTGCGAGGGCTGGCTCCCGGGCCGCATCACGTTCCCCACGTACGCTGCGCGCGTGAGGAAGATCAAAGAGATGGCCGCGGAGCAGGGCAAGCCGATGATCATGACCGGGGCCGTGCCCGTGACGAGCATCGACGACAGCTTTGCGGCCGCAACGAAGCGCGTGAACGTCCCGGGCCTCATCAAGAACGCGAACGCGCAGAAGTTCTGGCTGAAGCCGAAGTCCGGCGAGTTCACGAAGATCGAGGAGCTCGACGGCTCGATCCTCATGGGCTCTCCCGACGACATCGTGAAGGGCGTTCAGCGCTACCAGGAGCTCGGCTGCGACCTGCTCGTTTTCGACTTCCGCATGCGCTTTCCGGACTACCTCGAGCAGATCGAGATCCTCGCGAAGGAAGTACTCCCACGAGTGCGAGAGACGGCGAGCGTCGCCTCGCGATGAAGACCGTCACCACCACGAAGGTCACGCACTACGAGGTCCAGAAGAAGCGGCGGGAGTCGCTCCTCGAGGAGTGGAAGGGGTACCACAAGACCGTCCTCAAGCGGAAGGACGTCGCGATGCACGACGTCCCGGCCCGCAGGATGCGCCGCGGCGTCTTCGCGGGTCGCGACGCGGACCGCCCGACGATGAATCTCGACGCGACCGTGCACGAGATCCCCGCGCACACGACGACGACCGTGCATCGGCACGCGTGGGACGCGATCGCGTTCGTCGAATCGGGTCGTGGCTGGACGGAGGTCGACGGCGTCCGCGTCGATTGGAGGCCGTGGGACACGCTGCATCTTCCGTCGTGGGCGTGGCACCGTCACGGGAACGACGCCGACAAGCCCGCGGTGTTCCACACCTGGAGCGTGCAGCCGATGCTCGAGCAGTTCGGCGTCGCGCTCCTCGAAGACGGCGGCGACACGCCGGTGAAGGATCTGCCGCCGCGTCCGCGCCAGGTGCAGGCGATCGCAGGCGACGATCCGTACGCGCGACGGACCCAGCGCCTCGCGCGTCAGTCCGCCGGATCGGAGAGCGCCCGCCTCATCACGCGCTTTGACGACGTCCGCGGGCTCGTCACGAAGCGCGGTGCGCGCAGCCTGTTCCTCGTCGACAAGTCGATCGGCTACCACACCGCGGGCCTCTCCGCGGTCATGCACGAGCTCGCTCCCGGCCTGTACCAGTCGCGCCACCGGCACGGCGGAGAGGCGTGGCTGTACGTCGTCTCGGGAAACGGGCACAGCGAGATCGACGGCGTCAGCTATCCCTGGGAGACCGGCGACCTCATCGTCGTCGACCACTGGTCGTGGCACCAGCACTTCAACGACTCGAAGGAACGGACCGCACGACTCATCCGCGTGCACAACTTCGACGCGCTTTACGACATGATCCGCGTCCTGCTCGACCCGCTCAACCTCTTCGAGGAGCTGCCCGAGCTCGATGCGCCCGATCTCACCGGCGTCGTGTGGCCCGATCACTTCGAGGGGCGACCCGAGAGCTAGCGTGCCCGCGCTGTCTCTGCCGCCGGGCGTCGAGGGCGTCGTCGCGCTGACCGAGCTGCCCGACGACGCTTGGGAGAGCCGCTGGACCGCGATCCTCGCGCCGGCGGGCGTGAAGGAGCGCGTGCTGAACTTCGCGATCTTCGCGCTGCGCCACCGCGCTTCGCTCGACGCGGTGCGGCTCCCCGTGCACGGGCTCGTCGTGCTGGCGGGACCGCCGGGGACCGGCAAAACCACGCTCGCCGGCGGCCTCGCCGATCAGGCCGCGCGCGAGCTCGGCGAGAGCGTCCTCTTCGTGGAGATCGACGCACATGCGTTCCCGAGTCAGCTCCTCGGCGAGAGCCAGCGCAGCGTCGCGCGGCTCTTCGAGCGCACGCTTCCGGACCTCGCGGCGCGGGGGCGGCCGACGATCGTCCTGCTCGACGAGGTCGAGGCGCTGGCGGTGAGCCGCGGCGGCGCGTCGCTGGAGACGAATCCGGTCGACGTGCACCGCGCGACCGACGCCGTGCTCGAGGGCGTCGACGAGGTCGCGCGGCGGTGCGCGAACGTGCTGTTCGTCGCGACGACGAACCACCCCGTCGGCGTCGACCCCGCGTTCCTGTCCCGCGCCGACCTGGTCGAGGAGATGGGGCTGCCCGGTGCGGAGGCGGCCGCGCGCATTCTCCGCGACACGGTCGCGCAGGTCGCCAAAGCCGACGGCTTCAGCGAGGCCGCGCTCGCGCGGCTCGCGGCCGCGTGCGTCGACGCGAAGCTGGATGCGCGCCGCATCCGGAAGCTCGTGCTCCGCTCGATCGCGTCCAAGCGCGAGCTCGCGCTCGACCCGTCGCGTCTGCGCGTCGAGGATCTCGAGGCCGCGCTCCGCGCGGACGGGGGGTGAGCGCGACCGCGCGAGGCATCCCGCGCGACTCGTACCTCGTCGCGGCGTCGGTGTTCCTGTTCATCGCCGCGACGAACATCATGACCCCGCTCCTCCCCGACGTCCGCAACGACTTCAGCGTCAGCATCGCGACCGCCGGGGTCATCGTCGGCGCGTACGGTCTCGCGCGCCTCGTCACCGATCTGCCCGCGGGGTGGGTGAGCGACGCCCTCGGCCATCGCAACGTGAGCCTCGCCGGCGTCGTGCTCCTCGTGCTCTCGTCGATCGTCGGTCTGAACGCCTCGAGCGTGCCGATGCTGGTCGTCGCGCGCATCGGCTCGGGCGTCGCGGTCGCCCTCGTGACGACGGTCGGCCTCGCCGCGCTCGGGGCCAGCGCGTCGGCGGCGAACCGCGGGAAGGTCATGAGCCTGTACCACGTCGCGAACAACACGGGCATCGCGGCGTACCCGCTCCTGGGCGGGGTCATCGGCGCGGTCTACGGTTGGCGCGCGACCTTCGCGGTGACGATCGTGCTCGCGATCGCCGCCGGAGCGATCTTTCTGCCGGTGCTGCTGCGCCTTCGGCCCGAGTCGAAACGTGGCACCGCCGGCCGGAGCGGCGACGCGCGGGTGCTTCCTATGCGCGAGCGCACGGTCGCCGTGGCCGCGACGAACTACGGCGTCGTGGCGAACATGGTGAACCGGCACGGCTTCCGGAATACCGTGATGCCGCTCTACGCGGCGACATCGCTCGGCCTTGGCGGCGTGTCGATCGCGACCGCGATCGCGCTCATGTCGATCACCGGCCTCCTCGTCGCGACGCCGGGCGGGATGATGGGCGACCGGTTCGGACGGCGTCGCGTGATCATCGCGGGGCTCGCGGCGGTCGCGGTCGGGGATCTGGTCTTCCTCGTCACGCACGACCTCGTCACGTTCCTCGTCTGCGCCGCGCTCATCGGGTTCGGCGACTTCTTCGCGA
>DATBKH010000163.1:0-10524 GCA_036555955.1 Candidatus Limnocylindria bacterium | reverse complement strand
ATCGAGCGGCGCGACTGGGCCGCGGTCCGTGTCGAAGCGACCGCCGCGCTCGCGCAGCAGGCGCAGGGCCCGGAGCGCGCGTCCCTCCTGCGCTTCCTCGCGCACGCCGACACGGCGGAGGGGAAGCACGAGCAGGCGTTCGAGCGCATCGCTGAGGCCATGACGCTCGTGGACGCGAGCACCGAGCCGACCGAGGTCGCCCACCTCCTGAGCGCGCGGGGCGTCCTCTACGTCGAGCACGGCGAGCTTGCCGCCGGTGCCGAGTCGCTCGAGGCGGCGCGCGACGTGATGGACCAGCGCGAGATCACCGATCCGCGCCTCCGCGCCCGGACGCTCGTCCAGCTCGGGACCGTCTACCGCCGTCTTCACCGGACCGCCAAGGCGCTCGCGACGTACGAGCAGGCCCTGGCGATCGCGTCGCGTTCGAGCGAGCTCCGGCTCGCCGCGCAGGGCTACATGGGTGTCGCCGTGGCGCTGTACGACGCCGGTGAGCTCGACGCGGCCATCGCGAACTACCAGCGCGCGCTCGGGCTTCTCGAGCGCATCTCCGACACGGCCGTCGAGCTCTCGGTGATGCAGTCGCTCGCGACGGTGCCGTTCGAGAACGGCGACCTCGCCGCGGCGCGCGAGACCGTCGGCCGGTGCCGCGAGCGGGCCGCGCTCGCGGGCGACGCGCGCGTGGGCGCGATCGTCGACGTGCTTCGCGCGCGCATCACGCTCGAGGAGGGCGACATCGACGCATCGCTGGATCTCACGGCCGCCGCCGCGGATCGTCTCGCCGAGCTCGGCGACGTTCGCCAGCAGGCCGATGCCCTTCGCGTGAGCGGCGCGGCACACGACGCGCGCGGGGATCACGCCGAGTCCGATCGCGCGTATCGCTGCGCGATCCAGCTTCTCGCCGAGATCGAGGACCATCCCGACCTCGCCACGCTCGCCGCCGAATACGCGCAGAAGCTTCGCGCGCGCGGCGCGCTCGAGTCGGCGTACGCGTATCTCGAGCTCGCGCGCAACCCCGCGGGAGCATTACCGGCGGTCTGATCGCGCCGCCGTAGCATCGGCACGTGCCCCTCGACGCCCTGGCCTCCGGCAACGACGCCGTCGCGAAGGCCCTCGACGAGATCGCCGATCTCATCGAGCTGAACGGCGAGAACGTCTTCCGCGCGGTCACGTATCGCGCCGCCGCGCGGGCGATCCGCGATCTCCGCGAGCCGCTGCCGAAGCTCGCACGGGAGAAGCGTCTCCTCGAGATACCGCGCGTGGGGCCCGCCGTGGCGGAGGCCATCCAGCAGATCGTGGATACCGGCCGCTCGAAGCGCCACGAGGAGCTGCAGGCGGCGGTGCCGCCCGGCCTCTTGACGCTCCTGCGCGTGCCGGGGGTCGGCCCGGCGACCGCTCGGATCATCTACGACCACCTCAAGATCACGACGATCGAGGAGCTCGAGGAAGCCGCGAAGGATCACCGCCTCCGGCAGCTGCCGAAGATCCAGGCAAAGACCGAAGAGAACATCCTGAAGTCGATCGCGTCGCTCAAGCAGCGGACGGGGCGGTCGCTCCTCCACGAGGCCCGTGCGGCCGCCGGCGCGATGGTCGAGTACCTGCGGGCGCAGACCGGCGCCTCCCAGATCGAGATCGCGGGAAGCCTCCGCCGGTACCGAGAGACGATCGGCGACGTCGACATCGTCATGGCCGGCGACGCCGCCGCTCCGGTCTTCGAGGCGTTCACGCGCAGCCCGAACGTCGAGCGGGTTCTCGCGCAGGGCGACACGAAGTGCTCGGTCGTCGTCGAAGGCGGCCTGCAGATCGATCTGCGCGTCGTCCCCGCACGCTCCTTCGGCGCGGCGCTCCTCTACTTCACCGGATCGAAGGAGCACAACGTGCGCCTGCGGGGCCTCGCGCTGCGCCGGAAGCTCCTCCTGAACGAGTACGGCCTGTATCGCGTCGGCGCCGAGGAGCGCGGTCAGGAGATCGCCTCCGCGACCGAGCAGGACGTCTACGGTGCGCTCGAGCTCGATTGGATCCCGCCGGAGCTGCGCGAGGACCGTGGCGAGATCGACGCGGCGAAGACGCACGCGCTTCCGCGGCTTCTCACGTATCGGGACATTCGCGGCGACCTGCACACGCACACCAGCTGGACCGACGGCCGCGATCCGCTCGCGGAGATGGCGAGGCGAGCGCGCGCCAAGGGGTACGCCTACCTCGCGGTGACCGATCACTCTCCCGGCCTCGGCATGACGAACGGGCTGTCGCCGGAGCGGATCGCCGCGCGCGTCGCGGAGGCCGCAAAGCTGAACGCCGAGCTCGCGCCGTTCCGCATCATCGTCGGGACCGAGGTCGACATTCGCGCGAACGGCGCGCTGGATTACCCGGACGATCTCCTCGCGAAGTTCGACATCGTGAGCGCTTCGGTGCACTCGTCGTTCTCGCAGACGCGCGAGCAGATGACCGCACGCGTCGTCGGCGCGATGCGCCACCCGCTCGTCACGGCCGTCTCGCATCCGACCGGTCGTCTTCTCGAGAAGCGCGATCCGCACGCGGTCGACCTCGACGCGGTCATCGACGCGGCCGTCGCGACGGGGACCTGGATCGAGGTCAACGGGGGCCCCGAGCGTCTCGACCTGCCCGACACCTGGATCCGCAAGGCGGTCGATCGCGGCGCCACCCTCGTGACGAACTCCGACGCGCACGCGATCGAGGAGCTCGAGTGGATGGATCTCGCGGTCGGGACGGCGAGGCGCGGCTGGGCGACGGCGGCCGCGATCGCGAACACGCGCGAGCTCGACCGGATGCTCTCGTCGCGCAAGAAGCGCTGATGCCGCGCGCACGTTTCGTCGTTCGCGGCATGGTGCAGGGCGTCAACTTCCGCACGAGCGCGGTCCGCGAAGCTTCGCGCAATGGCCTCACCGGCCGCGTGTGGAACCGGGCGGACGGCGCGGTGGAGCTCATCGCGGAGGGGAGCGAGGCCTCGCTCGCGGCGCTGCAGGGCTGGCTGAACCAGGGACCGAGCGGAGCGTCCGTCACCTCGGTCGAGCGGAGCGACCTCGACGGAAAGCCGCGTTACGAGGGCTTCAACATCACCTGGAGCGCTCCGCGCGAGGACTAGCGCCGGCGCTTCTTGCGCCGGCCAGCCTTGGGGAAGTACGCCTGACGGCGCCGCTCGCGTTCCCAGGCGGCCTCACGCGGCGGCAGGTACGACCAGTACATGTAGATGACCGCCGCGATGTTCGTCACGACCGAGATCGCGATGAACCAGAACGGAACGCCCTGCCGCAGAAGCACGAAATACCAGATGATGAAGACGACGTTCGTCCAGAATGCCCACGGGCGCACGCCGAACTCGGGCGGAGGCGTGGTGCGGCTGCGCCAGTTGTACCAAACGATGTTGGCGACAAGCGAGACGACGATCGCGATCGCCGCTGGCCAGTAGAACCGGGATTCGCTGTTGAACGGTTGAAAAAAACGGTCGATGAAGTGCTGGGGATCGAACGGCATGGACTGGCTATACTAGCCGCGCTGCGAGCCCTCCTCTCTGTTTCTGATCGCACCGGTCTCGATGTGTTCGCGCGCGGATTGCAGGACCTCGGGTGGGAGATCATCGCCACCGACGGAACGCGAGCCGCGCTCGCCGCCGAGGGCATCACCACACGCTCCGTCGAGGACGTGACCGGCTCGCCGGCGCTGCTCGGTGGCCGCGTGAAGACCCTTCACCCGAAGATCCACGCCGCGCTGCTCGCGCGCCGCGACGATCCGTCGCACCGCCAGGAGCTCGAGCGTGAAGGGATCGAGCCGATCGACCTCGTCGCGGTGAACCTCTATCCGTTCGCCGGCGCGGCGAGCAAGAGCTCGGGAGTTCCGCTCGACCAGATCGACATCGGCGGGGCGACCATCCTTCGCGCCGCGGCGAAGAACTACGAACAGGTCGTGGTCGTCTCGCGGCCGGAGCGCTACGCCGCGGTGCTCGACGAGCTGAAGCAGCGCGGTGGCGTTTCGCTCGAGACGCGCCGGGTCCTCGCGTCGGAGGCCTTCAGCCACACCGCCGCGTACGACGCGGCGATCGCGTCGCGATTCGCGACCGACGCGGGCGTCCAGTTCCCGGACGAGCTCACGCTCTCGCTGCGCAAGGTGCGCGACCTGCGGTACGGCGAGAACCCGCACCAGCAGGCCGCGTTCTACGCGGTGCGCGGCGAGGACGGTGCGATGACGCAGATGCAGCAGATCCACGGGCGCGCGACGAGCTTCAACAACATGCTCGACATCAACGCGGCGTGGCGCATCGCGACCGACTTTCCGCAGCCGACCGTCGCGATCATCAAACACCAGAACCCCTCGGGGATCGCGTCCGATAACGAGATCACCAAGGCGTACCGCCGCGCCTTCATGTGCGACTCGGTCTCGGCGTTCGGCGGGATCGTCGGAGCGAACCGCATCGTGACCCGCGAGCTCGCCGAGGCGATGGAGGGCACGTTCTACGAGGCGATCATCGCGCCCGGGTTCGACGACGAGGCGCTCCCGCTGCTGCGGGGACGGAGGAATCTCGAGATCCTCGCGGTACCCGGCCACGCGATCGTGGGAGGGCGTCTCGGGTCGACAAGCTCGCGCGCGGCCCGCAAGGACGGCGAGACCTTCGACTTCAAACGGATCGCGGGAGGCATGCTGGTCCAGACGCCGGACGAGTCCGTCGTCGACGAGGGCAACTTCAAGGTGGTGACCGAGCGCAGCCCGACGCTCGAGGAGCTCACCGACCTGCTCTTCGCGTGGCGCTGCGTGAAGCACGTGACGTCGAACGCGATCGTCCTCGCGAAGGGCCTCGCGACGGTCGGTGTGGGCCCCGGCCAGACCTCGCGTGTCGTCGCCGTCGAGACCGCGGTCCGCAAGGCCGGCGAGAACGCGCGGCTCGCGGTGATGGCGTCGGACGCGTATTTCCCGTTCCCGGACGGCATCGAGGTGGCGGCGCGTGCCGGCGTGACCGCGATCATCCAGCCGGGCGGGTCGCTGCGCGACGCGATGATGATCGACACCGCGAACAAGAACCGCATGGCCATGCTCTTCACGGGACGGCGGCACTTCAAGCACTGACCGCGAAGCGAGCGCGCTAGAAGAGGGCGCGCTCCAGCGTGGCGCGATTGCGCTCGAGGTACGTGGCGTCGCGGATCGTTCGCGCGGGGACGTCCCAGCTCGCGAGCTTGCGAAAGCCCTGGTCACCGGCGCGCGCCTGGTCCGCGATGAACTCCCCGACGAAGAGCGCGCGGTCGCGCATCACGTCGAGCAGCGAGGCGCGATCGGCGAGGCCGTACGCGTCGCAGAAGAGGCGCAGCCGCCGCGCGCGGTCCTCGATCGAGAATCGCCGCTGCTCCGAGAGCAGCGGAACCCAGCTGTACGCCGTGTTCGCCACGTCCCACAGGCGCGTTCCCGGACCGGCCCTGTCCCAGTCGAGCATCGCCGCGAGGCGGCGGACTCGGAAGAGGGCGTTCCATGGCGCCCAGTCGTTGTGGCAGACGAGCTCGTGCGGCGCCGGCGCGACGAATCGCCACCGCGCGTCGGGCGGCGGTGTGAATCCTTCCACGACGTCGTGATAGCGCCGGAGCAGTCGCGCGCCTTCGCGCAGGTGATCGTCATCGGTGACCCAGGCCGGAGCCGGCTCGGGCCAGCCGGTATGGGTCTCGCCTTCGACGTACGTGAGGATCTCGCGGCCGTGCTCGTCGAGGCCGAGCGGACGAGGGGCCTCGAATCCGGCGCGTTCCAGAAATCGCAGCAGCGCGTGCACCGCCGGCGTCCAGGGACCGGCCCGTCGCCTGACCGTGTCGCCGACGCGCGTCGCGTCGTTCATGTTGCCGCCGACGAAGGGCTGCTCGTCCACGGCGCGAGGCTAGGCGAGCTCGATGTAGCGAAACGCCTCCGCCGCCGGCAGATTCCACGTCGACCCGGTGTTCTTCGCCCACCAGCGCATCCGCTCGGCGAAGCCGCGGCGGCCGCCGAGCTGGCTCTTGTGCGCGCGAAGCGCGGCGATCTTGCCGTCGATCGAGCCTGAGATGTCGAACCAGATGTTGGGGTCGCGACTGCCGAAGAGAAGGACTCGTGACACGCGATGGTGCTTCAGCCCGTTCGCGAGCTGCTCGGGAAAGAAGAGGTGATCGCGGGCCGCGATGACGCCGTCGAGGCCGGTCCAGCCGGCGACGCGGTGGTCCGGGTGCACCTGATAGTGACCCCACGGGTCGTTCGTGAAGACGACGTCGGGCTTGTGCTCGCGGATCACGCGGCACACCTCGCCGCGGAGGTCCATCGTCCGCTCGAGCTCGCCGTCTTGGTGTCCGAGGAACACGAACTCGCGGACGCCGATCGCCGCGCCGGCGGCGCGCTGCTCGCGCTCGCGCGTCTCGGCCATCTGCTCGGGCGTCACCTTGAGGTCGTGCGTGCCTTTCTGACCGCTCGTGATCACGCAATACGTGACGTGCGTGTCCGCCGTCGCGATCCACGACGCGAGCGTTCCCGAGCAGCCGAAGTCCACGTCGTCGGGATGGGCGAAGATCGCCATGGCGCGCTTGGGGATGGCGAACGCGTCGGGCATCAGACCCTCACTTTGGGTAGGTCGAGGACGCGATCGTACAGATCGACGATCCGATCGCCGACGCGGCTCCAGGTGAACTTCTCCGCGCGGTCCCGAGCGCCGTGGGCGAGATGCATGCGCAGCCTCCAGTCCGTGAGCACCTCGGCCATCGCGTCCGCCAGCGCCTCATCGTCGCCCGCCGGTACGAGGAGCCCGGATTCGCCGTGGTCGATCACCGTCTGCAGGCCGCCGACCTTCGTGCCGACGACCGGCGTGCCGCAGGCCATCGCCTCCAGCGCGACGAGGCCGAACGACTCGGTCAGCGACGGGACCGCACAGAGATCCGCGGCGGCGTAGTACAGCGCGAGCTCCTCCTGACCGCGCGAGCCGACAAAGGAAACGTTCGCCTCCATGCGGTGCTCGTGCACGAGGCGGCGGAGCTCGATGATCTTCTCCGTCTCCGGCGCGTCGTCGCCCGGATCGAGCGCGCCCCCGATCACGAGAAGGCAGACGTCGCTCCGCAGCTCGGGATGCCGCTGGAAGAGCAGGCCGAGCCCCCGCAGCAGCACGTCGATGCCCTTGATCTGCTCGATGCGACCGACGAAGAGGATGAGCCGCTCGCACTGATCGCGGCCGAGCTTCTCGCGCGCGTCGGCCTGGCGCACCGGATGGAACACCCGCGGATCGACGCCGCACGGGATCACCGCCACGCGCGAGACGTCCGCGCGATACAGACGGCGGAGCTCGCCGAGCTCGATCTCGCTGGCCGCGACGATCGCGGCCGATTTGCGCACGGCCTCGCGCTCGATCTCGACACGGACGTCGCTCTCGCCGTCGATGTCCTCGTCCATCACCTCGCGCTTCACGAGGCCAAGCGTGTGGAACATCTGCACGACCGGCACGCGCCACGCCGCCTCGAGCTTCCGCGCCACCTTCGCCGACAGCCAGTAGTGGGCGTGGATGAGGTCGTAGCTCTTGCCCTCCGCGGCGACCTGCTCGATGAGCTTCTCGGTGAACTCGTCGAGGTGCTCGTACACCTCCATCTTCGGCCAGTAGCCGATCGGACCCGACTGGATGTGCACGACGCGCGCGTTCGGGCCGAGCGGCTGGATGCGCGGATCGTCCTTCTCGCGCCACCGCGTGAAGACGTCCACCTCGATCCCGCGCGCCCCGAGGTCGCGCGTGAGCTCGCGCACGTACACGTTCATCCCGCCCGAGTCGCGGCCTCCGAGCTTCGCGAGCGGGCACGCATGGACCGACAGCATCGCGACCCGCCGGGTCATCGCGTGGCTTCCACCCGAAGGAGCCAGTGTTCGACCCCGCCGAGGTCGTACTTGTACGGCTCGTCACCGCGGAGGAAGTCGTAGACCTTGAGCCCTTCGTCGATGCCCGCGCGGATCGCGTACGCGTGACAGACGATGCCGACCGAGAGCGAGGCGAGGTCGAGGTCGTACGCCGCGTTGTAAAGCGCCAGCGTGCCCTCGTACGCGAACGCGAAGAGCACGGCCACGTCGGCGCCGTCGACGGTGAGCACGCCCAGGCGGAGCCAGCCCCGAGCGGCGAGGGCGTCGGCGAGGTCGCGGAACAGCCGCTCGGTGTCCGCGCTCATGAACTCGGCCTTCTCGCCGCGCGAGCGGCGGTGAAGCGCGAAGAACCGATCCAGCGTGCGACCGCGATCGGCCTCCGCTCCGATGCGGAACGTGACGCTGCGACCCGATTCGAGCCGTCGGATCTTGCGCCGCAGCTCGTGCCGGTCCTTGCGGCCGAGATTCTGGACGTACTCCTCGAACGTCGAGGGCAGGTCGAGCCGTGGCGACGCGACGAGTCGTTCGACCCTCGTGTGATAACCGCTCGCCGCCAGCGAGTCCGCGAGCGTCGCCGCCGCGGGCGACTCTTCGGGAACGTACTCGAACAGCGCCCGTGGCGTCCGCTCCTTCGCGATCCAGTCGGCGAGCGCCTTGCTCACCGGCGTGACGTCGTCGGGACGCGCGATCACGTCCTGCTCGTCGGTGAGCTCTCCGCCGGCGAAGGAGATCGTCCCGTCCCCGTCTCGTGCGAGCGCCACGATCCCTCGGCCACCCATCACCGACAGGGTGGTCTGGTCACGGGGATCGTGTGCCCGCGCCACCGCGAGCCATTCCGGCGTGAGGAAGATGGTGGGCCGCGCGCGACGCCTGGCGAGCTCGGACCATTCAGTCCGAAGCGTCGCCGGATCGCGCGCGATACAGACCGGGTCGGACGTGGTGAGGATCATCCGAGTCTAGGAGGGGAGCCCACTGATCAAGAAACGTCCGTTTGATCCATAGAATTCCGCGGTGCCGCGCACGACGCGACCTCGCGTGATCGTCGCGCCGCAGTCGTTCAAGGGCTCGGCCGACGCCGTCGCCGTGGCGTCCGCCATCGCGCGGGGCGTGCGGACGGTCTGGCCCGATGCGGCGATCGAGGAGATGCCGCTCGCCGACGGTGGCGAGGGGACGGTGCGCGCGCTGGTCACGGCGACGAACGGCGGCGTGCGGCGGTCGCGCGTCCACGATCCCCTCGGGCGCGAGATCGACGCCGAATGGGGCGTGCTCGGCGACGGCCGCACCGCCGTCGTCGAGATGGCCGCAGCGAGCGGCCTGCCGCTCTTGCGGCCGGAGGAGCGCGACGCGCGCGTGACCAGCACGCGCGGCACGGGTGAGCTCATCCTTGCCGCGGCCGCGAGCGGCGCCGACCGCATCGTGGTCGGCATCGGCGGGAGCGCGACCAATGATGGTGGCGCGGGCATGGCGCGCGCGTTCGGGTACCGCTTTCTCGACCGCGACGGCCACGAGCTGCCGGAAGGGGGCGCCGCGCTCGCCCGGCTCGGACGCATCGACGGGCAGACCGATCCGCGTCTGGTGCGTCCGTCCATCGACGTCGCGTGCGATGTGCGCAATCCGCTGCTCGGTCCGGAGGGCGCGTCCGCGGTGTACGGCCCCCAGAAAGGAGCGACACCCGAGATCGTTCGCGAGCTCGACGCCGCGCTCGCGCGATACGCCGACGTCGTGGAGGCTTTCGTCGGCCGTCCGGTCCGCGATGTCCCGGGCGCCGGCGCCGCCGGCGGGCTCGGCGCGGGCCTCGTCGCGTTCCTCGACGCGCGTCTCGGGTCCGGTGCGGAGCTCGTCCTCGGCGCGGTCGCGTTCGCCAAGCGGGTCGCCGGAGCGGATCTGGTGATCACGGGCGAGGGGCGCCTCGATCGTCAAAGCGGGTACGGCAAGCTCACCGGCGCCGTGGTCGCCGCGGCGCGAGCCGCGCGCGTCCCGGTGATGGCGGTAGCGGGTGGCATCGGCGAAGGTCACGACGTGCTCGGACTCGACGCGATCGCGGTCGCGAGCGAGGGCGTGCCCATCGCGCAGGCCATGCGAGATCCGCTTCCCCTGATAGAGCACGCGACCGCACGGGCGCTTCGTGCGCGCCCCGTCCCCACGGACTAGCGTTACCAGCGCGATGACGCAGACCGCGCCGCGGACCCCGCCTCTCGAGCGCGTGCCGCGCGATCGCACGGCGAGCCTCGAGCTCGTGCGCATCACCGAGGCCGCCGCGATCGCCGCGGCGCACTGGATGGGTCACGGCAACAACAACGAAGCGGACCAGGCGGCCGTCGATGCGGCGCGAAAGAGCATGGAGGAGACGCGCTTCAACGGCCTCATCGTGATCGGCGAGGGCGAGCGCGACGAAGCGCCGATGCTGTACATCGGCGAGCGCGTCGGGCGAGGCGACGGTCCAGAGGTCCACATCGCGATCGACCCACTCGAGGGCACGAACCCCGTGGCGAAGGGCCGGCCGAACGCGGTCGCGGTCATGGCGGTCTCGGAGCCGGGTGGGCTTCTGCACGCGCCGGACACGTACATGGAGAAGCTCGTGGTGGGGCCGCCGGCGCGCGGAAAGGTCGACCTCGACCGTCCGGTGGCGGAAAACCTCCGGATCATCGCCGAGTCCCTGAATCGCGAGGTGAGCGATCT
>DATBKH010000162.1:0-7806 GCA_036555955.1 Candidatus Limnocylindria bacterium | reverse complement strand
GCCACCTCGATGCCGCGAAGCTCGAGAGCCTTCTCGAGAGCTTCGACACCGCGAGCGACGACGGCGTCCGAAATCGGGCGCTGCTCGAGTTCCTCGCCGCGACGGGTTGCCGCGTGTCGGAGCTCGTCGCGCTCGATCGCGCCAAGCTCGAGCTCGACCCGCGCGCGGCCGATCCCAAGGACGGCGTGCGGATCGCCGACGAGATCACGGTGTTCGGCAAAGGAAGCCGGTACCGCCGCGTGTTCCTGCGAATGCGGGCGCGCGAGTGGCTTCAGCGCTACCTGCGCACGCGCAAGGACAAGGATCCGGCGCTGTTCGTGACGCGCCGCACGAAGGCCGACGGCTCGCGCCGCATGAGCGTGAAGATGGCGCAGACGATCGTCGCCGAGGCCGCGAAGCGCGCTGGCCTCGCCGAGAGCGTGTCACCACACTGGCTACGGCACGCGGCGATCACGGCGTGGGCGACGCAGATGAACGTGCCCGCGGCGCAGCGGCTCGCCGGGCACCGCAACGTCGCGACGACGAGCCGCTACCTCGGAAGCACCGACGCCGAGCTGAAGGCCCTCTACAAGAAGCGGTTCGGCTAGCGCTTGCGAGACCGTCGCCGCGCCGAGGACCGTGCGGCCTCGCGCCGTGTCGGATGTCCCATGGAACGATAGTGGCGTGACGACGACCTCACGAAGGTGGCCCTTGGATCGTTCTATCTCCGTGCGCGACGCACTCACGGCTGAGACGCTCGCCACCGGCGTGGCCGAGCTCCGCGCCCGCGACCCGCACCTCGCGGCGCTCGTGGATCGGTTCGGCCCCCCTCCGCTCTGGGATCGCCCGCCGGGTTTCCAGACGCTCGTGCAGATCATCCTCGAGCAGCAGATCTCGCTCTCGGCGGGCCGCGCGGCGTACGCGCGCCTCGAGCGGCTCGCCGGGGCGGTCACGCCCGAGCGGATCGCGGCCCTGAGCATCGAGCAGATCCGGAGCGCCGGTCAGACGCGACAGAAGAGCGCGTACATCCACGAGCTCGCGAGGGCCATCGTCGAAGGCCGATTCGACGCCGAGCGGCTCGCGGAGATGGACGACGACGAGGCGCGTGCGGAGCTCGTTTCGCTGAAGGGGATAGGACCGTGGAGCGCCGACATCTACCTGTTGATGGCGCTCGGCCGCGCCGACGTGTGGCCGGGCGGTGATCTCGCGCTCGTCGCTGCGTTGCGCGAGGTGAAGCGAATGCGCACCGCGCCGGATGCGCGGCGGATCGATCGCATCACGCGCTCCTGGAGTCCCTGGCGCGCCGTCGCCGCGCGGCTCCTGTGGCATCACTACCTGAGCACGCCACGCCGCCGAACCGTCAGCGCCGCGAGGCGGCCTTCCGCTTCGTCGGCTTCCGCGAGGCGATCTTCCGATTCCCCGGCTTCGTCGAGACGCTCCGCGAAGCGGGCTTCCGCGAAGCGACGCTCCGCGAGGCGCTCTTCGCGGGGCTGAACCGCCAGCGTGTCGCGCCGTGGGGCTCGACGCCCGCGACCCCGAAAGCGGTGTCGATCGTGAACCGGTAGAGCTGCCAGGGCGGCGGACCGGCGCTCGGAGCGCTGTAGGGCGCGGTGAACGCGTCGCCGTCGACCTGCACGGGCCAGCCGCCTTCGCGGAACCGCGCGGCGATGCGCTCGAGCGTCGGTCGGTCGCGCACGCGATCGGTCGCGCCCTCGAACACGACGTCGATGCCCTTGAGACGCACCGAGATCGTGACGCGGGGATCCTTCGCGATGTTCCGCGCTTTGCGAGCGGCCGGACTGCTCGTGAACCAGAGGTCGCCGTCGTGATAGAGCGCGCCCACGCCCGCGGCGTGCGGCCGTCCGTCCGGCCGGACGCTGCCGACGAAGAAGGTGAGCTCCTCGGTCGGCGGTACGCTCAGGGCCTCGACGACACGGCTCCACGGCAGCGCCGCATGGCCGTAGCGGTCGAGGTTCGTCGTCCGCGGTCGTCGGTCGGTCATCGCATCACCTCCTCGCGTCGCAGCGTGGCATGACCGGCGATGACGGTAGCGCGATTCGATTCAGCGCCGCGAGGAGGTCGTCTCCGAGAACGCCTGCCCCGTCTCGACGTCCGGGCCGGAGAGATCGGCCTCCGGCACGCCGCTCGAGAACGCCTTTGCGAGCCAGCGCTGGAGACGTGTCGTCCAGACGAGCGGCTCGTACGCCTCGAGGTGGTCGTACACGCGGTTGAGCTTGCGCCGGTCCTCTTCGGTGAACATGTCGTCCTCCTCCAGAGCTTCACGAACGATGCGGTCGAGATCCAGTGTCCCGGGACATTCGGTGGGCACGATCGCGTGATGCGGGAAGACGGTCGCGCCGACCGCGAGGGCGATCCCGTGCCGCGCGGCGATCTCCCGGTGCAGCTCCGCGGAGGCCTCGTAGAGCGCGTCGGTCGGGGGCATCGCGGGTCCCGCCTCGTGTTCGATGCCGATCGACCGCTGATTCACCGAGAACACCCCCGCGTGATAGGCCGTGTCGTCCTCGCTGACGAGCTGCGCGATCCGTCCGTCGGAACCGATGACGTAATGCGCCGAAAGGATGCTCGACGGATCCTTGAAGCGCCGGATCGCTCCTTCGAACATCACGACGGTCCAGTGATCGACGATGAGCTCGACCGCGTGCCCGCCGCGGCCCGGCGTGTAGTTCGGCGAAGGTACCGGACCTCGCCACTGAACAGCCATCCCATCTGTGCAACGGCGTGCGACCCTAGAGCGTGATGGGCCGATGCCTTCTCATCGCCGCGATCCTCCTGGCCGCGTGCGCTCGACCGCCCGCCGAGTCGCCGACGGCTTCACCGACCGCCACCGTCGCGGCCGCGTCATCGACGCCAACCCCGTCGCCGACCCCGACACCGAGTCCGACGCCCTCCCCCAGTCCGAGCATCCTGCCGATCTTCGACGCGCACATGCACTACAGCCGCGAGTCGTGGGCTGCGTACCCGCCGGAACGGATCCAGTCGATGCTGGACACGCTCGGCGTCCGGGCGGCGCTCGTGTCGAGCGCGCCCGACGAAGGCACGTTCAAGCTGAAGGCGGTCCTCGGCGACCGCGTCGTCCCGATGCTCGGTCCGTACCGCAATGGCGCCGACGTGTTCTCGTGGACGCGCGACGGCACGGTCATGCCCTACATCACGTCCGCGTATCGCGAAGGCGAGCACCGCGGCTTCGGCGAGTTCCATCTGAACCCCGGGCAGATCGCGCTTCCCGTCGTCAAGAACGCGATCGCGTTCGCGCAACAGCATCACCTCTTCCTGCAGCCGCACGCCGACGCGCGATCCGTCGCCGAGCTGCTCGATTACGTCGGGCCGGACGAGACCGTGCTGTGGGCCCACGCCGGCGTCACCGCGACGCCCGAGCAGATCGACGCGCTCATGGCCAAATGGCCGAAGCTCTCCGCGGAGCTCTCGCTCCGCGACGACGTCGCGCCGCAGGGCCAGCTCAGCGAGAAGTGGCGCGCGCTCCTGTTGAAGTACAGCGATCGGTTCATGGTGGGGACCGACACGTGGACCGTCGGTGGGTCGTACACCGGCAACGAGCGCTGGGACGCCTACGCCGACATCGTCGGGCGGATCCGCGCCTGGCTCATGCAGCTCCCCGATGAGCCGCGCGCGGCCATCGCGTATCGCAACGCGGAGCGCTTCCTGGCGGAGCTGCCCCGCTAGGTCTGCGGCGGAGCCGGCGCCCCGGTCGCGACGGCGCGGCGAAAGCGCGAGCGGAGGACGGTCGCGAAGAGGATGAGGCCGGCGATCGCGAGGATCACCGCGAGCCGCACCCAGTCGACGTAGATGCTCTCGGCCGTGAGCACGCGATCGGACGCGGCGCTGAGGTCGAGGTGCCAGACCAGACGGGACTGGTCGCCGGGAAGGCCGTTCGTCGCGGTCACGATGCCGGGGAGGCTGAGGTAGTAGTCGTAGCTCAGGCCGGCCAGCATCGCCTGCGCGAGCTGCTGCGAGGTGGCGTCCGTGACGCCGGTCGTCGCGCTCGTCGGCGTCGACGGTGGCTTCGTCGACACGACGACCCGCACCGCGTAATGCCGTGCGAGGAGCCAGTCGTCGGCGCGGACGTTCATCGTGCCGACGTCGAATCCGCCGGTCGACGTCTGCGGGACCGCGTTCTGCGCCTCGGCCAGGCTCACCGTGCGGAACATGCGGAAGTGGACCGCGGAAGCGTCAGAGCTGTCGCGCACCTGCCACTGGGCACCGGTCGCGGTCTGAACCTCTCCTTTCGCGGCGGCGTCGGTCATCGCCTGCTTCACCGCGGTGCCGAGAAGTCCATCGGCCTCGACGTTGACCTCCTGCTTCACGTTCGCGCCGGGGAGGAGCGGCGTGGGCTCGATCGTCTGCGTCACCCCGAGCGCGAGCTTTCCGAAGCATCCGCTGGCGACGAGGCCGGCGAGCGCGAGGAGCGAAAGGCGGCGGATCACGGCCGGATTCTGAGGCGGCCAGCGCGCACCCTTGCGGTGCGAAAGGGTCTCAGTGCTACGCGGCTTCGGCCTCCGGCGCGATCTCTTCCAGAGAGCGGCCGCGCGTCTCCTCACCGAGAAGGGCGACGGCGGCCGCGGTGATGAGGAGCAACGCCATGAACACGGCGAAGGTCCCGCCGGTCGCGATGGCCGGCACGAGCACCGGCGTGAGGTACGGGCCGATGATCCCGCCCACGCGGCCGACCGCCGCGGCCATGCCAGAACCGGTGCCGCGCACCGATGTGGGGTAGAGCTCGGGCGTGTACGTGTACACGACGCCCCACGCGCCGAGATTGAAGAACGACAGCAACGCCGCCCACACGAACGCGTCGGTCCCGGTCAACGTGTTGCCGAACATGAACGCGGACGCCGCGGTCCCGAGCAGGTACGCGACGAGCGTCGGCTTCCGACCGAAACGCTCGACGAGCCACGCCGCGCTGAAGTAGCCGGGGACCTGCGCGAGCGTCGACAGGAAGAAGAACTCGTTGCTCCGGACCTCCGACAGGCCGCGGGCCGCGAGGATCGACGGGATCCACAGGAAGATGCCGTAGTACGTGAGGACCACTCCGAACCACAGGATCCACAGCATCGCCGTCCGCTTCGCGTAGCGGCCCGACCAGAGCTCGGCGACGCGCGTGCGGCCCGCGCGCAGCGGGGCGACCGCGGGCGCGAGCGTGAGCAGCGCACCCCCACCCGCGCGCTCGACGCGGCGCACGACCGCGTCGGCCTCGGGCGCCCGCCCGCGCTCCGCGAGGAATCGCGGCGATTCCGGGAGCGCGCGGCGCAGGTACGCCACGTAGAGCGCGGGCAGCGCGCCGACGGCGAAGCCCCAGCGCCATCCGTAGCTCGCCACGACGGTGATCGCGACGATGCCCGCGAGGATCGTCCCGTACGCCCAGAACGACTCGAGCAGGACGATCATGCGGCCACGTTGCGCACGCGGCGAGAGCTCGCTGACGAGCGTGGCCGCGACGGGAAGCTCGCCGCCGAGCCCGAGTCCGGCGATGACGCGCGCGACGAGGAGGGTCTCGTAGGTCGGCGCGAGCGCGGACAGCGCGCTTCCTATCGAGAAGAGCACGAGCGTAGCGGTGAAGACGGCACGGCGGCCGTAGCGGTCCGCGAGTCGGCCCGCCACCGCCGCACCGACGAACATCCCGAGGAACGTCGCGCTCGCGATCAGTCCCACGGCGGTCGCGTCGAGCTTGAACTCGTTCCGGATCGGCGTGAGCAGGAAGCTCAGCATGAGGACGTCCATCGCGTCGAACATCCACCCGAGGCCCGCGAGCGCCAGGAGCCGCCAGTGGAACCTGTTCAGTGGCACGCGATCCAGGCGCGCGACGAACGTCTCGGCGGCGGCGCTCAATTCCCGAGACAGCCCTCTGCCGCGAGGAGCTCCGCGTTCAGGAGCGAGGCTCCGGCGGCGCCGCGGATGGTGTTGTGCGTGAGCACGACGAACTTCACGCCCAGGGCGGGATCCTCCCGCACGCGCCCGACGACCGCCGCCATGCCGCGCTCGGTATCGCGATCGAGGATCGGCTGCGGACGGTTCAGCTCGTCGCGGACGTGGATCGGACGTTCCGGCGCGGTGGGCAGCTTCAGCTCCTGCGGCCGGCCGCGGAAATCCCGCATCGCGCTCTTCACCGCGTCGACCGGCGGCGACCCGCGAAGGGTGAGACTCACCGTCTCGGTGTGACCGTCGCGAACGGCGACACGGTTGCAGTGCGCCGAGAACGCGAAGTCCGCGTCACGGAAGCGCTCGCCGTCCCAGGTGCCGAGGAACTTCTTCGACTCGACCTGCATCTTCTCTTCCTCTTCGCCGATGAAGGGAACGACGTTGTCGAACGCGTCGAGCGAGGCGACGCCCGGGTACCCGGCGCCGGAGAGCGCCTGCATGGTGGTCACGACCGCGCGCTCGATCCCGAACGTGCGCTGGAGCGGCGCGGCGGCGAGCGCGAAGCCGATGGCGGAGCAGTTGCCGTTCGTCACGATCGATCCCAACCACTTGCGCTTGCGGCGCTGCGCCTCGAGCGCGTGCATGTGCTCGGGATTCACCTCGGCGATCATGAGCGGCACGTCCTCGTCCATGCGGTGCGTCTTCACGTTCGAGAAGACGTGGTGCCCGGTCTTGGCGAGGGCCGCCTCCCACTGCTCGGCCGCGTCCGACGGCAGCGCCGAGAAGCAGATCTCCGCGTCGAGGTCGGCGGCCGTGGCTTGGAGCTTCATGCCGGCCACCGCGGAGGGCATCTCGCCGGACCAGTGCCACGAGGTGACGTCGCCGTAGCGTTTGCCGGCCTTCGCGTCGCTCGTCGTGAGCGCGGAGATCTCGAACCAGGGATGGCCCTGCAACAGGCCGATGAACCTCTGGCCGACCGTGCCCGTGGCGCCGAGGACCGCGACCTTGCGCTTTCTCATTGCCTCAAGTTTGAGGCATCAGGCGAGCGAGACCGCCAGCCAGCGGCGGCGGTCGTCGATCCAGCGCAGAAGACGAAGTCCCGAGACCGCGAGGTCGGCGAGGATCTCGTCGTCGCTCAGGAGGTAGGCGCCGTCCAGGGACACCGTCCAGCGGCCGCGAGTCCCCGCGTCGTACTCGATCGTCTCGTAGAGCCGCCGGCCTTCGCGCCTGATGTCCGAGACGCGGATCGTGAGACCGTACGCCTCCCGCTGGACGGGCCTCGCATCGACGCCGGCGTCGGGGTCGTACCGCTCGATGAGCGCGACGCCGTTCGCCGCGAGGTGACGTCGTACGGCGGAGAGAAGCAGCTGCCGCTGATTCGGGTGCGGATGGTTGATGAGGTTGCTCATCAGCAGGACGGCGCCGAACGTCCGGTCGAGGTCCAGGTCCTCGATACGCGCGAGGACCGTTTCGGCACCGTCGATCAGCTCGAGCATCTCCGGGTTGAAGTCCACGGCGACCACGCGCCGGCCCCGCGCGATGAGCGGGTGCGTGATCCGGCCCGAGCCGCAGCCGAGCTCCAGGATCTCCGCGTCGTCGGGGATCTCGCGTTCGATGAGGTCTGGCTCGTCTCCGGCGACGTGGAGCCGGTACAGCTCGACCGGCGCTCCGGGGTCCTTCATGCGCTCAGTGTGCGCGCCACGCTCAGGCAGCGAAACGGACGAGATCGACGAGCAGCTCGGGCGTGACGCGCGGCACGCGGCTGACGACGGCGTTCTCGGCGTCGACGACGCGGTAGCCGTTCGCGAGCGGCGTCACGTTGTCGGGGACGATCTTGCGCACCAGGTCGCCGTGCTCGTCGAACACGAGGTAGCTCGGGGTGTAGACGCATCCGTAGGCCGCGCCGACGATCGCGCCGGCCTTTGTGGGCAG
>DATBKH010000161.1:0-26105 GCA_036555955.1 Candidatus Limnocylindria bacterium | reverse complement strand
CGCTGCAGCGCATCGAGAACCTCGACAAGGACCTCGCGACGACACGGATGGTCATGGCCGATCCGCTCCAGGACTTCGTGCCGAAGACCGAGCAGAGTCCGGTCGTCGCGCTCCTCGCCGCGTACGGCCAGCCGCTCCGCGGCGCGTTCTTCTCGCTCTGCGCGGCGCTCCCGGTCTTCGCGTTGGCGCTGCTCGCCGGCTTCGAGCTCGTCGGCGCCCTGCTCGCGGGCGGCCTCGTCGCGGTGACCGCGTTCGCCGGGCAGCTCGGCGTCGCTCTCGCGATCGGCTGGGTGATGATGACCGTCTTCGTGTTCATCTTCGTGCCCGGGCTCGCGTTGCTCTTCGCGATCCTCGGCGTGTTCCTGTGGGCGCGAAGCACGCCGACCGAGCAGATCGCGGTGGCGCTCGCGACGCCCGTGCTCACGCCTCTCGGTCTCGCGCCGGCGATGATCCTCACGAGCGCGGCGGTGTTCGGGCTCAGCGGCGTCCTCACCGTCGCCGCGAGCGCGGCGCTCACGATGCTGGTCGCGGTCGCGATGGGCGTGCAGTCTCTCGGCGCGTACGCGCAGACGGGCCTGTCCCTCCGCCAGGAGTCGCTCTTCAATCCGGCGCGCGCGGCGGACACGAAGGCGGCGCTGCTCTCGCTGCTGCAAAGCTCGGACAACCGCTTCGGCCCGATGGCGACTCAGCTCGACCCGGCGGTGCTCTGGTCGCAGATGGCCGGGCTCGTCTCGCGTCTGGCGACCGCAACGCTCGAGACCTGGATCGCGACGGTCCTCGCCTGGACGATCGCCGCGCTGACGGTGTGGACCGTGACGCGGCTCCTGCGCACCCTCTTCGACACGATGCTGCGCCGACCGAGGCGCTGGTTCGCTCTGTACGTCATGGCGGCCGGCTCCGGCGTCGTCGCGGGCGGCGCGATCCTCTACATGCTCTCGGTCACGCTCTCGATGCTCGACGACGCGCCGGACCGTCCGACGGACGGCGTGCTTCTGCTCTCGGCGATCACCGGCGCGATCCTCTCGCTCGCGCTCGGGATCATCCTCGGCGCCACGGAGAAGCCGGAGCCCGAGTCGCAGCCGTCCATCTCGCTCGCCGCGCGGAGACTTCCCGTCCGCTAACGGGCTTTCTTGGCGGGCGCTCTCTGTTTCTTTTTCGCAGCTTTCGCCGGAAGCGCCTTCGCGTGGGCGTGCGCGCGTCCGACCCATTCCCGGAGCTTCGCGGGGCTCCGCACGACCGACGCGGGGACCACGTAGAAGCCGGTCATCGGCCTACCGGGCATCGGTTCGAAGGGCTCCGCGGTCTTTGCGCCGGGGATGGCCGGATCGTCGCCGAGGCGGACGACGATCTTGTCCTGGAACGTGCCCGCGATCATGTTCCCGTTCACGAAGAACGCGGGATAGCCGAACATCGGGCGCGATTCCACGGCCGGATCGAGCGGTCGCGCCTTCTCGAACGTGGCGATCACATCAGGCGGAGACTTCTTCCAGGCCACGCTCGGATTATTTCGCCTCGCGCGCTTGATTCGTCGTGGCCGTTGTGCTAGAACGCATGTTCTAGAGGCTGGCAGGCGGAGCGAAGGGGCCGACCCCGACCTCAGAGGCCTTCGTGGAACCTGCAATCGTCTCGCTCGAGACGACGCGTTGTGGTGACTGCGGTTTGGTAAAGCCGGTCGCCGACTTCGCCTTCGATAGCAAGGCCAACGGAACGCGCCAGTGGCGGTGCCGCGCGTGCCAAGCCACGTACCGCCGCGAGCACTACCTCCGTAACCGGCCCACCTACATCGAGCAGGAGGTCGGGCGCATCCGGCGGTATCGGGAGGAGAACCGCCCCCTGATCCGCGAGTACCTCCGCTCGCATCCCTGCGTCGACTGCGGCGAGACCGACATCGTCGTTCTTGACTTCGACCATCGCGATCCGAGGACGAAGGCTCACAACGTCGTCGTGCTGGCGACGAAAAAAGGGTGGAACCGAGTCCTCGAAGAGATCGCGAAGTGCGACGTGCGCTGTGCGAACTGCCATCGCCGGCGGACAGCCGCACAGTTCGGTTGGCGGAAAGCCCGCGGATGGACGACGGAGGAGCGTGAAGCGATCGGGCTTCAGGCATCGTGATGGAGGTGTCGCAGGGCCCAGTCGTGCAGCTCCGACGCTGTTCGCGGTGCCGGCGGTGGAAGTCGATCGAGGAGTTCCCGATGAAGGACCGTGCGCGGGGAACACGTCGCAGCTACTGCCGGGACTGCTGCCGGCTCCATGGAAAGGAGCACTACCAAATGAACAAGGAGGCCTACCACGAGCGGGCGCGTCGGACCCGCGTACGTCTGCGGGAAATCTGCAGGGTTACGGCTTACGAGTACCTGCTCACCCATCCATGCGTCGACTGCGCTGAAACGGATCCTGTCGTCCTCGACTTTGACCACCGTGATCCAAGGCAGAAGATCAAGGACGTCGCCTGGTTCATCAGGCGTCGCGACCTCGATGGGCTCAGAGGGGAGATCGCCAAGTGCGTAGTGCGGTGCGCGAACGATCATCGGCGCAAGACCGCCCGCGAGCGGAGGTACTCGCGATCCTTGACGAACGGCTTATAGACTGTCGCAGTAAACGCGGGAGTAGCTCAGTTGGTAGAGCGTCTGGTTCCCAACCAGAAGGTTTTCGCGGGTTCGATCCCCGTCTCCCGCTCAGGCTCGTAGCGCTACCCGATGAGCATGGATCGCGCTCTCATCCAGTTCATCTGCGTCCGTAAGTCACACCGCCACAAGCCCCCGGTCGATCCCTCGAGCCCCTTCAACGTCGCCGAAGAGGGCGGCTGGGCGTACTGCCCCGGTGGGGAGACCGAAGGGCATCGCTGGTTCAAGACCGGCGGCATCACCCGCGCCGCGCTCGCCAAGTTCGCATGGCCGAAGGACGACGACGCGGAGCCGTAACGCGAGCACGCCGTGCGGGTTCACATCATCGGTGCGGTTTCTCTTCACGGTCGCCCTCGTCGTAGCGACGCTCGTTCCAGCTCCGCGCGGCGTCGCGGCGGCGACGTGCACACCGGACGTCGGCCCGGGGATTCCCCCGCCGGCCGCAACGCCGGCGAAGCTGCCCGGCTTTCACGCGTCCTGGTACGGGCAGAGCGGCTACATGCGCCTCTGCCCCGGCGGCACCGCCCGCGCGACGCTCGCCTACTACAACTCGGGTTCGTTCGGCTGGGTTGCGGGGCGCATGGGTGAAGCCGCGTACCTCGGCACCTGGCAGAGCGAGCCCGGGCAGGACCAGCCGAGCATCCTCGGCGGCGACGGTCAGCGCGGATCTCCGGCGACGGGATGGCCGCGCTTCAACCGGATCGCGCAGCAGCCCGCGCCGTACGTCGGGCCGGGGATGATCGCGTGGTTCCAGTTCGATCTGCGCGCGCCGGACCTTCCTGGTACGTATCGCCTCTACGTGCGTCCGCTCATCGAGGGGGCGACCTGGCTCGAGGACATCGGGGTCTTCTGGCAGGTCATCGTGCTCAACGCCGATGGGACCATGCCGGTGCCCACGCCGCCCGACCCCGCGGGCGTCACGTTCCGCATCGATCCCGGCGTCGACGCGAAGGACATCGCGCTCGTGCACCAGGGAGTTCAGCACGCGAGCGGGTACCTCGACGCGTTCGCCGGCGGGGCGCGCCGCAAGGCGGCGACCGTTCACGTGTACGTCGGCGACGGCTCGCAGCAGTACTGCTGCCTCACGTTCGGCGACAGCTTCGAGATCGTCACGACGAACTCGGCCTGGGCGCATCCTCCCGCGGCCGCGCCGGACACGTGGACCGCCGACACCGAGCGCACCGAGCTCGCGGCCCACGAGTACGTTCACCTGTGGCAGTACGCCGTCGGCGGCGACGCGTGCATGACCGGGGTCCGCTGGATCTCGGAGGGCATGGCCGAATCATTCGCGTACCGCTCGCTCATCGCCGACGGCCTCATTCCGGCCGCGAACCTCGACACATTCACGCGGCGGCAGCTCGTGAACGCGACGAACAAAGCCACACTGCGGTCGCTCGAAACGAGCTGGCCGAGCAACGCGAACCCCTTTGCCGTGAGCTACCTCGCCATCGACCGGCTCCTCGCGCCGAAGGGCCTGCTCACGATCCGCGACTTCTGCGCTCGCGTGGGCGCGGGACAGGAGTGGCACCAGGCGTTCGCCGCCGCTTTCGGCGAGACCACCGACGCCTTCTACGCGCGCTTCGAAGCCTTCCGCGCCGAGTACCTGCATTAGTCGCTACGCTCTGAGCGGTGCAGCTTCAGCCCGGCGATGAGGCCCCAGCCTTCGGGCTTCCCGACGACGACGGGAAGACGGTCTCGACGAAGGACCTTCAGGGCACGCGTTACGTCGTCTACTTCTATCCGAAGGACGACACGCCGGGGTGCACGACCGAGGCATGCCAGTTCACCGACAGCTTCCCGCAGTTCGAGATGCTCGGCGTGCCCGTCCTCGGCGTCTCCCGCGACGGCGCCGCATCCCATCAGGCGTTCCGCAAGAAGTACGGCCTTCGCGTTCAGCTGCTCACCGATGCCGATCGCAAAGTTCACGACGCGTACGGAGCGTGGGGTGACCGGCCCGGCCGAGGCGAAGGCGTGATCCGGTCTACGTTCCTCGTCGGGTCCGACGGCCGCGTCGAGCGGTCGTGGTACTCGGTGAAGCCCGACGGCCACGCGCTCGAGGTGCTTTCGGCGCTGGGCGCCTAGCGCGCGGCGGCGGCGCCTCGTCCTGGAACCGGACGACGGTGAACCCCTCGGCGAAGCGGTACCCCTTCTTCTTTCCGGTCTCGCTCATCCAGCCGCGAATGAAGTCCACGCTGTCCGGCGCGATCTGCGACTTGTGGGCGAGGAGCGCCTTCGTCTTGATGTCGACGACCTCGCTCACGTCGACCACCGTGTCCGCTTCGCCGAACGCCATGAGGAACAGCGCTTTGGGCTTGTGCGGCTCGAGCTTCTCTTCCTGCCACAGCTCGGGAAGCATCTGCCGCGTCGATGCGTCCGGGTTGATCGTCCGCATCGTCACCTCCGCGGCGGCGATGTGATCGGGATGATTCACGTATCCACCGCCGTAGCGCATCGTGGGATCCATCGTGAAGATCACGTCCGGCCGATACTTCCGGACCTGTCGCGCGACCGCTCGGCGAACATCGATCGTCGGCTCGAGGTACCCGTCCTCGAACTCCAGGAAGACGACGTTCCGCACGCCGAGGATCTTCGCCGCGGCGGTCTGTTCCGCGGCGCGGATGTCGCGGAGCCGGTCGCGCGTCATGGTGGCGTCCTGGGAACCGGAGGCGCCGTTCGTGATCATGCAGTACGTGAATTCGACACCCGCCTTCACCCATTTCGCGACGGTGCCGGCCATGCCGAACTCCGCGTCGTCGGGGTGCGCGTAGATCGCCATCGCCCGGTCGACGACGAGGTCCTTGTCGAATCGCATCGGCTAAGTGTGCCGTCGCGTGTCGCGATCGGCACGCGGGGGCATCGCTTCCGTGACGGATCGGGAACGGCACCGCGCCTGCAGCCTCATCCGTCGGGCGAAGACGCCCGGAGGTTGCCATGCCGCAGCAGCAAGGTCTGAGCGCCGACGAGGTCGAGCGGGAGACCGCCGTTCCGCTGCCCGAGCGCGACGCCATGAGCGTTGTCGCCGGCGCGAAGCTCGTCCCCATCTCGCCGCTCGTCATCCCGCCAGCGCAACAGCCGCCGACCCCGCTCGGCGACGCCGCTCAGAGCATCGACGAGGGCGCGCCCGAGTAGCCCGGCCCGAGCCGCCGCGTATCGTCCGCCCGGTGCGCAGCGCGACGGCTCGAGCCCTCGGTCGCATCAACCTCATCGGAGAGCACACCGACTACAACGACGGGCTGGTCATGCCCCTCGCGCTGCGCCTCGGCGTCACCGTCGGCGCGCGCGACCGCGATGACGAGCGCGTGACCCTCAGCACCGACGCCGATGTCCAGCCGGGCCGCCTCACGTACCTGCTCGGCGCGGAGGAGCGCGACGGAACGTGGGCCGATCGAGTGAAGGGCGTCACCGCCGTCCTGGCGCGTGAGGGCGCGCGGCTCCGCGGTTTCGACGCGGCGATCACGTCGGATCTGCCCCTCGGCGCCGGGCTCGGCTCCAGCGCCGCGCTCGCGGTCGCGGTGCTGCGCGCGATCGACGATCTGTTCGCGCTCGGACTCGACGACGACGCGATCGTCCGCCTCGCGCACAGCGCTGAGACGGATTTTGCCGGCGCGCGCGCGGGACTCCTCGACCAGCTCGCGTCGGTCTACGGCCGCCAGCGCGAGGCGCTGCTCATCGACGTTCGCGAGCGCACGACGACGGTCCTACCGTTCCCCGCGTCGGCGGAGATCGCGGTGATCGATTCGGGCGTGCGGCACGAGCACGCGACCGGCGGCTACAACCAGCGGCGGGCCGAGTGCGAGGCGGCGGCGCGACACCTGGGGGTGAGCTCGCTGCGCGACCTCGAGGAGCGGCCGATTGATCTCCTCCTCGAGCGGCTCCCGCCGCCGCTCGACCGGCGCGTGCGGCACGTGCTCACCGAGAACGGACGAGTGCGCGAGACCGTCGCGGCGCTCGAGTCGGGTGATGTCGAGCGGGTCGGCGGGATCCTCACCGCGTCGCACGACTCGCTTCGCGACGACTACGAGGTGTCGACCGCCGAGCTCGACCGGCTCGTCGAGCTCTCGATCGCCGCGGGCGCATTCGGCGCGCGTGTTGTCGGCGGAGGCTTCGGCGGCAGCATCATCGCGCTGGGAACGAGCGGCGAGATGCACGATGTCGCGGAGCAGGTGCTTTCGGCGTACGGAGCCGGCGGCCTCGTCGCCATCGTGCCCTGATGGGGATCGGTCGGCCGTTCGACGGCCTCGCGGCGACGCCGCCGATGGGTTGGAACAGCTGGAACACGTTCGGCGCGAAGATCGACGAGCGCATCGTCATCGAGACCGCCGAAGCGATGGTCGCGTCGGGCATGAGGGACGCGGGCTACCGCTACGTCGTCATCGACGACGGCTGGATGGCGCCGGAGCGGGATCGAAGTGGCGACTTCGTCCCCGATCCGGACAAGTTCCCGCACGGGATCCGCGCGGTCGCCGATCGCGTGCACGCGCTCGGTCTCCTCTTCGGGATCTACACCGACGCCGGCACGAAGACGTGTCAGGAGCTGCCGGCGAGCCTCGGCTACGAGTTCCGCGACGCGCGCCGCTTCGCGGAGTGGGGCGTGGACTACGTCAAGGTGGATTGGTGCCACACCCAGGGTCTCGGCCCGCGCGCGCTCTACGCGAAGTGGGCGCTCGCGCTCCGCGCGACGCGGCGTCCGATGGTCCTCTCGATCTGCGAGTGGGGCCGCGCGAAGCCGTGGCAATGGGCCGGCTCGCTCGGGCACCTCTGGCGGACCTGCTGGGACATCCAGCCGGAGTGGTCGAGCGTGCTCACGATCCTGGACCGGCAGGCAGACCTTCATCCGTTCGCCGGGCCAGGCCACTGGAACGACCCCGACATGCTCGAGGTCGGCAACGGCACGCTCACCCTCGAACACAGCCGCGCGCACTTCGCGCTCTGGTGCGTCCTCGCGGCGCCTCTCATGGCGGGGAACGATCTGCGGGAGATGTCGGCGGACGTGCGCGACATCCTCCTCGCGCGGCCGCTCGTCGCCATCGATCAGGATGCGGCGGGAAAACAGGGACGCCGTGTCCACCGGACCGACGTCACCGAGGTGTGGGCCCGCGAGCTCTCACGGCCGGGGACGATCGCCGTCGTCGCGCTCAATCGCGGGTCGACGAGCACGGAGATCGCGGTGCCGCTCGGCGCGATCGGGCTCGGTGCGGCAGCGAAGGTCCGCGTTCGCGACGTCCTACGTGAGAGCGATAGCGTCACCGCCGGCGATCCGGTGGTGTCCGTCGCGGCGGAGAGCGCAGCGGTGCTGGAGGTCGCGGCGCGGAGCTAGGGCAGCCGGTTGAACCAGAGGAGCGAGAACGCGCCCGCCATCACCGCGAGGACCGCTGCCGCGAGCGTCGCGTACGCCGTCAGCTCGGTCTTCTCGTTGCGGACGACGAGCTGCGTCGTGAGGTTCTCGTAGACCGCGCGGAGGTCGGCTTCGGTGTTCGCGTTGAAGTACTGCCCGTCGGTGACCTCGGCGATCTTCTTCAGCGTCGCCTCGTCGAGGGCGGTGCGAACGGCGCGCCCCTGGAGCCGGACGATCGCGCCGCTCGCGCTACCGACGCCGATGGTCCAGACGCGTACGCCTCGGCTCGTGGCCTGGTCGACGATGTCGAGCGGCGCCGGGAACTGGTTGTTCTGCCCGTCGGAGAGCAGCACGATCGATGCGGACGCGTGCTGTCCCTCGAGATACGGCGGGATCGTCGCGCTCGGCCGGGCGGTCGCCGAACCCTCCGGTCCCCCTCCCTGCTGCTGGAGGATCGAGCTCGGCAGGTCGGTCTCGCTGCCCTGCGACTCTTCGATCGCGTCGAGCGAGACGAGGATCGCTCGCCCGATGGCGGTCGCGCGCTGGGGACGGAGGCGATTGATCGCGGCGATGACCAGGGTCTTGTCGGTCGTCGGCGACTGGACGATCGAGGCGTCGCCGGAGAAGGAGACGACGCCGATCTTCACGCTCTCGCTCTGCTTGTCGACGAAGGCGCGCGCGGCGGCTTTCGCCGCCTCCATGCGGTTCGGCCTCATGTCCTCGGCGAGCATCGACCCGGAGACGTCGATCGCGAGGATGACCGTCCCCTCCTGGCTCGGAACGGCGACGACGGCCTGGGGCCGCGCGACCGCGACCGCCATGAACGCGAGGGCGACGATGAAGAGCGCCGGAGGAACGTGCCGGCGCCACCCCGGCCCCTTGCCGATGGCTTCCCGCACGAGCGACAGGTTCGCGTAGCGGAGCGCGTAGCGGTTTCGGCGCCGCTGCGCGAGCACGTACAGGACGGCGAGCCCGGCCACCACGACGAGGAGGAGTAGCGCTGTGGGCCAGATGAAGGTCATGCGGTTGCTCCCATCGCCGCGCGCCTTCCGGCACGCCGCTTACGCGCGTACGCGAACTTGACGATAGCGCGGACGAGGTCCTCGTCCGTCCGCAGCACGAGCTCGTCGACGCCCGCGCGCGCGAACGCCGCGCGCAGCCGGTCTTCGCGATTGCGCGCCGCGAGAGCGAATCGCTGGCGGAACCGCGGATCCCCGGTGTTCACCCGCAGCTGCTCTCCGGTCTCGCTGTCGGTGAGGATGACGGTGCCGATGTCGGGAAGCTCGTCCTCCCGCGGATCGGCGAGCCGCACGGCGAGCGTCTCGTGGCGCCGCGCGATCCGCTGAAGACGCTCCTCCCAACCCGCCGCGCTGAAGAAGTCGGAGACCACGAACACCAGCGACCGGCGGCGAAGTCCGCGCATACCCGCATCGAGGAGCTCGCTCAGCGACGTGAGCGGCGCGCTCTCGAGCTTTGGCCGCTTCTCGAGCTCGTTCATGATCCGGAGGACCTGCACCCGCCCGCCGCGCGCGGGGATCGAGCGCTCCACACGCGACGCGTAGAGCGTCGCGCCGACGCGGTTCCCATGTCTGGTCAGGAGCCTCGAGACGAGCGCTGTGAAGTCGATGAGGAGGTCACGCTTGCGCCGATCGACCGTCCCGAAGTCCACCGACGGCGAGAGATCGAGCAGGAAATGCGCGTTGATCTCGCGGTCTTCGAGGTATTCGCGCACGTACGGCGTGTCGAGTCGCGCGGTGACGTTCCAGTCGATGTGCCGGACGTCGTCGCCGAACGCGTACTCGCGGATGTCGGCGAGATCGAGACCCTGACCTTTGAAGATCGTGCGGTAGTCGCCCTGAAGGAGACCGTCGAGCCTGCGCATGACGGTCCATTCGAGCCGCTGGAGGCGGCGCTCAGGCGCGGAGGGCGACATGTCCCTGGAGCGGTTCGGTGGGCACGGGGATGCGCGCCAGGACGCGCTTCACGATGTCGTCCGCGGTGACGTCCTCGGAAAGCGCCTCGAACGAGAGCACGATGCGATGGCGCAGGACGTCCAGCGCGAGGTCCTGCATGTCCTGGCCCGTCACGTACCGTCGCCCACGGAGATACGCGAGAGCGCGACCCGCGAGGACGAGGTTGATGGACGCGCGCGGGCTGGCGCCGTAGGCGACGTACTTCGCGATGTCGCCGATGCCGTACTCGGCCGGCTGCCGCGTCGCCGAAGCGAGCCGGACGACGTACTCCATGAGCGTCGGGTCGACGAAGACCTCGTCCACCTCGCGCTGGAGCTGAACGAGCCGCTCCGTCGTCATGACCGGCACGACCGGTGTGAGCCGCCCGGTCATCCGCTCGACGACGACGAACTCGTCCATCTCGGTCGGATACCCGACGAGCACCTTCAGCATGAAGCGGTCGACCTGAGCCTCGGGGAGGGCGTACGTGCCTTCGGTCTCGATCGGATTCTGGGTCGCCATGACCAGAAATGGATCGGGCACGCGGTGCGTCTCGCGACCGATCGTCACCTGGCGCTCCTGCATGACCTCGAGGAGCGCGCTCTGGACCTTCGCCGGCGCGCGGTTGATCTCGTCGGCGAGCAGGAGGTTCGTGAACACCGGGCCGAGCGAAGTCTGGAAGTCGCCGACGCGTTGGTTGTAGATGCGCGTACCGACGAGGTCGGCCGGGACGAGATCGGGCGTGAACTGGATCCGCTTGAAGTCGCCGGTGATCGCCTGCGCGACCGTCTTCACGGAGAGGGTCTTCGCGAGGCCGGGAACGCCCTCGACGAGGAGGTGTCCGCGCGCGAGGAGGCCGACCAGGAGCCGCTCGATGAGATGGTCCTGCCCGACGATCACCTTCTTGATCTCGAACAAGAGGCGTCCCGTGTCCGGCGGCACCGCGACCTGTGGCTCTGCCATCTTTCCCCTCTCTAGTCCGGCGGCACGCCGAGTGCGCCTGCCGCAGTGTCGATGGTCACCGCGAAACCGATCCCGCTGAACGCCGGCTGGCCGGTGGGGTTCACGAGCCCCGTAACGATCCCCACCACCTCACCGTCACGGTTCACGAGCGGACCGCCGGATGATCCCGGGTTCACCGCGGCATCGAACTGGATGAGCCCCGAGAGCGAACGGCCCTGGTTCGGTACTTGTACGGACCGGCCGAGGCCGCTGATCACTCCCGTGGAGAGCGATCGCGTGAGCGCGAACGGATTCCCGACCACGATCGCGTCGTCGCCGATGTGGAGCGAGGCGGGACTTCCGAGCGTCGCGGGAATGAGGTCGGCCGGGATCGTATTCGGACGCAGCGCGGCGATGTCGTTCTCCGCCGCCTCGGAGATGACGACGGCGGCCGACTCCGAGCCGTCGGCGAAGACGACCGTGACCCTGCTCGCGTCCTGCACCACGTGCAGCGCGGTGAGGATGTCGCCCGCGTCGTCGATGACGACGCCGGACGCCGAGTCCGCGACCGTACCGTCGGCGCGGAGCGCCTTGATCTGAACGACGGACGGCGCGACTTTCTCGTAGACCTCGCTGAACGGCGGCGTCGGGGTTGCCGACGGCAGCGCATCCTCGGGGCGCGGGACCGGCGCCGTCGAGATGGCGAGCACGAGCGCCGGAGCAGCGAGGACGGCGGCCCACGGCAGCGCTCGACGGACGACCGTGCGTAAACGCGCGCGGGGACTCGGAGCCGGGGCGCCCGTGCCCGCGGCCACCTCGGGATGGCCACGCGGGAACGAGCCATACGGCCGATCCGCTCTGGTGGGCACGAGCCTCGAGCGAGTGTAGGGACGCCCCTTTTCCGAACGGGTATGGGTTGCATAAGAAGGAGCCTCGGTGCACCGCTAGAACGCTTGTTCTATAGTTCTCCGGGGAGTCCATGAGCTCGGTCGTCTATCGCGAGGTCCAGGTCAAGAGCGCGCTGAACTCAGTGAAGGGGATGCCCTTCGATTGGAGTCTCAACCCGTACTCGGGGTGCGCGCACAGCTGCACGTACTGCTTCGCGCGCGCCTATCACGCGCGCTACCACGAGAAGAACGTGAGCACCGACTTCGATCGCAACGTCGAGGTGCGGACCAATGTCGCCGACGTGCTCCGCGCGGAGCTGCGCCGGCCGCGCGACGGATCGCTCGCGATCGGGACGGCGACGGATCCGTATCAGCCGATCGAGGGAAAGTACCGGCTCACCCGGCGGTGTCTCGAAGCGCTCGTGGAGCATCCGCTGCCGATCGGGATCGTGACGAAGGGTCCCCTGGTGGTCCGCGACATCGATGTTCTGAAGGAGCTGGACCTGCGGACCGACCTCACGGTCTTCTTCAGCGTGCCGTGCGTCGACGAGGAGATCGTCCGCCGCACCGATCCCGGCACGGCGCCGCCGCGACAACGGCTGCGCGCCCTCAGCCGCCTGCGCGAGGCCGGCATCGACGCCGCGGTCCTGTGCATGCCCGTCCTCCCTGGGATCAGCGACAGCGAGGAGTCGCTCGACGCGGCCGCTCGGGCCGCGAGCGAGGCCGGTGCGACGTCGTTCCGTCATCGCCCGCTGAAGCTCGATGCCGAGATCCAGGAGTACTACTTCGACTTCCTCGAGCGCGAGTTTCCCGTCCTGGTCCCCCGCTACACGGCGCTCTACGGCGGGTCGAATCATCCTGCGAAGACGTACGAGCGGGAGCTCGAAGCGCGGGTGCGCCGTGTCAGCGCGCGCTACGAGTTCCGCGAGCGTGCGCCGCGTCCGCGGCCGCGAGCCGAGCCGGAGACGGTACAGCTGCAGCTCGCGATGTGAGGTTTAAGCTCGCGCGCCGGCGGGCTGCGGCGCTGGGGCTGCAGCGCGCTCCTCATCGCGCCGGATCGCCTCCGCAGCCGTGTGGATCTCGTCCCCCAGAGCGACCGCGACGCCGGCCGCGGTCCCGACGAGAGCGAGAACCGACAGCCACCACGGCGCGCGGATGCCCAGGAGCCGGTCGAACGAGAGGGCGCCCGGCCCCGCGAGGAAGAGAGCCGTCACGATCGCCAGATTCGTGGCGGGAAGCTCGCCTCCGCCCTGACTCGACCAGATCGGCTTGTCACCGTGCACCTTGCGCCAGGCGACGATCATCGGCGCGGTCGAGACGATCGGGCCGATCGGTGAGAGGAATCCGAGGGCGTTGAGCGCGCCGCCGGCCATCTCCGAGGCGCCCGCGACCTCGGTCCATTCGCGCCCCGGCTCGAGACCCATCTTCTCGAAGCTCTCGGCCGTACGCACCGGGCCCTTGCCACCGAACGCACCGAAGAGCTTCTGGGCGCCGTGCCCGATCAGGAGTCCCCCGGTCACCAGACGAAGCACCAAGAGAGCGACCGAAGTCATCGTCACACCTCCGTTACGCGACGAACTCGGGTGCATGAACGACGCCAGCACGGAGGCACGAGAAGTGCGTGCCCTCGTGTTGTGAGCTGGATCGATCAGCTGATCCGACATCTCGAGCAGGTGACGTGCAGCGGCTGCGGCGAGTACTACCACGGAGGCGATATCGCCGCGGTCGTGACCGAACCGTCCCGGCTCATCGTTCGGCTGCGCTGCCGCCAGTGCGGCCAGGATGGGATCGCGATCCTCGACTTCGGCGGAGCGCCCGTCGAGGTCGATCCGATCACCATCGACGACGTCCTCGATTGCCACGACCTTCTCGCGGCCGTGGCCCGGCCTCCCGTCGAGCTCTTTCCCGCCCTCGCCGCGTAACTCGCTTCGGGGCGGATCTCAGCTACGCGGCCTGACGCTGACGCGCCGCACGCTTCGCGGCGCGACCGAGCATCGCCGCGACCGCGGCCTCGTGCTTCGACAAACGACGACCCTTCGCTACGCGATCCGGTGTCGCGAGCGCGCTCGGAAGATCGCCGGCGGCGTATGACTCCAGCACACCGGGATGCACGTAGCACTTCCGGCAGACGGCGCGCGTGTTGCCGAGTCTCGCGGCGACGACGTCGACGGCTTCGACGATCCGTTTGTTCGCGACGCGCTCGCTCCGCGCCGGACCGAGCTCGGCGAGGGCCCGCGCGGCGAGCACCGTCCCGGCCCACGTCCGGAAGTCCTTCGCGGACAGCTCCTCGCCGGATATCTCCCGCAGGTAGTCGTTCACGTCCTCCGAGCCGATCGTGCGCAGCTGGCCCTCGTCGTCCTGGTAGCGGAACAGCTCCTGACCGGGAAGCTGCTCCAGCCGCGCGATGACTCGCGCGAGCCGACGATCACGAAAGTCGACCTCGTGATCCTTTCCGCTCTTCCCGCGGAAACGGAACAGGATGCGCGAGCCCTCCACGTCGACATGCTTCGAGCGCAGCGTCGTCAGCCCGAACGATCCGTTCGCGCGCGCGTACTCGGCGTTGCCGACGCGGATGAAGGTCTGCTCGAGGATCCGGACAGCCGTCGCGAGAACGCGTTCGCGGGGGATCCCGGCGCGTGCGAGGTCGGCATCGACCCGCTCGCGGATCCGTGGCAGCGCTTTCGCGAACTCGACGAGGCGTCCGTATTTCGCTTCGTCGCGCACCTCGCGCCAGCGCTCGTGATAGCGGTACTGCTTTCTGCCACGGGCATCGCGGCCGGTGGCTTGGATGTGGCCGAGCGGGTTCGGCGAGATCCAGACGTCGGTCCAGGCCGGCGGGATCGCGAGGCGCCGGATCCGCGCGAGCTCGGCGCGACCGCGGACGGCGGCGCCGTCGCCGTCGACGTACGCGAAGCCGCGGCCCTGCCGTTTGCGGCGGATCCCCGGCTGGTCGTCGCTCGTGTAACGAAGACCGGCGAGGTGTGCCGCGGCTGCACCGGTGGCCGCGATATCGGTGCTCACGATCCGCGCCAAAGCAAACCGCTCGCCAGATGACCGCGGCCGGTTCGCCGCGCGGGATGCTCCATGCGCGCCGGTGCGTCACGCGGGTGGGGCGCTCACTTCTCCGAGCGCTGAGCAGGCAGGCGGCCCGGGACGATCGGCCTACCGAAAACCATTGACTTCGTTACCGCGCCGTGACAAAACTCAAAGCCTCTCGGGGAGGCTCGTATGACGACGATCGTCCAATACGAATGCCGCAGCGTCGAACACCTACGGGCGGGGTCGCGACACGGTAATGGCGGACTCGTGATCCATCACGGGTCGGTCGGATATTGCGATGGGGTCGGCGTCGACGGCGCGCACCGCTGGGTCGCGACCGGCGGTGTGCCGATCGAGACGCTGCTGCGCGCGAGGAACCCGATCGACGCCGGTACGTACCGGACCGAGGACGGTGCGCTCATCCACGTGCGGCCCACGACGACCGGACGGCTCGTCGTCGAGGTGGACGGAGCGCCGCTTGCGCGGCAGGACTTCCGTGTCGGCGCGAAGCTGTCGGACGATCCGGACTGGCCGGATCCGGGCGCGCGTCGGACGTCGCTCCTTCACGCGGACTAGCGTCTTCTCGTCGCCAAGCTCATCAATCGCGACGTAGCGGAGCTCCTCGCCCTCGAGGCCGAACGCGCCGAGGGTCGTAAGCAGCGCGGGTTGCGGCGAGCGTCTCGCTCGGCGCTCGCGTGGCCCGAGGAGGTCGCCAACGTGGTCGACTCGGGCCGATCGCTCGCCGAGCTTCGCTCCGTCGGTCCACACACGGCGCGATTCATCGAGCGTTGGCCGCCGCCATCCTCGCCGGCGTCGCGCGTGAGCGAGTCTTGAATGACCGTTCGCGGATCGGGCTGGCGGAGCACGTCGGTCTCGTTCGTGCAACGAAGAAACGGCTCGCGCCCCCGAAAACCTCGGTCAAAGGAGCTTTGTCATGCCAGTCAGAAGGGAGCGGATCGACACCACCCCGGGAAGCAGCGAGGATCCCGATTCGTTCGTCGCGACCGGGCGGGGCAGTTCACCGCCGATCAGACGAGCGCAGGGCGAAGCGTGGCGCAGGACCGGCGCGTGAAGGCGAAGAACAGCGCGCCCAAAGGAATGAAGGATCGCGGCGACTAGGACGCCGAAGACGGCGACCACGGAGCGCGCGCGCTCGCTCCGTGAGTACGAGCGCAAGCGCGACTTCGCGAAGACGCCCGAGCCTCGAGGTGGGAAACCGAGCGGCGGCGAGCGGCTCTTCGTCGTCCAGAAGCACCGCGCGAGCGCCCTGCACTACGACTTTCGGCTCGAAGCGGGAGGCGTTCTCGTGTCGTGGGCGGTCCCGAAAGGCCCCTCGCTCGATCCGAAGGACAAGCGGCTCGCCATGGCGGTCGAAGACCATCCGCTCGGCTACGCGCGATTCGAGGGCATCATCCCGGAAGGTGAGTACGGCGGTGGCACGGTCATGGTCTGGGACATCGGCACGTACCGTCTCGACGAGCCCGAAACGTTCGACGAAGCGATGGGCAAAGGACGCGTCGTCTTCACGCTGAGCGGCAAGAAGCTGAAGGGGTCGTGGACGCTCGTCCGAACGGGCGGGCGGAAGTGGCTGCTCATGAAGCGCCGTGATCGCAGTGCCCGCGCTGTGGACATCGCCACGGAGAAGCCGCGGTCAGTCCTCACGCGGCGGCTGCTGGCCGGTATCGCCCGCGACGAGGGCGGTGACGTCGCCAAGGCCGCGACCGGAGACCCGCCGGCGTGAAGCCGATCCGCCCGATGCTCGCGACGCTCTCGCCGGACATCGTCGAGGGACCGGAATGGGTCTTCGAAGAGAAGTACGACGGCATCCGCGCGATCGCGGCCCGCGAGGACGGCGAGGTGAAGCTCTGGTCCCGCACCTTCCAGGACCTGACCCCCGGTTTTCCGCACATCGTCGAGGCGATCACGGAGCTGCCCGGGCGGGACCTCGTGCTGGATGGCGAGCTCGTCGCGTTGGACCCCAAGGGGGTCTCGCGCTTTCAGCTGCTGCAGCGTCGCGGCATGGCCGGAGGGTCGCCGACGCGCTACGCGGTCTTCGACCTCCTCGAGCGCGACGGCCGCTCGCTGCTCGCGCGTCCGCTGAGCGATCGCCGCGCAGTGCTCGAGAAGGTGGTCGGGACTCCAAGCGGAACGCTCTTCCTGTCCCGGCGGCTCGTTCGCGATGGGAAGGCGGCCTACCGCGAGGCGAAGCGCAACGGCTGGGAGGGCATCATCGCGAAGGACGAGAGCTCCCCGTACGAGCCCGGCGAGCGGTCCCGATCCTGGCGCAAGATCAAGGTGCGGAAGGAGTCCGAGTTCGTCATCGGCGGGTACACGGCTCCGAAGGGCGGGCGCGAGCACCTCGGCGCGCTCCTCGTCGGCCTGTACGAGAAGACGAGGCTCCGCTACGTGGGCAAGGTCGGGACCGGCTTCAAACAGGACACGCTCGCGCTGCTCTCGGACAAGCTCTCGCGGATCCGGACCGAGGCGAGCCCCTTCGAACCAGCGCCGCGCATGCGCGACGCGACGTGGGTCCGACCGAAGCTCGTCGCGCAGCTCGTGTACGCGGAGTGGACCGCGGACGGGAAGCTCCGGCAGCCGGCGTTCCTCGGGCTCCGTTCGGACAAGTCCCCGCTCGAGTGCACCTGGAGCGAACGTGAGCGCTGAGCCGGTGAAGGTGGCGGGCGTCGCGATCAGCAACCCGGACAAGATCTGGTGGCCGGACGAGGGGCTTACCAAGTCGGACGTCGCGCGCTTCTACGACGAGATCTGGACCCATGTCGCGCCCTGGATGCGTGATCGGCCGCTCACGGCCGAGCGGTGCCCCGACGGGATGCTCGGCCCTTGCTTTTACCGCAAGGACTTTCCCGAGCACTGGCAGCCGGCGGGGCCGCGCCTCGTGGTCAAGGCGGCGAGCACCGGCAAGGACGTGCGCTACATCGTCGGCGGGACGCGCGAGACGCTCGTCGGCATGGTTAACCTCGGCTGCATCTCGATCCACGTCATGACGGCGCGCGCGAAAGACCTCGAGAGCGTGGATTGGCTCGCGTTCGACATGGATCCTCCCGGGGACTTCGCGGACGCGGCGCGCGCCGGTCTCGCGCTGCGCACGCTGCTCGACGAGGCCGGCCTCGTCTCATATCCGAAGACCTCGGGGAGCCGGGGCCTTCACATCTTCGTGCCGATGCGTGCCGGCGTCAGGCCACATCAGGCGACGGCCGTCGCCGTCGCGCTCGGTCAAGAGCTCGCGCGCCGCGAGCCCAAGGTCGTGACCGTCGAGTTCTCGAAGGCCAAGCGCGGCCAGCGCGTCTTCGCCGACGCGATGCGGAACGCGTACGGACAGACGATCGTCGCGCCCTACAGCGTGCGGCGGCGCGCGCACGCCCCCGTGTCGACGCCGCTCGCCTGGGACGAGGTCACGCCGAGGCTCGACCCGGCGGTCTTCAACATGCGCACCTTCGACAAGCGGCTGGCCATCAAGGATCCCTGGTCGGACTTCTGGCGGCGCCGTCAGGCCTTGCCCAAAAACCTCGCGACGTGACGAGGGCCGAGCAGGTCGCGAAGGAGCGCCATCCGGTCAAGAGGGCGGCTCTCCTGCTCGGTCCTGGATTCATCACCGGCGCGGCCGACGACGATCCGAGCGGCATCGGCACGTACTCCGTCGCCGGAGCGTCGCTCGGGCTGGCGACGCTCTGGACCGCGCTCCTCACCTTCCCGTTCATGGCGGCCGTGCAGAACGTCTGCTCCCGCCTCGGCCAGGTCACAGGCTCCGGTCTCGCGGGGATCCTCAAGGAGCACTATCCGCGCTGGGTCCTGTACCCGGCGGTGTCCATCGTCGTCGTCGCGAACGTGGTGAACGTCGGCGCCGACCTCGGCGCGATCGCCGACGCCGCGGGCGTCGTCATCGGGAGCCCGGTCCCGGGGCTCGTCGTCCCGATCGCGCTCGGCCTCCTCGTCCTGCAGGTCTTTGCCCGCTACCACTTCATCGAGCGGGTCTTCAAGTACCTGACCATCGCCCTGCTCGCGTACGTCGTCGACGCCGTGCTGGTCCGGCCGCCGCTCGGCGAAACGCTGCGCGCGACGGTCGTGCCGACGGTCTCGTTCGAACACGAGTACGTCGCGACCATCGTCGCCATCCTGGGGACGACCATCTCGCCGTACCTCTTCTTCTGGCAGACGAGTCAGGAGGTGGAAGAGGAGCGCGCCGCGGGCCGCCGCAAACGTGCGCAGCGCCGCGGGGCGTCGCGCTTCGAGCTGCGCGTCGCCACCGTGGACGTGACCGTTGGGATGCTCGTCTCCAATCTCGTCATGTACTTCATCATCCTGTCGACGGCGCTCACCCTTCACGCCTCAGGCAAGACGGACATCTCCACCGGCGCCGACGCAGCTCAGGCGCTGCGCCCGCTGGCCGGCGATCTGGCGGGTCTCATCTTCGCGGTGGGCATGGTTGGGACCGGACTTCTCGCCGTACCGGTGCTCGCGGGATCGTGCGCGTACGCCGTTTCGGAAACGTTCGGCTGGCGCGAGGGGCTCGACGAGGACTGGCGGCGCGCCAAGGCGTTCTACGGCGTGGTCGCCGCCGCGACCGTCGTGGGGATCGCCATCCCGTTCACCGGTGTGAAGCCGATCGACGCCCTCTTCATCACGTCGGTGCTGAACGGGATCGCCGCGCCGCCGCTCCTCGTGGTGATCATGCTTGCCGCGCGCAACCGGAAGGTGATGGGCGGCCAGACCATCGGCCGGGTGCTGACGGTCCTCGGCTGGGCGGTCACCGTCGCCATGTTCGCCGCCCTGGGCGGCCTTCTCATCACCTCCCTCGGCTGAACCGTCTCCTCGGACACGCCGCCGCCATCGCGTCGCCAGCGCGCCGCTTGCCGGGATGGCTCAGGCTTACCGCGTGATCTCGCGCGCCGCTCGCATCATCGTTCGCGCGATCTTCGCGGCGCTCTTCCGCGTCCGCCATCACGGCACCCTTCCGGCCCGTGGCCCGCTCCTCGTCGTCGCGAATCATCAGGGCTGGGCCGATGGGTTCCTCCTCGCGGCGTCCTTTCCGTTGAGCGCGGACGTGCGCCTCCTCGGAGACCGCGAGGGCACCATGAAGATCTGGTGGTGGCGCGCGGTGCTGCGAGCTGTCGGCATGGTCATCCCCATCGAGCGCGCGGGAAGGGCCGCCGATCGCGCGGCGATCGGCTCCACGCTCGCGGCGCTCGAGCGCGGAGCGGTCGTCGTCGTGTTCGCGGAAGGACGCGTTTCGCGCGTCGAGTCGTCGCTCGGCCCATTCGCACGCGGGGTCGGATACCTCGCTCTGCGATCCGGTGCGCCGATCCTCCCGGTCTGGCTCGCCGGCACCGCCGAGCTCTACTTCCGCAAGGAGCTCGCGACGATCGCGGGAGCCTCGCGACCCGTCGAGCGTGCGGGGCCGACGAAGGACGCGACGCAGCAGATCGCCGCGGTCGTCCACGACGATCTCGCAAGCCTCGAACCGCGTGAGCGCGCGCCCGAGCCGGCGCGGAAGCGGATGCGCTGGCTCACGAACCTCTTCTAGACGCGGATCTCCCGCTGAAGGAGGGTCTCGTCGAGCACGCGGACGTTTCGCCGCTCGACGTTGATGAGGCCGCGACGCTCGAAGTCCGCGAGGAGCTTGTTCACGGTCATCCGCGTCGAGCCGATCGCGGAGGCGAGGTCGTCCTGGGTCAGCGGTAGCGGCCGGCCCATGCGGGCGACCTCCACGAGATATTTCGCGAGCCGGCTGGTGACGTCCAGGAACGCGAAGTCCTCGACCTGTCCCTCGAGCCTGCGGATGTTCCGCGAAAGACGCTCGAACATGTGCTTCCGCGCCTCTTCGTTCCGCCGGAGCACGGCGAGCGAGCCGTCACGGTCGATCTGGAAGACGCTCGTCGGCACCACGCAGACGGCCGTGCCGTCGCGCGGCTCCTTCTCTTCGAACATGACGAGCTCGCCGAAGAATTCACCCCGCGAGTGCAGCGAGATGAGGAGCTCGCGCCCGTGTTCGTCGAGCAGCAGGACCTTCACGAGCCCCTCGAAGACGACGAACCAGTGCTTGGCCGGGTCTCCCTGGTGATAGACGACCTCGTCCGATTTGAACCTGCGGAGGGTCATGTGATTCGCGAGCTCGGCGCGGTCGACCTCGGGAAGGATCTCGATCGGAAGGACGTCCGCCAGCGTCCCCGCCATCTTCCGAAGCTCTTCGACCTTCACGGGGCCAAGAGTTTAGGCGCGTCCCCAAAAGGTACTGATCGCGGACTGGTACGGCGCGAAGGACCACGTCGCATGCTCGCTCGCTTGACCGAGTGAGAACGCGCACGAAGACTTCACGTTGAGCACCGCAGGTATCGCACATCGAGGAAGGGAAAAGCCTGAAGCTCATCACGCTCGCGGCTGTCATCTGGTATCTGGCCGGCCTCTTCACCGCCCTCCCGTCGGAGATCTCTCCGGTCCGGGCCGCGGCGATGACCGGCCAGTTCCGCGCATTCTGGGCGGACGCCTTCGGCGAGGGCATCTACGACCAGGGCCAGATCGACGCGCTCGTCTCGGCGACGAAGGCTGCCCACGCCAACGCCATCGTCGCCCAGGTCGTCCGGCGGGGCGATTGCTTCTGCCTGCGGTCCGGACTCCCCGTGAACGAGGCGATCGCGCCGGGCTTCGATCCGCTTCAGGCGCTCCTGAACACCGCGCACGCGCAGGGCATCGAAGTGCACGCCTGGGTCATCGCGACGGGCATGTGGAACAGCGACACGGCGCCACGCGATCCGAACCACATCTTCAATCAGCACGGCCCGAGCGCGACCGGACGAGCCAACTGGGTCATGACCCGCTCCGACGGCCAGTCGAAGCTGAACGACGACTGGATGCTCGACCCCGGGCACCCCGACGCGGCCGCGTGGGTCGTGAACATGGCGACGAGCATCGTCCGCAGCTACGACGTCGACGGCATCAACCTCGATCGCATCCGCTACCCCGATGGGAACCTCGGCTCGCTCGTTCCCTCGTGGGGCTACAACGCCACGTCGCTCGCGCGCTTCCGCGCCGAGACCGGACGGCTCGACACTCCCGGCAACACCGATCCGCAGTGGACGCAGTGGCGGCGCGACCAGGTCACCGGCATCGTGCGCCGCATCTATCTCGAGTCGACGGCGCTCCGACCGCACATCCGCGTGTCGGCGGACCTCATCACGTACGGGTACGGCCCGCAGACGACCGGCAGCTGGGAGAACACGCGCGCGTACGCCGAGCAGCTCCAGGACTGGCGCGGATGGCTGCGCGAAGGGATCCTCGACACGGCGATCCTCATGAACTACAAGCGCGACGCGATCGCGTCGCAGCACCAGATGTACGACGAGTGGAACGAGTTCGCGAAGGACAACCAGTACCGTCGCTCGGTCGCGATCGGGACCGCGCTCTACCTGAACGACATCGCGGCAAGCGTGAGTCAGACTCGTCGCGCGATAGCGCCGAGCGGCGCCGGGAACAGCGCGATCGGCTGGGTCGGCTACTCGTACCGGACGCCGGATGCGATGACCGACGCGGGAACGCGAAGCGGGGCCATCGGCCGGGCTGAGCTCATCAAGGCGCTCACCCAGGCCTCGCAGTACGACAGCGTCCAGCCGCCGGTGTTCGCGGACATGCCGCCGGTGAGCGGAATGACGTGGAAGACGCAGCCGATCTTCGGTCACCTGAAGGGAATGGCCATCGCGACCGACGGCACGCCCCTGACCGGAACGGTCGTGAAGCTGGTCGAAGCGAACGCGGGCTTCGTCATGCGGACGCTGACGACCGACGGCACGGGCTGGTTCGGATTCGTCGACCTGCCCATCGGCAGCTATCGCGTGACCACCGATTCGACGCGCGTCGCCGGAGGCGTGCTCGGGCAGGCCACCGTCGTCGCGGGCCAGGTCAGCACCCTCGGCGCGGCCACGCCCAGCCCGAGCCCCACACCGCCGCCCACGGCGAGCCCGAGCCAATCGCCGTCACCCTCGCCCTCGCCGACGCCGCCGGCGTGCGAGCGTGTCGACGGGCCCGGTATCGCCGCACCGGCGACCGTGCCCTCCGGCGTCTCCGGGTTCCACGCGTCGTGGTACGGACAGAGCGGCTACTCGACGCTCTGCCCGGGCCAGACCGCGACCGCGGTCGTCGCGTACTACAACAGCGGGACGCGCGGCTGGCTCTCCGGCGCGATGGGCCAGGTCGCCTACCTCGGCACATGGAATCCCGAGCCCGGTCAGGACCATGCGACGGCGCTCGGCGGCGACGGCACGAACGGCTCGCCGAACACCGGATGGCCGCGCTACAACCGTGTCGCGGTGCAGCCGAGCGAATGGGTCGGGCCGAATCAGGTCGCCTGGTTCCAGTTCACGATCCAGGCGCCGACCACACCGGGGGTGTACCGCCTTGCCATCCGCCCGCTCATCGAAGGAGCGCAGTGGATGGAGGACTACGGCGTCTTCTGGGTGGTGACGGTCCGCGGCTAGCGCGCGCTAGCGGATGGTCACCTGCGTGATCTGCTCGGTCTGGCCGCCGTACGAGAAGAGGAGCTGGTAGGTACCCGCGAGCACGTTCGTCGGGACCTGCAGCACGATCCGGCCGTTCCCATCGAGCGTCCCCGTCGCGGCGCGGCGGTTGGCGACGGTGTTCGGGTCATTGAGGAACACCCCGAACGAGCCGGTCCCGACGCGGCCGTTCCCACGCACGACCGCGAACGACGCGGCGAGCGTTGCGTTGCGGGCGGCCGTCGTGGGGCCGGTGTACGTGACGACCGTGCCGTCGGGCAGCGTGTAGGTCGGGCCGACGGGGCGCGGACGCGGCGTGGCGGGGACCGGCGTGGGCGCGCGGGTGGGCTCGGGTGTCGGCTCCGGCGTCGGCGCGGCGGTCGGCTCGGTGCTCGCGGACGCGAGCGGCGTCGCGCTCGCCGAGACGGGGGTCGCGGTCGGCGCGGGCGACGCGGCCGGATTCATGAGACCCGGCGCCGCGAGCGCCACGCCGCCGATGAGCGCGAGGAGGACGATCCCCGCGACGGCGAAGGGAAGCGGGCTGCGCTTCTTTCCCGCCGGCTTGGCCGTACGGGAGACGGCCGCCTCGGGGACGCGATAGGCCCCACGCCACTGCGCCGCGAGCTGGCGACCCATCGGACCGAGCACCGTCTGGATCCACTCGTTCTCCTCGGTGTCGAGGAACCAGGTCTGGATCGCGTGCACGTCGTGCGGCGGGGGCGGCGGCTTCGCGGCGCCGCCTCGCTCCTGGACCCACATCTGTTCGACGGGGTTCCACGTGAAGACAGGCGCTTCCTGACGTCCCACCACTTCCATCACGGTTAGGTTATCGGGCATGTTCGCAACACTGAGACGCTCTTTTGTCGCGGTCTGCACCCAATCTGCGGGTGCCGGTACTAGTACTTTGCTCCTAGCGACGCGAAGCCCGGGACGGCGCCTTCGCGTGGTATCGCCGCAGTAGCCGGCGACGCGCGCTAGCCCTCCTCGGGCGCCACCGCCGCGACGATCGCGAGGTCCTGCGGCCGCACTTTCGATGGGTCGAACTTGCGCACGTTCGCGGTCATGCGCGTCAGCAGCTCGGCCATCGTCATCGGAGGCTTCTCGCCCTTCTTCGCGGGTATCCATTTCACCGGATTGCATCGCGCGACGACGACCTGCCGGAGATAGGGACTCTTCATGCCCCGCTCTTGCAGCGTCTTCACATGGACGGCGACGCGGTCGTCGATGTCGAGCAGGCGCACCGCCCACTGCTCGCGCTGACGGAGAGCCGCGGGGACCGTCACCTCGAGGAACCGGTCCACGCGGCGGAGCATCGAGTGGTACGACGATCCCGCGAACCGATCGCGTTTCTCGTACGCCGCGCCGAGCGTGAGGAACGCTGGAGATTCGAAGCTCGTGGCGTGGTCCGACTCTTTGGATCGCGGCGACTCCTTCGCGAGCGACCGCGCCATGCGGATGACCTCGAGCGCGCGGTCGCGGAGGTTGTGCGCTTTCTCGGTGTTCAGCGCGAGGATGCGGTACGCGAGCGCGGGATCATCGGTGAGGAGCGCGGTGATGGAACGCAGGCCGAGCTGCTTCGCGGCGGCCAGGCGATGCCGGCCGTTCGGCGACCAGAACCCCTCCGCGCTCGGGATCGCGATCACCGGGTCGAGGAAAAGCCCCGATGCCCCGATCGCGGTGGCCAGCCGATCGGCATGCGTCCGCGAAAGATCGCGCTGGAACGGCGTCGCGTCGACGGTGCCAAGCGGAAGCGACGCCAGGACGAGCGGCATCCCGGCGTAGGGATCGCGGTACGCGGCGAGGACCGATCCGCGGGCCTTCTCGACGTGCTCGGCGAGCGCGGTCACGTGCTCGTCGCCGCGGTCGAGCGACGCCTCGCGCGCCTCAGGACCGCGCGGCTCCGCCGGTCCGCGCTTGCGACGCGTCGTCTTGCGCGTGGTGGCCTTCTTCGTCTGCGACTTCTTGGCAGGGCTCATGGGTCTCCCTCCGTCGGCAGCGTTAGCTGCCTCCTGTTATCGCAGGGGAGGTATCCCCTGCACCCCCTCTCCGTCGGCAGCGTTAGCTGCCTCCTACACCGGTGACGGGCTCACGCAAGTGGCGGCGCGGAGCGGCTGCGATGAAGTCTCGCAGGGGACGCGCTCGCGCGGCGGCCGCACCGATCACGCCGGCGATGGCGAGCCCGCCGATCGTCGCCGCGCCGGGCGCGCCGAAGAGCGACGTGGTGAGGCCCGTCTGGAGCTGCGAGGCGCTCGTCAGCCCCCGCGAGACGATCACGATGAGCGACATCACCCGGCCACGGTACGCGTCTTCCGCCGCGAGCTGAGCGATGGCGTTGCGCATGGTCCCCCAGGTCGCGTCGGCGAACCCGAGCATTCCGAGCACCGCGATCGACAGCGGGAACGAGCGCGACCAGGCGAAGACCACGAGCGTTGCGGCGTAGAGCGCGCCCGCGCCGAGCATGAACGCGCCCTTGCGGCGGATATCCCCGACGACCACGAGAACGACCATGCCCAAGATCGCGCCCGCCCCGATGCTCGACAGGAGAATGCCGAGCCCTTCGGCGCCCTCGTGGAGCACGTCGCGCGCGAAGATGGTGATGAGCGCCTGGTTGTGGCCGAAGACCGAGAGCGTCGCCTCGATGACGAGCACGAGCGGCAGGATCGTGCTCGCGCGGACGTAGCGCAGACCGCCGACGAGCTCGCTCCGAATGGAACCTCTCGCGATGCGCGACGCGGCCGGTGGAATGCGCATGGCGAAGAGTCCGGCGATGATCGCGAAGTAGCTCGCCGCGTTCACGAAGAACGGCGCCGCGACCCCCACGC
>DATBKH010000160.1:0-3470 GCA_036555955.1 Candidatus Limnocylindria bacterium | reverse complement strand
GGCACTCCTAGGGCCCGTAGCTCAGTGGTAGAGCGGCGGACTCATAATCTGCTGGTCCCAGGTTCGATCCCTGGCGGGCCCACTCGGGAGGAGTCAGTCATCTCCGTCTCGCTCGCGGACGTCGAACGCGCTCGCGCGGTCGTCGCTCCGGTGCTCCACCGCACGCCGCTTCTTTCGAGCCGTTCGCTCTCCGAGTCGATCGGCGCGGAGAGCTATCTGAAGGCCGAGAACCTCCAGCGGACCGGCTCGTTCAAGCCTCGCGGCGCCGTGTTCGCCACGTCCCGGCTGACCAAGGAGCAGCGCGAGCGAGGGATCGTGACCATGAGTGCCGGAAACGCCGCCCAGGCCATCGCGTTCGCGGCCCGGACCGCCGGAGTGAAGGTCACGGTCGCGATGCCCGAGACCGCTCCGCGGGCGAAGGTCGAAGCGACCCGCGCGTACGGCGCGGAGATCGTGTTCGCGCCCGACATGACGAAGCTCATCGCGCTCGTCGCCGAGCTTCGCGACCGCGCGGGCGCGTACTTTCTGCACCCCTACGACGACGAGGCGATGATCACCGGCCACGGCACCTGCGCCCTCGAGATCCTCGAGGACCTGCCCGAAGCCGACCTGGTCGTGGTGGGCGTGGGAGGGGGCGGCCTCATCTCGGGGATCGCCTCCGTCGTCCGCGCGAAGCGCCCGACGGCGCGCGTCGTCGGCGTCGAGCCGTCCGGCGCAGCCGGCATGAGGCGGGCTCTCGACGAAGGACGTCCGATCCGGCTCGAGCGCATCGAGACGATCGCCGACGGCCTGGCGGCGCCCGTGGCCGGGACGCTTCCGCTCGAGATCGTCCGGCGCTGCGTCGACGATGTCGTCGTCGTCGACGATGAGGTCATCGCCGAGGGCGTCCGCTTCCTCGCTTCCCGCGCGAAGCTCGTCGCGGAGCCGGCGGGGGCCGCGGCGACCGGCGCGCTCATCGCGGGGGCGGTCCGCGTCCGCAGGGGAGAGCGCGTCGTCGCGATCGTGTCCGGCGGCAACGTCGACGGGGCGCGGCTCGGGCAGATCCTCGGCGGGTGAGGCTCGTCCTCTACGCCGATGGCGCGGCGCGCGGCAACCCCGGCCCCGCGGGTGCGGGCGCTGTCCTGTACGACGCGACCGGCGCGGTCGTCGCGGAGCTCGCGCTGCCGCTGGGCCGTGCCACGAACAACGTCGCGGAGTACAACGCGCTCATCCTGGGACTCGAAGAGGCCAAGCGTCGCGGGGCGAGCGCCGTGGACGTGCGCATGGATTCGCTTCTCGTCGTCCAGCAGATGCGCGGCCTGTGGCGCATCAAACACCCCGGCCTCGTTCCGCTGGCGCTGCGCGCCGGCGCGCTTCTGGCGTCCTTTCCTGAGCGCGAGATCCGTCATGTGCCGCGCGAGGAGAACGTCGCGGCGGATCTTCTCTCGAACCGTGCGATCGACGAGGGCGAGCTCCGATCGTGAGCGTCGATCCGCTCACCGCGTTCGTGGCGCGGAGCCTGCGCGCGGAGGTCAGTGACGTTCGGAGCGAGCTCGTCACGAAGAACGCGCTCATGGAAGTGGAGCGCATTCGTTTCAAGGAAGAAGGCGAGGACCGCTCGCTCACGCTGAAGCGCGTACCGCCGACGGACGCGCTCGAGGTGCAGCTCCTGCCGTTTCTGTCCCGCAAGACCGACCGGGTGCCGCGCGTGTTCTCGCGGGGCATTCCCCCCGCGACGACGCCGGCGTGGCCCTGGGTGATGACGGAGGACGTGCTCGACGCGACCAGCGCATGCCATGAAGATGCGCGCGCGATCGTGCTCACGAAGGTGGCGATCGAGCGCGCGACCGCGAGCGACGCCCCCGCTCTGGCGGCCCTCGGTGTGAAGACGTTGACGCCGCTGGAGCGCGTCGAGCGCGCTGCCGAGCGCGCCGCGCTCGACCGGCCGATCGACGAGGACGCGCGCGCGGCCGCGGCCGCGCTCGCGGAGTTTCCGCTGGTGCTCTGTCACGGCGAGCTGACCTGCGCGCATGCGCGCTCCTCGAAGCGCGGCGTACTCGTCGTGGAGTGGCGGCGCGCACATCTCGGCTGCGGCCTGATCGATGTCGCGGAGCTCGCCGAGGACGCTCGTCGTTTCCACGGCACCGACGCCGGCGCGAAGCTCTTCGAGCTCTACGGCGAGCTGACGGGTATCCGCGTGCACGCCGATGAGGTCCGCGCCGCGCGCCTCATCGCTCAGGTCGTCCGCTCGTGAGCTCGCGTGGTCCTGCGATAATGACCGTCACCGAGCAGGCCCGACGGTCGCGTCGGCGAAAGCCGCCGAGGAAAGTCCGGACTCCAGAGGGCAAGGTAAGGGGTAACGCCCCTCCGCCGTGAGGCGAGGCCAGCGCCACAGTGACGATCCCGCGCAAGCGGGGTGAAACGGGCAAGCGCTACCTGGAGCAAGGCCGCGTAAGGGGACGATGGCGTGGCCCGCGCCGTCCCCGGGTAGGCCGCTAGAGGCGGGAGGCGACTTCCGCTCGAGAGGGATGACCGTCCACGACAGAATCCGGCTTACGGGTCTGCTCGGCTCTCATCCGAACCGCTCGCTGCGGCGTATAAGCGGATGAACCGCAAGGGAGGTTTCTACATGCGTGCATTCGCCGCCATCGCGGCCGCGGGCGTCCTCGCGATCGCCTGCAGCAGCCCCGCCGCCGCGCCGAGCCCATCGCCGACCCCGTCGCCAACGGCCTCGCCGTCGCCGACGCCGGCGAACACGTTCAAGGCTGAGCTCAAGGCCGCGAACGAGAATCCGCCGATCGCCGACGCCGAGGCAACCTGCACCGGCACCGCGACGGTGACCTTCACCAGCACGAGCGCGAAGTTCGACGTTTCGATCACGGGATGCCCGGCGACGACCGCGATCAACATCGGCCACATCCACGAAGGCGCCACCGGCGTGAACGGACCGGTGAAGATCGACAGCACCCTCAAGGCCGGAGACATCACCCTCGCGAACGGCGCCGTGACGTTCTCCAGGACGAACAGCGCCGCGGATCCGGCCGTCATCACAGCGATCATGGCCAACCCCGCCGGTTACTACGTCAACTTCCACTCGACCGCGCACGGCGGTGGAGTGATCCGCGGGCAGTTGACCAAGGGCTAAAGAAACTTCCGCCTCACCGCAGCCGAAGAGCGCCCCCGGTGGGGGGCGTTCTTCGTTTTGGGGAGGGCTCGTGCGGGCCCGTCGTGCGACGGGCGATCGTCCGGGCCCCCGAACGCCCGTGGCACGTGGCTTGCGAAGTTTCTGCGGTACTTACGACCGTCGGAAGGAGGTAGCCACAGATGCTCTGGACGATCGTCCTGATCCTGTTGATCCTGTGGGCGCTCGGCGGGTTCCTGTCGCTCGGCCCGCTCATTCACATCCTCTTGGTGATCGCGCTCATCGTGCTGCTCGTGCAGCTCCTCTCGGGCCGCCGCGTAGCTCTTTAGGAGCCCTCGAAAGAGGAACG
>DATBKH010000159.1:0-3635 GCA_036555955.1 Candidatus Limnocylindria bacterium | reverse complement strand
GTGCACATGGTGGAGACGATCAACAAGCTGGTGCGCGTCTCGCGCCGGCTCGTCCAGGAGTACGGGCGCGAGCCGACGAGCGAGGAGATCGGCCGGGGTATGGAGATCACGCCGGACCGCGTGCGCGACATCCTGAAGGTGGCGCAGGACCCGGTCTCGCTCGAGACCCCGATCGGCGAGGAAGAGGACAGCCATCTCGGCGACTTCATCCCGGACAACCAGGCCCTCGCGCCGAGCGACGCCGCGAGCCACAAGCTCCTGAAGGAGCAGGTCGAGTCCGTTCTCGAGGGGCTGACCGGGCGCGAGCGGCGCGTGCTCCAGCTCCGTTTCGGGCTCGAGGACGGCCGCACCCGGACCCTCGAGGAGGTCGGCCGCGAGTTCAACGTCACCCGCGAGCGCATCCGCCAGATCGAGGCGAAAGCGCTCCGCAAGCTGCGGCATCCGTCGCGGAGCCGCAAGCTCAAGGACTATCTCGAGTAGGGCAAAGAGGGGCGCCGCAAGGCGCCCCTTTCACTCAACTCCTCATAGGGGCAGGTATCCCCTCCGACCCCTCTCCGTCGGCGGCTTAGCGCGTTTGGTGCCGAAGCGCTCCGCGCTCACGAGCTCGGCGAGCGGCTTCCGTCCGCGACGCGGCCCGGTCGGTCGCGGGTCCTCGCGGGTCTTGGGGCGGCCGACCATGACGATCTGGCGCGCGGTTCGTTCGGCCGGGATCCCGAGCAATCGCTTCGCCTCGGCTTGCTTGTCGGGCTCGCCGTACCAGGCGACACCGGCGCCGTAGCCGAGGAGCGTGGCGCCGGTGAGGAGGCGTTCGGTCAGCCGGCCCTCGTCGTAGGCCTCGCCGAGCGCGTCCTTTCCCTCGAGCACGATCGCGATCCCCACCGGGCCGGCGGCCGCCCAATTGATGTTCGGCCGGAGCGCGCCGAGCTTCTTCAACGTGTCGCGCTCGCGGACCACGATGAAGTGCCACGGCTGACCGTTCTTCGAGCTTCCCGTCCAGCGCGCGAGCTCGAGAAGCCGATCGACGACCTCGTCGGGGACGGATTCGTCGGTGAACTGCCGGATCTGGGGTACGCGCCGGATCGACTTGAGTGATGCCACCTCGACCGAGGATACCCGCGCGATGCGATGATGCGGCGATGAGCGAGATCGACTCCGGTGAGCTCGAGCGCCTCGGCTCGGCGCTGCGCCTCGCGCAGTCGGCGCTCGAGGAAGCGCTCGAGGCCGCCGAGAACCTCGGAAGCTTCGACCGCCGCTTCGACGTGCCGCGCGCGCTCGGTGGAGCGCAACGGCTCGTGGGTAACGCGCTCGAGGCGGTCGACGCCGCGCGCCAGACCTAGGGGTTACCGCTGGCGAGCACGCGCAGGTAGTGCACGAGCTGCCAGCGCTGCTCCTCGCTGAGCACCGAGCGCCACGACGGCATCGCGCTCTGCGGGAATCCGACGCTGATGAAGTAGTAGAGCTCCCCGTCCGGATGCTGCGGAACGTGCAGCACCAGGTCGGCCGGACGCGGTTCGAGCGTCACACCGGCCGGCCCATCGCCGCGGCCCCGCTCTCCATGGCACGCGACGCAGCGCTCGCGATAGATGGCGCGTCCGGCGTTCACCGTCTCGACGCTCGGCGGGACCGGATTGCGCAGGCCAGAGGCCGCGTTGAGGCCCCGCGTCCAGTCGCCCTCCAGCGCGTAGGCCCAGGCTGCCGCGGAGATCGCGCTCGCCGCGACGAGTGCGGCGAGCGGCCGTAGCGACTGCGCGGCGGACTCGGTTATCCGGCGAGGCTACGCGCCAGAGCACGCCGCCGATCCACGTACGCGCCGAGGATCGTGACGACGACGACGCCACCGCCGATGAGGAACGCGGGATCGATCGACGGCAGGCTCGGCGCCGACGGAGTCGGAGCGAGCGTCGGCGCCGGAGTCACCGGCGCGGCGGTGACCTGGACGGTGAACCCACGGTTCGGGAGCGGGGACTGGTCCGCCGAGAGCTGGACCGTGCCGGGCTTGCCGTCGAGCGGCACCGTGAAGTCGTAGATCTGTCCGCCGAGGTCTACACGTCCGCTGTGGGTGTACGACCCGTACGCTCCGAACGTGCCGGCATAGATGCCCGTGCCGTGCGTGGCCGCGACTCGCGGCAACAGCACGGTGAGGCACTTCGTCCGTTGACCGTCCACCTGCATGACGACCGCGTTCACCGACGAGGGAAGCGCGCTGACGTCGTCGGCGGCGGCGGTGAACGTCAAGCGGACGCTCGTGCCGTCGTGCTGCACGAACGCGGAGGTGAGGCACGTCGTGCAGCCCGCGTCCGCGACGAGTCCAAGACTCAGGAGCGCGAACAGACCCGCGAGCAGACCGATCCGCCACATCGCAGCACCTCCGCGGTTTCGATCTCCGTACAGCGGCACCCGCTCCGCGGTTCCCGCCGGGTGAGCGGGCTACCATTCGATGTATGCGTGGACTCCTCGGCAAGCGGATCGTCGACGTAGACGTCGGTTAGATCGCGGAAGCGGCCCGCGCACATGCGCGGGTCCTGGTCGATGTCGGCGCCGGCGACGGCGCCTATGTGCTGAGCCGGGCGCTCGACGATCCGAGCCTCTTCGCGATCGCGCTGGACGCGAGCCCGGACGCGCTCACGGAAGGTGCCTGGCGCGCGCATCGCCTCGCTGTTTCGAATACCGCGTTCCTCGTCGAGAGCATCGAGCGTCTCCAGCTCGCCGGCATCGCCGACGAAGCCACGGTGCACTTTCCGTGGGGATCGCTCCTACGCGGGCTCATTCGCGCCGACGCCGCGGTGCTCGAGCCGCTCGCACGTCTCGTGCGGCCAGGCGGCGAGCTTCGCGTGATCCTCTCGGCCACGCCGCGCGATGGTTTGGGCGAGATAACGCCCGCGACGCTCCTCGCCGTCCGGCACGACTACGCGCGCATCGGACTCGGGCTCCGTGCCGTGCGCGAAGCGACCGCAGCCGACGTCAGGGAGACGCGCTCCTCATGGTCGAAGCGGCTAGCTGTGGGCCGCGAGCGGGTCGCGGTGCGCGCGCGGTATCGTCGCGTCGCCGATGTGTCATCCGGAGGTGCCGGCCGGAACGCCGACCCCCGACGTCGCTGTGCGTGACGCGGCCGTCACGGTCGAAGACGGAGTCATGTCCGGCTTGCTTGCGCTGCCCGAGCGCACGCCCGCGCCCGCGGTCCTGATCATCAACGACGTCTTCGGCCGCAGCCCCTTCTACGACCAGCTGGCCAGACGGATCGCGCAGGCGGGCTTCGTCGCTCTGACGGCTGAGTACTTCTTCCGTGAGGGCTCGCTTCCCGAGCCGACGCGCGATGCCGCGACCGCCCGTGCCAAGCGACTCGACTTCGACCGTTGGGGCCGCGACATGCTCGCGGCCGTCGACTGGCTGTTCGGCCAGTCGGACGTGAACGGAACCGTCGGCACGATCGGGTTCTGCATGGGCGGGACGCAGTCGCTGCTCCTTTGCGCGCGACGCGATGACCTGGCGGCGACGGTCTCGTACTACGGCTTCCCGGCCGACGGTCGCACCAAGCCGACGCCGCTCGAGGCCGCATCCGAGATGCACGGACCGATCCTCGGTCATTGGGGCGATCAGGACACCGGCGTCGGCATGGAGAACGTGCAGGCGCTCCG
>DATBKH010000158.1:0-9250 GCA_036555955.1 Candidatus Limnocylindria bacterium | reverse complement strand
CTTCGGCCGGCCGAAGCACATCGCGCTCGTCGATGGGATCCCGCTCTTTCACCTGCCGCTCGTCGCGCTCCGCGGCGCGTGCGACGAGGTCCTCGTCGTGATCGCGCCCGACGCCCCGGAGCCGGGTCTGCCCGCCGGAGTCACGAATGTTCGGTATGCGCGGGACGGCGCGCCGCACGAGGGCCCGCTGTCGGGTGCGGTCGCCGGGCTTCTCGGCGCGACCGGCGACGACGCGGCGATCGCCGGCGCGGACATGCCCGGACTTACAGCTTCTCTGGTGGAGCTCATGCTCGGCGAAGCGCGCCGCCGCGCGCGAGCGGTCACGCTCGGCGACGGCCGAGATGCCCCGCCGCTTCCGGCGGTCGTCCCGGTCGATCGCGCGCGCGAGGTCGGCCAGCTCGTGTACGGAAGAGGCGAGCGCCGGCTGCGGGCGCTCATGACGGCGCTCGAAGCGGTCGTCCTTCCGAAAGACATCTGGTCGAGCGCGGATCCAGAGGGCGCGTGGCGTCAGGACGTGGACACGCCGGGGGATCTGCCTTCGCGGTCAGGCCGCTGAGCTGGACTCCAGGCGATCGAAGGCGCGGCCGACGTCCTCGAGGATCTCGGCGTTGAGGTCCGACGACAGCCGGTAGCGAACGACGTTGCCGTTCCGCGTCGGCGCGACGATGGCATTTTCGCGCAGGACGCGGAGGTGCTGACTCGTCGCGGAGCGGCTGCGTCCGAGGACGCGCGCGAGGTCACTGGCCGCGAGCTGGTTGTCGCGGAGCGCCCTCACGATCTTGAGTCTCGTCCCATCGCACAGCACGTCGAGCAGCTTGCGCATGCGCTCCTCCGATGGGGGCGACAACGCTTGCCGTTCGGCGTTCGCGACCGCCGCCGGATCGATGGGTTGGGCAGTCACCGCTTCCATGCTCGGACCTCAACCAAACTTGTCGTTCTTCGGACCGTATGTATGCATCGGACATGCCCGTGGTCGCGCCGCGCACCGCGCGCTTGAGCAGCGGCGTAAGTTGCGAATTCGTTACCTCACCGATATGAACGTTCCTGAATGCCGACGGTCCTCGTCCTGGATGACGACCAGATCATTCTCGATCTGCTCCGGACCGTTCTCGGCGATGCGGGCTACACGACGGTCGTCGGCCGAGGCGTCCCCGCCGGCAGCGGCGAACCGAACGCGGACGTCGTCATCACCGACCTCGTGCCGCTCAAGGCCTACCGCCGCGAGTCCGCGGTCGAATGGATACAGACCCTGCGTCAGCGCTTCGCCGGCGTGCCGTTGTTCGTGGTCTCGGCCCACGCGGCCGCGGCGGCTGAACCCGACATGCTCGGTGCGGACGCGGTGATGACGAAGCCGTTCGACGTCGACGCGCTTCTCGCGACCCTCGACCGCCTCACCGGTCACATCCGGAAGACGCCGTAGCGGACCTCTTCGATCGGGGCGTGCCGCGCCGCGGCTATGCCGAGCGCCAGGACGGTGCGGGTGTCGAGCGGGTCGATGATCCCGTCGTCCCAGAGCCGCGCGGTCGAGTAGTACGGTGAGCCCTGCGTCTCGTACTGCTCGCGAATGCGCGCCTTGAAGGCATCCCGTTCGGCGTCGTCCTTGAAGGTGCCGACGAGCGACAGCACCGTGGCGGCTTGCTCCCCGCCCATCACGCTGATGCGCGCGTTCGGCCACATCCAGAGCTGGCGCGGCGAATACGCCCGCCCCGACATGCCGTAGTTCCCAGCTCCGAAGCTCCCGCCGACGATCACGGTGAACTTCGGGACGGTGCTGCACGCGACCGCGGTGACCATCTTCGCGCCGTCCTTCGCGATGCCGCCGGCTTCGTACTCCTGGCCGACCATGAAGCCGGAGATGTTCTGGAGGAAGACCAGCGGCACGCGCCGCTGATTGCAGAGCTCGATGAAGTGCGCCGCTTTGAGCGCCGACTCGCTGAAGAGGACGCCGTTGTTCGCGACGATCCCGACGCGGAAGCCTTCGATGCGCGCGAAGCCGCACACGATGGTCGTCCCGTACAGCGCCTTGAACTCGTGGAAGCGGGACCCGTCGACGATCCGGGCGATGACCTCGTGCACGTCGTACTGGGTTCGAAGATCCTGCGGCACGAGCGCGTACAGGTCCCGGGGGTCGTGAGCGGGCGGCTGCGGATCGACCCGATCCTCTTCACCCCAGAAGAGCGGACGCTCGAGCTGCGCGACGATGTCCCGCGCGATCGAGATGGCGTGCTGGTCGTCGAGCGCGAGGTGATCGGCGACGCCGGAGACGCGCGTGTGCACGTCCGCGCCGCCGAGCTCCTCAGCGGACACGTCGACGCCGGTCGCGGCCTTCACGAGAGGCGGCCCGCCGATGAAGATCGTGCCCTGGCCCTTCACGATCACGGTCTCGTCGCTCATCGCCGGCACGTACGCGCCGCCGGCGGTGCAGGATCCCATCACGAGCGCGATCTGCGGGATCGCGAGCGACGAAAGACGCGCCTGGTTGTAGAAGATGCGCCCGAAGTGGTCGCGATCCGGGAAGACCTCGTCCTGGCGCGGGAGGAACGCTCCGCCGGAGTCGACGAGATACAGGCAAGGCAGCCGGTTCTCGAGCGCGATCTCCTGCGCGCGGAGATGCTTCTTCACCGTGAGCGGGTAGTACGAGCCACCTTTCACCGTGGCGTCGTTCGCGACGATGACGCACTCGGTGCCGCTCACGCGGCCGATGCCCGTGATGATCCCGGCGCCGGGAGCCTCGTCGTCGTACAAGCCGTACGCGGCGAGCGGTGAGAGCTCGAGGAAGGCCGTCCCCGGATCCAGGAGCCGCTCGACCCGGTCGCGCGGCAGGAGCTTTCCGGACTTGGTGTGCCGCTCGCGAGCCCGTTCCGTTCCGCCCTGGCGTGCGTTCGCGAGGCGTTCACGAAGCTCCGCGACGAGGCTCGTCATCGCCTCGCGGTTACGTCCGGCCGCGAGATCACGAGTGTCGATCGTGGTCCGAAGGACGGGCACGAGCGTAGTATCGGCGCGAGGAACAGGGGAGGGGTCGAATGACACCTGAGCTAGACCGACGCAAGTTCTTGAAGCTCGCGGGGGCGACGGCGCTCGTCGCGGCCTGCGGTGGCGCGCCCGCGGCAACGTCGCCGTCGCCGTCGACCGGCGCATCGGCGAGCGCGACCGCGAAGGCGACGGGCACGATCGCGATCTACTCGGCGCTGAACGAGTCCACCAACAACCAGCTGTTCGGGGCGTTCACGAGGACGACGGGGATCAACGTCAGCGTCCTGCCGCTCGCGGCCGCCGGCGACCTTCAGACGAAGATCACCGCGGAGAAGAACAACCCGCAGGCGGACATCTTCGTCGGAGGCTCGAGCGAGTTCCACGACCCGCTCGGAAAGCAGGGCCTGCTCGAGGCCTACATCTCGCCGAACGCGAGCACCGTCGCTTCGCAGTTCAAGGAGGCGTCGGGGCTCTGGACCGGCTGGTACACGGGCATCTTCGGCTTCGTCTCCAACACGAGCCGTCTCAACAGCGACCTCGGCGGCAAGAAGCCGGCGACGTGGGACGACCTCCTCGACCCGTCCTGGAAGGGCAAGGTCATCCTGCCGGACCCGATCAAGACGGGCGGTGGATACATCTTCATCGCGACGCAGATCTTCCGGTTCAACCGCGACGAGACGAAGGCGATGGACTACATGAAGAAGCTCCACGCCAACATCCTGTCCTACGGCGCGACCTCGCCCGGCGTCATCACGTCGATCGCGAACGGCGAGGCGGCCGGCGCTCCGAACTGGAGCCACGACATCCTCACCGAGAAGGCGAAGGACCCGAGCCGGATCGACCTCACGGTCCCGAAGGACACGGGGTTCGAGGTCGGCGCGGTCAGCATCGTGAAGGGCGGAAAGAACTTGCCCGCGGCGAAGGCCTTCGTCGACTGGGTGCTCACGAAGGAGGCCGCCGAGCTCAACGTCAAGCTGTCGAACCGCGGCTCGGTGCTCAAGGACGTGGCGCCGGCTCCGGGGTCGCCGACGCTCGATCAGGTCAGCCTTGTGAACTACGACCGCCAGTGGGCTACCGACAACAAGACCCGTATCCAGAAGCTCTGGCAGACCGCGGTAGGCATCCAATAGTCCTCGGTCCTTGCGCTCCCGCGGTCTGCTGCTAGGCCAGTTCCCTTCGAGCTGGCCGCAGTAAGACCCGAGAGCTAGTCGATGCGCAGCCTGCGGCGCGAGCCGGCACTCCTGCTCGCGCTGCTGGCTGTCTCAGCGCTCGTCGTCGTGTTCATCGTGCTGCCACAGCTGCAGGTCGTGCTGACACCCGGGGCCGGCGGCTACGTGCAGTTCCTCCAGGAGGGGACCTGGTTCACGCCGCTCCGCAACTCGGTGCAGCTCACGCTTCTGTCGACGACGACCGCCGTCGCGCTCGGGTTCGTCTACGCCTACGCGATGGTGTACTCGCACATGCGCTGGAAGCCGTTCTTCAGGCTCGTCGGCATCCTGCCGCTCCTCTCTCCGCCGTTCGTCGTCGCGGCCGCGTACACGCTGCTCTTCGGCGCGCGCGGGATCGTCAGCTACGGCGTCTTCGGCCAGTCGCCGAGCATCTACGGGCTGAACGGCGTCTGGGGGGTGCAGACGATCGCGTTCTTCCCGTTCGCCTACCAGCTCATCGCCGACGCCCTCTCGCGAAGCGATCCGCGCATGGAGCAGGCGGCGCGCAACCTGGGCGCGGGCTCGTGGCGGGTCTTCTGGACGGTGACCCTTCCGCTCACACGTCCGGGTCTGGGCGCGGCGATCCTCACGACCGCCATCTACATCCTCGAGGACTTCGGAAACCCGCAGCTCATCGGCGGCACGTTCTACGTCCTGCCGACGCAGGCCTACAGCCTCATCTCGAGCTTCGGCGAATTCACGAGCGCGGCGGCGGTCAGCACGATCCTCGTTCTGCTCGCGCTCGGTCTGTATCTCGCGAAGGTCCGGCTCGACGGCGGGCGCTCGTTCGTGACGATCTCCGGGCGCGCGTCGACGATGCCGCGGCCGCCCGTCAGTCCCGCGGTGAGCTGGGCGTGCTTCGCGGCGTGCCTCGCGCTCGCGGGCGTCATCCTCCTGGTGTACGGGAGTCTTCTCGTGAGCGCGCTGACGCTCCGGTTCCCGAACAACCTGCAGTTCACGACCGAGCATTTCGAATACGTCCTGAGCGGCACGAACGGTGACGCCCTCCGCAACACGCTCGTCTTCAGCGCAGTCGCCGCCGCGTTCTCGGCGATCTTCGCGCTCTTCGCCGGTTGGCTCGTGCAGCGCGGTCGCTGGCGCGGAGTGCGCGTCCTCGACCTGCTCTTGATCCTTCCGGCGGCGATCCCCGGGATCTTCTTCGGACTGGGCTATCTGCTCTCCTTCAACCAGCCGTGGCTCGACTTCATCTACCGGGGATGGCTCATCATCATCGCCCTCATCTTCTGGAACATTCCCGTGGGGTACCAAGCCGCCGTCGCGGGTCTGCGTCAGATCGATCGTTCGATCGACGAGGCCGCGACGAGCCTCGGCGCATCGAGCCTCCGCGGGTTTCGCGAGGTGATCCTGCCGATGCTCGGCGGGTCCCTCCGCGTCGGCTTCGTGACGACGTTCGTGCGCGCCGTCACCACGCTCTCGCTCGTGATCTTCCTGTTCACGCCGGCGAGCACGGTCGCGACGATCCGCATCTATCAGCTCGTGGGCGATCTCAACTGGGGCGCGGCCACCGCGTACACGGTCGCGGACATCGGCCTCGCGATCCTCGCGCTCTCGATCTTCGCCGCGCTGGCGCGTGGCCGCATCGCGCTCGGAGCCGCCCGTGCCTGAGCTGCACCTCCCTCAGACCGCCCACCTTCGCGTCTCGCACGTCACCAAACGCTTCGGTGGGGTGACCGCGGTCGACGACGTCTCGTTCGACGTCCCGAAGGGCGCCTTCGCCACGTTGCTGGGCCCGTCCGGATGCGGCAAGACGACGACGCTGCGGATGATCGCGGGCTTCTACGACCCGGATTCGGGAGACATCGAGATCGGCAACCGCCGCGTGAACGACCTGCCGGCGCACCGGCGCGGCACGGCGATGGTCTTCCAGGACTACGCGCTCTTCCCGCACATGACCGTTCGCGACAACGTGGCCTACGGCCTGCGCGTAGCGCGCGTGTCGGCGCCCGAGCGCGCTCGCCGCGTGAGCGAGACCCTCGCGTTCGTGGGCCTCAAAGGGATGGAGGACCGCTGGCCAAGCCAGCTGTCGGGCGGGCAGCAGCAGCGGGTCGCAGTCGCGCGCGCCCTGGTCATCGAGCCCCAGGTGCTGCTCCTCGACGAGCCGCTCTCGAACCTGGACGCCAAGCTCCGCGAGCAGCTCCGGGTCGAGATGCGGACGCTCCAGCGGCGGCTTGGGATGACGTTCGTGTACGTGACGCACGATCAACAGGAGGCGCTGTCGCTGTCCGACTGGATCGCCGTCATGAACGCGGGGAAGGTCGAGCAGGCCGGTACTCCGTGGGAGATCTACTACCGGCCGCGGACGGCGTTCCTGGCCGACTTCGTCGGAGCGGTGAACCTCGTTCCCGCCCGCGTCACGACGGTCCGCGACGGCGAGGTGGCCGTTCGGTTCGGAGAGCGCGAGGCGGTGCTGCGCAAGCCGGACATCGACGTCGGCGCGGGTCAGGACGTCCGCCTCTGCGTCCGCCCCGAAAGCTTCACGATCGCGCCCGCCGGCGCCCCGGCGCAGGGCATCGCCCTGGCGGGCACGGTCGCGCGCCGCGCTTTCCTCGGCGACACCATGCGGTACTGGGTGAAGGTCGACGACCGCGAGTGGATCGTCGATCAGCCCGACCCCGGCGCCCGGCCGGAGCTCGACGGCGCGGTGTCGCTCTCCGTCCCGCCCGATCGCGTTCACCTCATAGCCCAGTAGCAGCCGCTGTCAAAACGCGCGTCCACATCACCGCGCGTCGAGAACGAAAGCCACGCTGGTACCGGAGCTTCAGCGCGTTGCGCTGACTGGGCTCCGCGCCGTCAGACCTCGAACACCGTCCCGTCGATCGCGTGCTCGAGCTCGAGCTCGGACACCCGCGCCAGCGTCTCCGCGCCCAGGTGCGTGAGCACGATCCGCTTCGCGCCGAAGTCGTCACGATGCGCCATCACCTCGCGATACGAGATGTGCGCGGGGTCCGCCCGGTCGAAGTAGGACGCCTCGCAGATGAAGAGGTCGGCGCCCCGCGCGACTGCCGCGAGATCCTCGGACCACCGCGCGTCTCCGGAGTACGCGATCAGCCTGCCCGCGACCTCGACGCGCAGGCCGTGCGGCTCGGCGAGCTTCACGTGGCGCACCGGCAGCGCGGTCACCCGCGCCCCGCCCAGTTCGGCCGGCTCCGTGCCGAGCACGACCGTTCGGAGCGGGAATCCCAGGGCGACCGGCCCGAAGAAGTCCGGGTAGAGCGCCTGCTCGGACGCGCGAAGCCGCTTGTCGAGCGAAGGTGGGCCCCCGCAGACCAGCTCCTTCTTGCGTCCAGCGAAGTGCTGCTCGATCACGAGGAAGGTGATCCCGCCGAAGTGATCGCCGTGAAGATGCGTGACGGCGACGGCGTCGATGGTCGCGGGATCGATGTGTCTCTTGATCGCGGGCAGCGCGGAGCCCCCGCAGTCGAGCAGCAGCGAGACGCCGGGCGCGGTGACGTGGATGGCCGCATTGGCGCGCCCTCCGTCGCTGAACGCGTTCCCGCTCCCGAGGACGTGGACGCGAACGGTCACGCGATCTCGGAGAGCTTCACCGGCCTGCGCTCGGCGAGCGACGTGCGCGCCGCGATGGCGATGCGGAGCGCTTCCATGCCGTCGCGGACCGTGCACGCGTTCTCCGCCTCGCCGCGGGCGAACTTCAGAAAGTGCGCGAGCTCCGCTCGGTACGCGGCGTCGAAGCGCACGAAGAAGGACGGGTACGCGGGACTCTTCATCTTGGGACCATCGCGCTCGACCGAGGTCATCGGGGTCCGCGGGTCGAGACCGACGGCGAGCGTGTCCTTCGCGCCGTACACCTCCACGCGGATGTCGTAGCCGGCCTCGTTGTGCCGCGCCGCCTGCAGGAGCCCGACGGCGCCGCCGCGCAGCCTCAGGATCGCGGCGCTCGTCGGGTTGTCGTTCCACCTCGCGTACTGCGGGTATCCCAGCGTCGATCCGGTGGCGTAAAGCTCGTCCACCTCGTCCCCGAACATCCATCGCGTCACGTCGAAATCGTGGATGAGCTGATCGACGAACTGGCCACCCGAGGTCTCGATGTACGCATCGGGCGGCGGCAGCGCGTCCCGGCTGGTCATGTGAAAGCTGTAGACCGTGCCGAGCGCGCCGTCGCGGACGCGGCGCCGTGCCTCGCGAAATCCCGCATCGAACCGTCGCTGGAAGCCGATCTGCACGCGGCCCTTCGTACGCTCCACCTGCTCGACCACCGTCTTCGTCGACTCCAGATCGAGGGCGATCGGCTTCTCGCAGAAGATGGCGAGGCCACGGTCGAGCCCGCGGCGGATCAGGTCGGCGTGCGTCCCTGTCGGCGTGACGATGACCACGGCGTCGGCGCCGTCCATCGCGGCTTCGGCTGACGGCGCGTGACGCGCCCCGAGCTCCGCCGCGAGCGCCCCCGCCCGTGCGGCGTCGGCGTCGTTGATCGCGAGATCGTCCACCCCTGGCAGCTCGCGAAGCACTTTCGCGTGGAACGCGCCGAGCCGGCCGACGCCCAGGATCGCGATCTTCATTCGCGCGCGACTCTAAACTGCGAGTCTCTTTGACGCAGATGAAGCTCGCGGCCGCGCCGATCTCGTGGGGCGTCTGCGAGGTGCCGAACTGGGGTCTCCAGCTCGACCCCGGCCGGGTGCTGGGCGACATGCGCGATCTCGGCATCACCGCGACCGAGGCGGGACCGCCCGGATTCCTCCCAGCGGACGCCACCCTGGCGCGGCGCCTGCTCGAAGAGCGCGGCCTTCGCCTCGTCGGAGGGTTCGTCACCGCGGTGCTGCACGTTCCCGATCGCCGGAGCAGCGAGCTCGCCTCGGTCTCCAAGCAGGCCGACTGGCTCGCGGCGGGCGGGTCCGAGGTGCTCGTGCTGGCCCCCTCGCTGCCGCGCGCGGGGTACAGCGACGCGGGCGAGCTCACCGCGGCGGAGTGGCGCGACCTCATCGACGGCGTCGACCGCGTGGCCGCCCTCGCCGGCGAGCGCGGACTCGTGACCGCGGTGCACCCGCACTGGGGCACCGCGATCGAGCGGTCGGACCATATCGCGCGCTTTC
>DATBKH010000157.1:0-12800 GCA_036555955.1 Candidatus Limnocylindria bacterium | reverse complement strand
GGTGCTACTCGAGGGAGAGGTCTACGACGACACGCTCGCGCTCGCTCATCGCATCGAGCGCGAGCAGGGCAAGACGCTGGTGCACCCGTACGCCGATCCGCTGATCGTGGCCGGCCAGGGCACGATCGGGCTCGAGATCCTCGAGGATCTTCCCGACGTCGAGCTCGTCGTCGTCGCGGTCGGAGGCGGCGGGCTCATCAGCGGGATCGGCCTCGCGATCCGCTCGACGAGACCGCACGTTCGGATCGTCGGCGTCGAGCCTGAGGGTGCCGACGCCGTGGGCCGCTCCGTGCGCGCGGGGCATCCCGTGCAGCTCGACCACCCGCATAGCGTCGCCGACAAGCTCGTCGCGAAGAGCACCGACGCGCTGAACGTCGCGCTCGCGTCGCGCTACGTCGACGAGTTCGTGACCGTGACCGACGACGACCTCGAATCGGCCGCCTACGAGTACCTGGAGTCGGCTTCGCTGCTCGTCGAACCCTCCGGCGCGGCTCCCCTCGCGGCGGTCCGCTCCGGAAAGATCGACCCCCGCGGCCGGAAGTCGGTGCTCGTCGTGAGCGGCGGCAACGCCAACGCCGCGCTGCTGGCGCGCATCGTGGAACATCACGAGGGAGCGGCGGTGCGAACGTGAGCGTGAGGCACGAGCAGATCTCGGTGGAGACCACGAAGCGCGAGGAGACCATCGACATCACCGCGCGAGTGAAGGCGGCCGTGACGCGCGCGAAGATCGCCGACGGCATCGTCGCGGTGACGGTCGCCCACACCACGGCGGCCGTGTTCGTGAACGAGAACGCGGACCCGGACGTTCAGAAGGACGTGCTCACCGCGCTCGAACGCGCCGTTCCCAGAGACGCGAAGTACTCGCACGCCGAAGGGAACGGGCCGGCACACGTGAAGTCGGTGCTCGTCGGCGGATCGATCACGCTTCCCGTGCGCGAAGGCGCGATCGCGCTCGGCACATGGCAGGGGATCTACTTCGCCGAGCTCGATGGCCCACGCGCTCGCATCGCGACCATAACTGTCATCGGCGAATAGAAGTCGTACGATCGATCCTCTTCATGGGAGCGGAGGGGCGGCCATCGCAACCGCGGTAGCGAGCAGGTCCTCGATCGGTGCGCGGGAGGTCGCACAGGCGGTCCGCACCGCGCTCTCGCGGGGCGGCGACTGGGCAGAGCTCTTCTGGGAGCGTCACGAGACGCTTCAGCTGATCCTCGACGACGACCACATCGAGGACGCGATCAGCGGCGTCGATCAGGGTGCGGGCATACGCGTCACCAGCGGCGAGAGGACGACCTACGCGAACGGCAACGTCGCCGACGCCGACGATCTCATCGCGCTCGCCGGCCGCGCGGCACGCAGCGTCGCCGAGGGCGGCGAGCTTCATGAGGCGGACGAGCTGGCGCCGGACGAGATCACGAGTCCGTCGACCGTCGCGATCGATCCGCGCTCGGTCGCCGTGGAGCGAAAGGTGGGCCTGCTGCGGCGAGCGAACGACGTCGCGCGAGCGCTCGACCCGCGCGTGCACCAGGTGACCGCGAGCTACGGCGAGAGCGTGCAGGAGGTGCTCATCGCGAACAGCGACGGGCTCCTCAGGACCGACACGCGCGTGCGGCTCAACCTCGCCGTGCAGGTCGTCGCCAAGCAGGGCGACGTGCTCGAGTCGGGATTCGAGGCGCTCCGCGGGACCGCCGGGTTCGAAATGCTCACCGACGAGGCCGTGGAGCAGGCGGCGACGGACGCCGCGCGGCGCGCGGTGCTCAACGTCGGGGCGGCTCCCGCGCCCGCCGGCACCTACACCGTCGTCCTCTCGAGCGAGGCCGGCGGAACGCTGATCCACGAGTCCGTCGGGCACGGGCTCGAGGCCGACCTCAACCTGAAGGGCCTGTCGGTGTACTCCGGGCGGATCGGCGAGAAGGTCGCGAGCGAGCTCATCACCGTCATCGACGACGGCACCGACCCGAATCGCCGCGGCACGTCGGCGATCGACGACGAGGGATCGCCGACGAACCGCACGGTCCTCATCGAGAACGGGATCCTTCGCACCTACCTATCGGATCGCAAGCACTCCGAAAAGCTCGGGATCCCGCGGAGCGGCAACGCGCGTCGCGAGTCGTTCCGCTACCTGCCCATCTGCCGGATGACGAACACGATGATCGCGCCAGGCAAGTCCGATCCCGACGAGATCCTGCGATCCGTCAAGGACGGCGTGTTCGTCAAGAAGATGGGCGGCGGCCAGGTGGACGTCGTCTCCGGCAACTTCGCCTTCGAGATCACCGAGTGCTATCGCATCCGCGACGGGAAGCTCGCCGAGCCGCTGCGGGGCGCGACGCTCGTCGGACAGGGCCCGAAGCTCATGAGCGAGATCGACATGGTCGGAAGCGATCTCGGTTATTCGACGGGCACCTGCGGCAAGGATGGCCAGGGCGCGCCCGTCGCCGACGCGCAGCCCACGATCCGCATCCCGTCGGTCGTCGTCGGCGGAAAGCTCAAGTGACAGCCTTCGCGAAAGCGTGTTGCGGGTCCTGTCCCGGGGTCGGGGCCGCGCACTCGCCTACCGGCCCGCTTCCGCGCATTGACCTCCCCGAGCGAGCGACGCGGCCGGCCATACGGCTCGTGCGCAACCCGCTCCCCCGTGCCACCCGCAACACGGGGGCAACGCCGTGAGCGAGCGGCTTTCCAACGACGCGACGGTGGATGCGGCGCTCGATGCGCTGCGCGGCATGGCGGGCGAGGTCTTCTTGCGTGAGGCGCAGTCTGGTTCGGTCGAGATAAAGGAGGGCGCGATCGAGGCCGTCATCGCGCGCGGCGAGCGCGGCATCGGCATCCGCGTCCTCGACGAGCAGCGGCTCGGCTTCGCATACACGAGCGACCTCTCGGCATCGGGCATCCGGTCCTGCGCCGACATCGCGCGACGCATGTCGCGACTGACCGAAGCTGACGCCGACCTGAACCTCGCGACGCGACCGATCGATGACGCCGACCTCGACATCTACCAGGCCGGGATCGTCGACCGGCCGCTCACCGAGCGCGCGGCGGTCGCGCGGATGGTCGAGGAGGCCGCGCGCGCCGCCGATCCGCGCGTCAAGCAGTTCCGAAAGACGACGTACAGCGATTCCGAGTCGACGACGATCATCGCCACCACGACCGGCGTGCGTGCGACCTACCGCGAGTCCTATTGCGGCGCGATGACGTCGGCGGTGGCATCGGAGAACGGCGAACGGCAGATCGGCTATCACGGCGAGGCCGGCCGCCGCTTTGCGGACCTCGAGCCGGCCCGCGTCGGCATGCGCGCGGCGCAGCGCGCGGTCGAGAAGCTCGGCGCGAAGCCGCTCGCGACGCAGAAGGTCCCGGTGGTGCTCGATCCGTGGATGGCCATGGAGCTGCTCCGGGCGATCGGGCCCCTCTTCTCCGCGGACAACGTGCTCAAGGGCCGTAGCCTCTTCGCGGACAAGGTCGGTCAGCGGGTCGCGAACGACAAGGTCACGATCGTCGACGACGCGCGGCGACCTCAGGGATTGCGGAGCGCTCCCTTCGACGGCGAGGGCGTCGCCACCACGAGCCGCACGCTCATCGAGCGGGGCGTCCTTCGGGGATACCTCACGTCGCTGAAGACCTCGCGGAAGATGCGCGCCGAACCGACCGGCAATGCGCGGCGCGGGGGCTACGGCTCTCCGGCGCGGATCGCACCCTCGAACCTGTACGTCGCCAAGGGCGCGGACGACACTGACGCGATGGTGCGCGGGCTCGACCGCGCGCTCGCCGTCACGTCGCTCCTGAACCTGCACACGATCGACCCGGTCTCGGGCGAGTTCTCGCTCGGCGCCACGGGCAACTACCTGGAGCGCGGCGCGCGCGTGCATCCCGCGCAGGGGATCACGATCGCCGGCAACCTGACTCAGCTCCTGAACGCCGTCGTCGCCGTGGGAACCGATCTCGTCTTCGGACCGGGCGGCCTCGGGAGCCCGACGCTCGTGATCAGCGAGCTCTCCATCGGCGGCGCGTGACCGCGGCACGGGCGCGAAGCCAGAGCGCGAGCGCGGCCTGACGAAGCGCCGCATCCTCAAGGACATCGGGCCGCTCCGGTTCGGTGAAGGTCACGACAACACGTTTCCCTACGTGCTCGCGGTCGCGACCGGCACCGAGTACGACTGGCTCATGGGCGCGTCGGGCGCGGCGTTCACCACGACGATCGACGAGGCCGGCTGGGACCCGCTGGCGGCGACCGCGCGCGATCCCGAAACGCTCGCCCGCGCCGCGCGCGCGGCCGGAGTGCGGCTGGACCGCGAGCCGCCGCCCTACGATGCCGAGATGCGCGAGCTCGTCCTCGATCGCGTGACCGAGGCGGTCGACGCGCACCTGCCGCCGCTCGTGTTCGGGCTCGGCGGCGCGCCGGAATACGGGCTCCTCGTGGGCTACGACACCGAGGGCCCGGCGCTGTTCGCGCGCACGTTCTTCGACAAAGGCGATGACCCGCGGCGCGTCGGCTGGGACGACCTCGAGAGTGAGGACCGCGGCGGCGTCATCTTCCTCGACCGCGGCGCGGCTCCCGATCGCGCGAGCTCGGCCCGCGAGGGGGTGGACGCGGCGCTCGCCGCGGCCGACTCGACGGACGCCGCGATCGCGTCCTGGGCGAACGCGCTCCGAGATGACGCGCGCTGGGCCGACGCCAAGCATGCCGGCACCGCCGCGTTCGCCGATCACGCCATGCGGGCGACGCTCGTCGACAAGCGGCGCGCGGCAGCGCGATTCCTGCGCGGAGCGCGTGGCCTCTTCGCCAGCTCGCCCGGCGGGGATCTCCTCCGCGCCGCCGAGTCGTACGGCTACTCGGCCGATGCCGCGGCCAAGGGTGGCGTCGGCGACTTCGACGGCAAGGTGGCGATGCGTTTTCTCGATCAGGGTCAGCGGCGGGCATGGGCGAAGAACCTCGATCTCGTCCGCGAGAACGACCGCGAAGCGCGCGACGCCCTCGCCTCCGCCCGAAAGGGCATGCGCTGAACGACCTCGCCGCGGCGGCGATCCTCGGGATCGTCCAGGGCCTCACCGAATTCCTTCCGGTGAGCTCGACGGCTCACCTCATCCTCGTGAGCGATCTTTTGAAGCTCGATCCCGAGCGCTTCGGCCTCTCGTTCGACGTCGCGCTCCACCTCGGGACGGCGCTCGCCGTGCTCCTGTACTTCGCGAGCACGTGGCTCGGGCTGCTGCGGGACCTCCTCGCCGGCCGCTGGCGGGTCCCCGCATTGATCGTCCTCGGCACGGCGCCCGCCGCGATCGCCGGCGTGCTGTTCCAGTCCGCGGTCGAGCGGGAGCTGCGCGGCGCGCTCGTGATCGCGGCGGGCCTGGTGGCCGGATCGATCGTCTTCGTCATCGCCGAAGCGGCGGCGCGCCAGCGGCGCGTCATGAACGACGTGAACGTGGTCGACGCCATCGCGATCGGCCTCGCGCAGGCGATCGCTCTCGTACCGGGCATCTCCCGCTCGGGGATCACGATCTCGGCCGGACTCTTCCGCGAGATGCGGCGCGAGGATGCGACGCGTTTTGCGTTCCTGCTCGCGACGCCGGTGATCCTGGGTGCCGGCGCGAAGACCCTTCTCGACGCACGCAAGGCGGCCGCGCTTCTCGCGGCGCCCGACGTGCTGGCGGTGGGCTTCGCCGTCTCGTTCCTCTCGGGTCTCGCGGCGGTCGCGTTCATGGTGCGATTCCTCCGTGACCATTCCCTGAACTGGTTCGTGGGCTACCGACTCGCGCTCGCCCTCGCGATCGTCGTGCTCGTCGTCACCGGAGTGCTCGACCCTTAGACCGAGCGCGGGCGTGGCACGATACGGCCGTGGACCTCGGTCTCAAGGGAAAGACCGCGCTCGTCGCCGCCGCCTCGAAGGGTCTCGGGCGCGCGATCGCCGAAGAGTTCGCCCGCGAGGACGCGAAGGTCGCGATGTGCAGCCGCGAGGAAAGCGCGATCGGCTCGGCGGCCCGTGAGATCGCGCGCAAGACCGATAACAAGGACGTGCTGCCGATCGCAGCCGACGTCTCGACGCTCGAGGGCTGCGAGACGTTCGTCCAGAGCGCGGTCGCGGAGTTCGGAGCGATCGACATCCTCGTCGTCAACGCCGGCGGGCCGCCACCGGGCCGGTTCGACGACCTCGACGACGCGGCATGGCACAAGGCCGTGGACCTCACGCTGTTCTCGGCGGTGCGGCTCACGCGTCTCGTGCTCCCGCAGATGCGGAAGCAGGGCGGCGGCTCGATCGTCTACTCGACGTCGACGAGCGTCCGGCAGCCCACGATGTATCTCAACCTCATCCTGTCGAACGCGATCCGCGCCGCGGTGCACGGGATGCTGAAGACGCTCTCGTCGGACCTCGCGAAGGACGGCATCCGCGTGAACGCGGTCCAGCCCGGGCGGATCGCGACCGACCGGCTGATCCAGCTCGACACCGACAGCGCCAGACGTCAGGGCACGACGGCGGAGGAGGTACGCAAGCGTTACGAGTCGTCGGTGATCCCGATGGGCAGATACGGCGAGCCCGGCGAATTCGCGGCGGCCGTCGTCTTCATCGCGTCGCCGAAGGCGTCGTACATCAACGGCGTGTCGCTCCAGGTCGACGGCGGCATGCTCATGAGCATGTTCTGAGCGTGATCGTCACCGAGCGTCTCAAGCCGCACGTCTTCCGCCTGCCGATCGAGAAGATCCGAGCCGGCTACAAGAGCGACATCTACTTCGCGCGAACGAAGCTCATCCTCGAGCGGGACGAGCGTCACGACCGCGTGACCATGCAGGTGTTCCAGAAGCATCCCGACGCGGTGATCGTCGGCACGGACCAGACCCTGGCGCTGCTTCACGTCGGGGCCGGCCGGTACCGCGATCGCGCGCGGTCGGAGCATCTCTTCGAGCGGTACCTCGAGTCCGAGCGCCGCCTGTACCAGGCCTGGAGCGGGCTCCCCGCGCTCGACTGGTCCGCGTACGAGCCGGTCGCGCGCGAGATCTTCGAGATCGCCGGAGAGCTCGCCGTGCTCTGGCAGCCGGCCTGGCAGGACATCGCGGTGCGCTCGCTCTACGACGGCGAGACCGCGGCGCCGCACGAGCCGGTCATGCACATCGAAGGCGAGTACGCGGCGTTCGCCCATCTCGAGACGCTCTATCTCGGTGCGCTCTCCGAGGGCACGCGCGTCGCGACGAACACCCGAGACGTCGTGCGCGCCGCGAACGGCAAGCCGGTGATCATGTTCGGAGCGCGCCACCAGGTCCACGAGGCGCAGGCCGGCGCGGGTTACGCGGCCTACGTCGGCGGCGCCGTCGGCGTCTCCACCGACGAGCAGGGCGAATGGTGGGGATCGACCGGCCTGGGCACCGTGCCGCACGCGCTCATCGCGGTGTATGGCGGGGACACGGCCGTGGCGACGCTGAAATTCGACGAGTACATCAACCGCGCGCCGGACGCGCTCGGACATCTCACCGCGAAGGGCACGGCAGAAGGCCACGTGAACGTCACGAGCCTGGTCGATTTCCAGAACGACGTGGTGAATACCTCGCTCGGCGTCGCGCACGCGCTTGGCACACGCCTCTGGGGCGTCAGGGTCGACACGAGCGAATCGCTCATCGACCGCGCGATCCTGCGCGAGCTCGAGGAGAACGGCGGCACGGCGGGCGGCGACCCGCGCGGCGTGACCCCACGGCTCGTCGAGCTGCTCCGAGAGGCGCTCGACCAGGGCGGCTACCGGCACGTGCGGATCGTGGCGTCCGGTGGCTTCGATGCGGAGAAGATCCGCCTCTTCGAGGACCTGCATGTACCGGTCGACGTCTACGGCGTCGGGTCGGCGCTCGTGCACGGCTCGGGCTTCGACCACACCGCAGACATCGTCCGCGTCGAGGGCCAACCCCTCGCCAAGGTCGGGCGGGGCTATCGCGACAGCGACCGGCTCCACGCGGTGGACTGGAGAACACTGGTCAGCGAGACGGATTGGGCGCGCCCGAAGTCCTGATCCTCATCGCAGGTCTCACCGTCGCCGGTCTCGCCAAGGGAGCGACGGCGATGGGTCTGCCGCTCATCGCCACGCCGATCCTCGCGTCGGTGTTCGGTCCGAAGCAGGCGGTGGTGATCATCACCATCCCGATCTTCGTCGCCAACACGCTGCTCGTGCTGCAGTCCTGGCGGATCCTGGGGTACCTCAAGACGCTCGTTCCGCTCATCGTCGCGAACGGGATCGGCACGGTGATCGGCGCGCTGCTCCTTGCGGGCCTCGATCAGAAGACCTTCGCCGTCCTCATCACGGCGATGGTCGTCCTGTTCCTCGCGCGAGGCGATCGCATCATCGGCGACCCGAGCGCCCGACGAGCGCGAGTGCTGACTCCGGTCGCCGGATTCATCGGAGGCGTCATGCAGGGGACGACGTCGATCTCGAGCCCGGTGATCGGCTCCTTCTTCCACGCGCTCCGCCTGCCGCCGCGCGAGTACGTCATCACGCTCGCTTCGGTCTTCCAGCTCTCCGCGGTCGTCCAGCTCATCGCCTACTCGGCGCTCGGGCTGTACACGCCGGAGCTCGTGACGCTCGGCGTGATCGCGTGCATCCCGATGCTGCTCGCGCTGATGGCGGGGATCGCGATACGCGGACGGCTCGACCAGGCGCGGTTCCGGCAGCTCATCGTCGTGCTGCTGGTGGCGAGCGCCGCAAACCTCCTCTGGCGGACGTTCGTCGCTTAGCGCACGTTCCGACCGTGCTCGCCACCTAGCATTCGACCGAGTGGAAGTCCTACCAAACGTCCATGCGGTGCGGCTCATCGGCGCGCAGGCGTTCCTCCTCATCGACGGCGAAGAGATCACGCTCGTCGACGCCGGACATGCCGGGTCCGCCCGGCTCCTGCGCGCCCACCTGGCGCGGATGGGCCGTTCGCTCGAGCACATCACCCGCATCGTCTGCACGCACGGCCATCCCGACCACATCGGCGGGGTCCACGAGATCGGCGCGCTCTCGGGCGCGCAGGTCCTCCTTCACCCCGCGGATGCCGAGCGCTTGCGGATCCGGTTCCGCGAAGTGATCGCGAACTTCGCGCCCGGTCCGATCGTCGCGCTGCTGACTCGGGCGCCTTCGCACGCCGACCCGATCGACGAGGGCGACGAGCTCCCCGTCCTCGGCGGTCTGCGCATCCTTCACACGCCGGGCCACACGCCCGGAAGCGTCTGCCTGTACTCGCCAAGGCACCGGTTCGTGATCGTCGGCGACATGCTCCAGCGCGTGAGGGGCAAGGTCACGCTGCCGAACGCGTTCTTCACCGACGACATGCCGACCGCCCGCCGGTCGATCGCGCGCCTGGCGGACCTTGACGTGGACACCATCCTGTTCTCGCACTACGCGCCGTATCGGGGCGGAGCACAGGAAGCGCTGAGGGCTCTTGCAGGAGGCGGCTGACGCCGCCGACGGAGAGGGGTTGCAGGGGATACCTCCCCTGCGAGAGAGGAGGCGGCTAACGCCGCCGACGGGGAGAAGGCGAAGGGTGGAGACGCTCAACGACATTCTCGAGGAATCTGCTCGTAAGTTCGGGACGAAGGACGCGCTCACCATCAGGCCGGGATTCCGCACACGGTCGTGGACCTATCGCGATCTGAACGAGGTCGTGCCGCGCGTCGCGCGCTACCTGAGCGGGACCGGCATGCAGAAGGGCGATCGGGTCCTCATCTGGGGAGTGAACCGGCCCGAGTACGGGATCGCCTTCCTCGCGGCGCTCAGGCTCGGCGCGATCCTCGTGCCGCTGGAGGCCAGCTATTCCGCCGACTTCGCCCGAAAGATCGGGGAGCGCACGCGTGCGAGCAGCGCGATCGTCTCGTCACAGACGCTCGCGCGTGCGCAGACCCTGGCGCTGCCGCTCCATCAGATGGAGCTCCTCCCGGATCTCGCGCGCGAATGCGCGCCGCTCGCGAAGGCGGCGCTCGGCGGCGACGACCTGGCCGAGGTCGTCTTCACGTCGGGCACGACGGGCGATCCGAAGGGCGCCATGCTGAGCCACCGGAACATCCTCACGAACGCCACCGCCGCGACGCAGATCTTCCCCATCGGTCCCAAGATGCGGCTTCTCTCGTTCCTTCCGCTCTCGCACATGTTCGAGCAGCTCGGCGGCTTCTTCTGCGTGCTCCTCGCGGGCGCGTCCGTGATCTATCCGACCAGCCGCCAGCCGGCGGTGGTCCGGCGCACATTCAAGGAGCGGAAGGTCTCGATGGTGCTCATCACGCCCGCGGTCGTGAAGTCGCTCATGCTCGCGATCGAGCGAAGCGCCGAAGCGCAGGGAAAAAAGGAGCTCTTCGGGCGGCTGCGGCGCATCGCGCGCCGGCTTCCGATGCCGCTCCGCCGACTCGTCTTCTTCAGCGTCCACCGGCAGTTCGGCGGGCGGTTCCGCTACATCATCTCCGGCGGCGCGGCGCTCGACCCCTCTCTGGGCGAGTCGTGGCGCGACCTCGGCATCGATGTCATCCAGGGCTACGGGACGACCGAATGCTCACCGGGTCTCACCTTCAACCGCGTCGAGAGCAACCGGCTCGGCTCGGTGGGGACACCGCTTCCCGGCGTCGAGGTGAAGGTCGCCCCGGACGGCGAGGTGCTCGCGCGCGGACCGAACGTCTTCAAGGGGTACTGGGAGAACGAGGAGGCGACGCGCGCGGTGATCGACGCGGAAGGCTGGTACCACACCGGCGATCTCGGCGAGATCGACAAGGACGGGTTCCTGTGGCTCCGCGGCCGCAAGAAGGACATGATCGTCCTGGCCGACGGAACGAACGTGTACCCCGAGGACATCGAGAACACCCTCGCGGCCGACCCGCGCATCGAAGCCCTCGCGACGCCGCTCCGGCCGGCGGTCGCGACCGTCGTCGGCCTCCAGCGGCCGGGCGAGGAGATCCAGGTGCACGCCGTGTTCCTCGTGAAGGACCCGGATCAGGTCGCGTCGATCGTCCGCGACGCGAACGTGAAGCTCGCCGGCAACCAGCAGATCCGCGGGTGGACGATCTGGCCCGATGACGAGTTCCCCACGACGCCGACGCAGAAAGTGAAGAAGCGCTTCGTCGTCGAACGGCTCCTCGCGATGAGCTCCGCCGATCAAACGCGGACTCCGGCCGAGGGCGGGGTCTCGGCGCGACCGCTGACCGACGTCGAGCGGATCATCACGCAGGTCGCGAGCCAGCCGGCGAGCGCCGTGCATCCCGGCGCGACGCTCTCGGCGGACCTGGGCCTCGACTCGCTCGGCCGCGTCGATCTTCTGGGTGCGATCGAAGAGGAGCTCGGCGCATACATCGACGACGCCGCGCTCGAGCCGAACGCCACGGTCGCCGAGCTGGAGCGGATGGTCGCGGCGGCCCGCGACCTGAAGCGCGACACGAGCATCTACGGCTGGCCGCTCAACCCGCTCGTGCGTTCGTTCGGCCTCCTGCTGCAGCAGACGCTGATCTATCCACTGGTCCACATCTTCTACAAGGTGAAGGTCACCGGGAAGGAGAAGCTCGCCGGACTTCGCGGTCCGGTGATGTTCGCCCCGAACCACTGTCTGCACTGGGACAACGGAATCATCCTCATGGCCATCCCGCTCTCCTGGCGCTGGAAGCTCGCCATGGCGGCGGCGGCCGACGACGTCTTCGGGAACAAGCTGAACGGCTTCGCGTCGTCGGTCCTCGCGAACGCGTTCCCGCTGGCCCGCGAGGGTGCCATCCGCCGGAGCCTCGAGCTGCTCGGGGCGCGTCTCGACCGGCAGTTCTCCGTGCTCATCTATCCGGAAGGCAAGCTGACCGTCGGCGGTCCGATGCAGCCGTTCAAGTCGGGAACGGGTCTCATCGCGGTCGAGGGCGCGACGCCGGTCGTGCCGATGAAGCTGAAGATCACGAAGGTCTCGGCGCTCGATCACCTCGACCGGAAGTGGGACGCCGCGCGCTCGAACGGATGGCGCGGTGACGTCGAGGTCGTCTTCGGCGATCCGCTGTACTTCCCGGCCGGAACGAACATCAACGAGGCGACGGCGAAGCTTCAGGCGGCGGTGGCTTCGCTCTAGGCTCGAAGAATCATCGCCGCCCACGCCGCACGACCGGACGCGCCGCGCTAGCCGGCTCGCGCATCCCGGGAGTCATCCAGGCGTACCTGCGGCCTTCGCGGTTCGTCGCGGCGGCGTGCGCTCCCTTCCGACTGAGGAGGACGATGTTGAACGCGGCGTCCTCGAGCGCGTTGGCGTCCGCGATCGCCTTTCGCGCGACCGCTTCGGGCGCCATGCCCGACGCAAGGCGATCGACCGCGGTCTTCGCCGTGACGTTGCGAATGGCGAGCTCGCCGAAACCGGTGCACGCGGCCGCGCCGTAGCGCGAGTCGCAGAAGTTCCCCGCACCGACCACGGGTGAGTCGCCGACACGTCCGGGGTACTTGTAGGCCCAGCCACTGGTCGTCACCGCGGACGCGATGTCGCCGCGCCGATCGAGCGCCAAGAAGTTCACCGTCCCGCGCTCCTCGCGAACGGTCTTGCGCACGACCGGAAGGAGACTCGCGCGGCGCCTGACCGTGGCGGGCGTTTCACCGGCCGCGCGGAGACGCGCGACCCAGTGGGCGCGTGAATCCGCCGTCAGATTGCGCGCGCGTTCCGCCCCGATCTCCGCGGCGAGCCGGGCCGCGCCCTCGCCGACGACGAACACGTGCGGCGTCCGCTCCATGACCGCGCGCGCGACCGAGATCGGATGGAGATAGCCCTTCAGGGCGGCGACGGCGCCGACGCGATGGGTCGTCCCGTCGACGATCGAGGCGTCGAGCTCGACCTCGCCGAGCACGTTCGGCCTGCCTCCCCG
>DATBKH010000156.1:0-5747 GCA_036555955.1 Candidatus Limnocylindria bacterium | reverse complement strand
CCGTAGCTCAGTGGATAGAGCAGCGGACTTCGAATCCGCGTGCGAGAGTTCGATTCTCTCCGGGGTCGCCGCCGCGGTACGCCGGTTCCGGCCGCTCGTCCTATTCGATCGACGATGAGCTCTCGGCACGCTCGCCCTCATGCGAGCGTGCCCGAAATGTGGGGAGCTCACGCCGCTGGATCAATTCCCGCCGGTGCGGCGTGGGGAGCCGAGGCTCCAGACGTGGTGCCGGGAGTGTTTCGCCGAGGCGAACGCGCGGAACTACGCGAGGAACCGCGAGCGCGAAAAGGAGCGACTGATCCCTCAGTCTCGCGCGCCGCGCATTCGTCTAAAGAGTCGACTCATCGAGTTTCTGAAAGATCACCCGTGTGTGGACTGCGGCGAGACGGACCTTGTTGTCTTGCGGTTCGATCACCTCCGCGACAAGGCCGCTGACGTAGCTCAGCTGGTCGCATCCGGTGCGGCCTGGGAGACCATCGCCCACGAGATTGCGAAGTGCGAGGTTCGGTGCGCTAACTGTCATCGACTCAAGACTGCGATGAGATACATGGAGCGACGGACACGAGCCGAGCGCCGTCGCCCGATACCCGCTCAGCTGATGCTCACTGACGCGCTCGTGCGGCAGTGTCGCGTTTGTCGAGCGACCAAACCAATGATCGAGTTTCCGTACCGCTCACTTGTCGCCGGGACGCGACAGTGGATCTGTCTTTCGTGCCAGCGTCTGGTGACGCGTGCCTGGTACGTGCGGCAAGTCCCGGATGCCAAACGCAGTGATGCCTATGGCCGCAAGACTCGAGAACACAATGCGGCGCTCATTAGGCGATATCTCGAGTCACACCCATGCATCGACTGCGGCGAGACCAATCCAGCTGTGCTTGACTTCGACCACTTGCGCGACAAGGTCACGGACATTTCGTCGATGGTCCGCGCGGGCGCTACCTGGAGCCTCATCGAGGAGGAAATCGGAAAGTGCGAGGTCCGCTGCGCGAACTGCCATGCGCGGAAGACAGCTCGTCAATTTGGTTTCTACAGGCTTGAGGAAGTCGCGGCGACCCGGAAGGGACTCGAACCCTTGGCCCTCACATTCGTAGTGTGATGCTCTATCCACTGAGCTACCGGGTCGGCGACCGAATTCTAGCGTAGCTCCGCGAGCACGCGATCCAATCCGCGCACCTCCCGCGTGAAGTCCTCCGGCAGAATGAACGCACGCATCCCCGCGCGCTCCGCACCCCGATCCACTTCGTGATCGCCGACCATGAGCGTCTCGTTCGGCTGCACGCCAAGCGACTTCGCGGCGGCGTGAAAGATCGCCGGGTCCGGCTTCTCCGCGCCGACCTCGAACGAGTGCGTGTACGAGTCCACGAGCGCACCAAGCCCGTGCCTCGCGAATACGGGCCGCAGATCGACGGGCACGTTGCTCACCACGCCCACCTTCATACCGCGCGCCCGCACCGCTTCGAGCGTGGGACGCGTGTCCGCATACGGGACCCACGACCGCGGATCCATCACCCGGTCGTAGAGCGCACGCGCCACCCCGGGAATCTCCGGCTCGAGCCGCGAGAAGAGCTCGATCCAGACCCGCCGGTGCGCCTCCGGCGAGAGGTCGCGGCCCTTCGCGATCTCCTCCGGCGTCTTCCCCACCGCCCAGATCTCGTCCCACAGCGCAGCGGCACGCGCTTCCGTGATCGGCCGCCCCGCCGCTCGCGCGACAGCGGCGATGACCTCCGGCGCATGGGGCGCGTGGAACAGGGTGTCGCCCCAGTCGAAGAGGACGGCGCGAAGCGGCGTCGCTACCGGCGGAGCCACTCGTGATCGGGGTCGAACGTGACGCACCAGCGCCGCTCCGGCCCCGCCATCACGTTCAGGTAATACAGGTCGTAGCCGGCCGCGGCGGATACGGTGTGATAGCCGCGGGGAACGAGGACGAGATCCCCGTCGGTCACCGCGACGCTCTCGTCGAGCGACCGGTCCGCGGTGTAGACGCGCTGCAGAGCGAAGCCGCGCGGGTCGCGCAGCCGGTGGTAGTAGATCTCCTCGAGCTGCGTTTCTGTCGGCGGGTCCTCGGTGTCGTGCTTGTGCGGCGGGTAGCTCGACCAGTGGCCAGCGGGCGTGACCACCTCGGTCACGAGGAGGGTCTCGGCCGCGGCGTCCTCCATGAGGATGTGATGGATCGTCCGCTCGGTGTCGCCGCTGCCGCGGATCTCGCGACGCATGTCCGATGGCCGGATGTGCCGCGCGAGCTCGCCATTCTTCGCGGGCGCGGAGCCGATCGCCAGCTCCACACCGCCCGCAAGCGCGACGATATCGACGACCGAGTCCGGCGGCGCGTACGCGGCGTGGGGTGGACCGTCGAACGGAGAGTCGCGCTCGCCCACCTCGGGCCACACGTCGTTGCCGCAGCGGACGGCGCAGCGGCCGCGGATGACGACGAGACAAGCCTCCGACCCATCGGTCTCGAGGACGAAACGGGCGCCCGCGTCGAGGCGCAGCGCGTTGAAGCTCACGAAGCGCCACGACGCCGTCTCGGGGGTGACGGCGACGCGGCCGCCGCCGCCGCGGATGAGCAGCGAGCTCACAGGTCGCGCCGCTGCTTCTGCTTCGCTCTGTCGTAGGTCTTGCGCGCCTCGCGCACGCTCGGGGCGGTCGACGTCTCCGCGACCGGGACCTCCCACCAGCTCTCATAACCCGGCACCGACGCATAGCGATCCACTTCGACGTAGATCACGACGGTCCGATCGATCGTCTTCGCTTCGGCCAGCGCCCGACGGAGCTCCGCCACACCCCGTGCCCTGATCACGTGCGCCCCGAGGCTCGCCGCGTTCGCGGCCAGGTCCGTCGGCAGCTGCGCCTGCGGACCCTTCTCCGCGTCCGTGCCCAGCGAGCCCGGGCGCGGATACTCGAATCGCGTGCCGAAGCCGTCGGTGCCGAGCGACCGCGACAGCCCACCGATCGACGAGAACCCGTGGTTGTCGACGAGCACGATCACGAGCTTCGCCCGCTCCTGCAGCGACGTGACGATCGCCTCGTTCAGCATGAGGTACGAGCCGTCGCCGACGAGCGCGTAGACCTCGCGCTCGGGCGAAGCCATCTTCACGCCGAGCGCACCCGCGATCTCGTACCCCATGCACGAGTACCCGTACTCGACGTGGTACTGCTTGCGGTCGCGCGTCCGCCAGAGCTTGTGCAGGTCGCCCGGCATCGAGCCCGCCGCGCAGACCACCACGTCGCTCGGCTGCGACGCCTCGTTCACGGCCCCGATCACTTCAGACTGCGCCGGCAGCGGCTCGTGGCCGAGGGAGTACAGGCGGGTCACCTCGGCGTCCCATTCCTTCGCGAGCGTGACGTACTCGTCCCGGTAGCTCGCGCTGACGCGGTGACCGATGTCGGCGAGCGCCTCGAGCGCAAGGCGCGCATCGGCGGTCACGGTGATCGCGGAGAGCTTCGCTGCATCCGACTCGGCGACGTTCACGTTGACGAAGCGCGCGGCCGGGAATGCGCTGCGCGAAGCCGTCGTGAAGTCGCTCCAGCGCGTGCCCACGCCGATCACGAGGTCGGCCTCGCGCGCGATCAGGTTCGCTGCGCGCGTGCCGGTCGCTCCGATGGCGCCGAGGTTCGCGGGATGGTCGTACGGCAGCGATCCCTTTCCCGCCTGCGTCTCGCCGACGGGGATCGCGGTGGCGTCGACGAAGCGGCGCAGCGCTTCGGACGCGCACGCGTAGATGACGCCGCCGCCCGCGACGAGGAGCGGGCGTTTGGCGGTACGGATGGCCTCGGTCGCGCGCGCGAGCGCGGCGGGGTCCGGCGCGCGGCGGTCGACGTGCCACACGCGCTTCGCGAGGAACGCGTCGGGGTAGTCGTAGGCCTCCGCCTGGACATCCTGCGGGAGCGCGAGCGTGACCGCGCCGGTGTCCGCAGGGCTCGTGAGCACGCGCATGGCGGCGAGCGCCGACGCAACGAGCTGCTCCGGCCGCGTGATCCGGTCCCAGTAACGGGAGACCGGCCGGAACGCGTCGTTCACGCTCGCGTCCCCGCGCGATGGGTCCTCGAGCTGCTGCAAGACCGGGTCGGGCCGGTGCGAGGCGAACACATCGCCGGGGAGGAGAAGGACCGGGATGCGATTGACGGTCGCGAGCGCGGCGCCCGTGAGCATGTTCGTCGCGCCGGGTCCGATCGAGCTCGTGCATGCGAACGTCTGCAGCCGATCCTTGTGCCGCGCGTAGCCGACGGCGCTGTGGACCATGGACTGTTCGTTGCGCGCCATGTGATACCGAAGCGGCCCGTCCGCGCCGAGCGAGAACAGCGCCTCGCCGATCCCAGCGACGTTCCCGTGTCCGAAGATGCCCCAGACCCCCGCGAAGAAGCGCTGCTCGACGCCGTCGCGCTCGACGTGCTGCGCCGCGAGGAATCGGACGAGGGCCTGGGCCATGGTGAGGCGCGTCACGTCGCGACCTTACGGCGGAGCGTCGCTTCGATCTCGGGCATCGTCGGCATCGCGTCGGCGCACGCGAGCCGCGACGCGACGATCGCGCCGGCGGCGTTGGCCACCTCGAGCACGCGCCGGAGCGGCCACCCGGCCAGCAGACCGTGGCAGAGCGCGCCGCCGAACGCGTCCCCGGCGCCGAGTCCGTTCACCACCGCGATCTCCACCGGCGGCACGGTCACCTCTTCGGTGGCGGTCCGCGCGTAGGTCCCCGCGGGCCCGCGCTTCACGACGGCGAGCCGCGCGCCGAGGCCGAGCAGCGCCGCCGCGCCCGCCGCGGGCTCGCGCGTGCCGGTCGCGACCTCGAGCTCATCGACGTTGCCCACGACGACGGTCGCCAGCTTCACCGCCTCGCGGGCCCAGCGGCGCGCGTCGTCGGGGCTCGGCCAGAACTGCGGCCGGTGGTCCAGGTCGTGGATCGTGATCTCGCGCCTTTCGCGCGCGCGGAGCGCGGCCAGCGTCGCCCCACGGCTCGGCTCGTCGGAGAGGCCGGTGCCGCTCGACCAGAACACCGGCGCGGAGGCGATCGCGCCCAAATCGAGATCCGCGGTGACGATGTTCATGTCCGGCGCCTTCGGCTGCCGGTAGAACGTGAGCGGAAAGCGATCCGGCGGGAAGAGCTCGGCGAACACGAGCGGGGTGCGGAGCGCCGGATCGGTCGCCACCCACCGCGTGTCGACGCCGAACTCGGCGAGCGCGTGGCGCACGTACGTCCCGAACCCATCGTCGCCGACCTTCGTGATGACGGCGGAGCGCCGACCCAGGCGCGCCGCCGCGACGGCGACGTTCGTCGGGCTGCCGCCGAGAGATTTCGCGAACGTGCGGACCTCGGCGAGCGTCGCGCCCACCTGCTCCGGATACAGATCCACGCCCACGCGGCCCATCGTGATGACCTCGAGGCTAGGCATGCGCCCTCGCGTAGTCCGCGCTCTGGAGGACCCAGCGCGGCGGGCCCGGCGGCGGAGCCGCGTCGAGCATCACATCGTGCTCGAGCACGTACCACCCGCGATAGCCGGCCTTCCGCAGATGAGCGACGACGTCGGCGATCCGCGCCGCGCCGTCGCCGAGGACGCGGAAGAGCCCGCGCCGCACGGCGTCGCCGTACGTGAGCGATCCGTCGCGTACCTGTGCGGCCATGTGGCCGTCCACGTCCTTCAAGTGAACGTGGCGGACACGCGGTCCCGCGTCGCGCGCGACCCCCAGGGGATCGGCGCCGCCGAGAGCGACGTGGCCCGTGTCGAGACAGAGCGGATGGTCCGAGGCGTCG
>DATBKH010000155.1:0-5881 GCA_036555955.1 Candidatus Limnocylindria bacterium | reverse complement strand
GTCCCGGCATCAAGAAAGGCGACGCCGTGAAGGACCGCGACGGCGACGCCGTCGGTTCCGTCGAGGACATCCGCTTCGACGAGGCGACCGGACAGGTCCTCGGCGTCACCGTGACCGTGGGTGCCGGACTCGAGCGCATCTTCGGGGGCGGCAAGCTTCTCGAGATCTCGCGCGACGACATCCTCCGTATCGCCGACGGCGAGGTACGCCTCGGCGTCGATCGCGAGGAGATCGCTCCGAAGGAGCACGAGACCGGCACGCGCTAGGTCGGGCCGGCGCAGATCCCGGCGACGAACGGCGTCGCAAGCAGCAGCCCGGTGATGACCGCGACGATGATGACGAGGCGCACCAGCGGGTTGTCTTCGCGCTCGTCACCCTCGGACTCGCCGAGGATCTCCCGCGCTCTGGCGGCTTCCTCCCCGGGCACGTAGACGACGCGTCGCCCGGTGCTGGAGACCAGCCCACCTCCCCCGAGCGGCGTGTCGAGCGCGATGCGTGGGTGAAGACGCTCCACACGCAACGCTCCCGCAACGACCTCGGCCTCGACGTGGTCGCGCGTGAAGGCGACCGCGACGTCGCTCATGTGCCCGTCACGGCGGTGACCGCGATGCGGATCGCGGCGATGATCACGACGACCGACAGGATCGCAAGGAGCGCGCGTGGATGCGTCCGCACGCTCACGGCGGCGCCGATCGGAGAGGCGACGAGAGCCGATACGAACACGATCGCGGCGAGCGGCGGATCGATCTGCGCGGTCGCCGCCTTGCCGACGAGCGCGGCGACCGCGGCGAACAGGCCGATCCCGAGCGACGATCCGATCGCGACCCGCGGCGGGACGCGCAGGACGTACACGAGCGCCGCGATGATGAACGCGATCCCTCCGATTCCGACCATGCCGCCGAAGAACCCCAGCACCAGCGAGATGGGCACCGCGAGCTTCGGATCGACCCGAACGTCGGCCGCGACGACCCCGCGGGGCGTCACCGGGATGAGCAGCATCACTGCGCCGATGAACGCGAGGATCGCGAAGACGAGGAGCAGCACGTTGTCCGGCGTGCTCTGGGAGACGAACGCGCCGACGAGCGACGCGAGCGCGATGGGCGGACCCATGACCCAGACGAGTCGCGGGGCGATGTTGCCGTACGAGCGGTGGCGGAGCGCGCCGAGAAGGCTCCCTGAGATCGCCTGCACGATCGTGAGCCCGGTGATGATCTTCACGGGGATGACCGCCCCGCCCAGCATGGGCGGGAGATAGAGCAGCAGCGGTGTGAGCACGAGCCCGCCGCCGATCCCGAGCAGGCCCGACAGAAAGGACGCGACGAGGCCGGCGACCGCGGTGATCGCCTCGTCCGGCATTCACCTCTATATAAAGGAGTGATGCGCCGCGCGCTCGCGCTGGCCGTGCTGCTCTCCGCCTGCGCTCCCGTGACCAGCACGGACCGCACGGCGCCAAGCGCCGCGGCGAGCTCGCCGGCGTCGAGCTCGCCTGCCGCGACGGCCGCGGCGTGGCGCCGCATCGCCGACATCCCGACGCCGCGCAGCGAGGTCGCGGCGGCGGCGGTGCGCGGCGTCATCTACGTCATCGGTGGGTTCGGTGGCGGGAACGTGGTCGAGACGTACGCGAGTGATCGGTGGGCGACCGGGCCGCGCTATCCGTTGCCCGTCGATCACGCCATGGCCGCCGCCGTCGAGGGCTCGACCGACGGGACGGTGTACGTCTTCGGCGGCAACGTGAACGGCGTCGCGACCGCGCGCTCGTTCCGGCTGTCGGGCGGGGCCTGGCAGGAGGTCGCGGCGATGCCGGCGCCTCGCGCACAAGGGGCCGCGGTCGCTCTGGAGGGCAAAGTCTTCGTCGTCGGCGGTGCGCAGAACGATCGTCTCGTCGCGCCGACGTACGCGTACGACCTGGCCGCGGATCGCTGGACGACCGTCGCCGCGATCCCCACCCCACGCGACCACCTCGCCGCGGCGCCTCTCGGCGCACGTGTCTGCGCGGTCGGCGGCCGGCGCCTCTCGCTCCTGCAGAACCTCGCGACCTTCGAGTGCTACGACCCGGCCGCGGACAGATGGCAGGCGCTGCCCGACGCGCCGACCGCGCGAGGCGGGATCGGCGCCGCGAACGTCGGCGGCCGCATCTTCGTCGCCGGCGGGGAGCAGCCCCTCGGGACGTTCAGGGAGATCGACGTCTTCGATCCCACCTCGGCAAGCTGGACGCGCGGACCAGCGCTTCCGACGTCGCGGCACGGTCTCGGCGTCGTCGCCGTCGGTTCGACGCTCTACGTGATGAGCGGAGGCCCGACACCCGGCACCAGCCAAACTCCTGTGTGCGAGGCCCTCGACATTCGCTAGCGGCTTCGACCTAGTCGGGCTCGAGCACCTCGGTCGCGGCGTGGTACGTCCCGAGGGGCTGGATCCACTCGCAGCACGTGCGCATCAGCGCGAGCGCCTCCTTCGCCGGCCACACCGCCGGATCGCCCTCGAAGTCCAGGTAGAAGACGTAGTCCCACGGCGCGGCGCGGCTCGGCCGTGACTCGATCTTGCTGAGCTGCACCCATGCCGTCGCGAACGGCTGCAGCGACCGGACGAGCGCGCCTGGAAGGTTCGCGGTCTTGTACACGAGGCTCGTCTTGATCGTCCCTTTGCGCAGCGCCGCGGGAATGCGATCGGCGATGTCCAGTCGCCCTTCCGGCGCGACCGCGAAGAACCGGGTGAAGTTGTCGTTCGAGGTCTCGATCGAGTCCGCCAAGACCTCGAGCCCGTAGCGCTCCGCCGCGCGGCGGCTCGCGACCGCCGCCACCGCCGCGTCGCCCGCCGCCGCGACCTCCGCGGCCGCCCCGGCGGTGTCGAACGCGACCTCGGGACGGATGCGATGGTCCCGGAGGAAATCCTCGACCTGCGCGAGCGCCTGGGGATGCGATCGCGCGATCGCGATGTCCTCGACGCGCGTGCCCGGCAACGCGAGAAGGCAGTGACGGACGCGCACGATGATCTCGGCCACGACCTTCGTCTTCGTGTGGTTGCGCAGCAGGTCGTACACGTCGGCCACCGACCCCGCGTGCGTGTTCTCGACCGGGACGACCGCGGCCTCGGCTTCGCTCGTCTCGAGCGCCGCGAACACCTCCGCGAAGGTCCGGCGCGGAAGGAGCGTGGCCCCCGGAAAGAGCGCGGCCGCGGCGGCCTCTGAGAACGCGCCGGCGAGGCCCTGGTAGGCGACGCTGGTCAGCGGTACACCGCCGTGCGCCACTCCGCGTGACGCTTGTCGTCACCCCGCGCGATCCCGAAGTACAGGTCGCCGATCTTCTTCGCGACCGGGCCGATCTGGCCGTCGCCGATCACGCGGCCGTCGATCTTCACGCACGGGGCGACCTGCGCGCCGGTGCCGCAGAAGAAGACCTCCTCGGCGACGTAGAGCTCGGTGCGGTCGATCTGCCGCTCCTCGACGACGATGCCCAGCTCGGCCCCCAGCTCGAGGATCGAGTCGCGCGTGATCCCTTCGAGGATGTCGGCCGTGACCGGAGGCGTGATGAGCGCCCCGTCGCGGACCATGAAGAGGTTCGCGCCGCCGCCCTCGGAGACGTGTCCGTCGGCGGTGAGGAAGATCGCCTCGTCCGCGTCGAAGTCGTGAGCTTCGTCGACCGCGAGCGCGGTGTTGATGTACGCGCCGGTGAGCTTGCCGCGCGCCGGGATCGCGTCGTCCGCGGTGCGCCGCCAGCTCGCCGTGCGTGCCGCGAGACCGCCGGTCGGGAGATACGCGCCCAGGGGGAACGCGTACATGCCGAACCCGTCGCGGAGCCCCTGCAGCGCCACCTTCACCGATCGCGCCGCCTTGAACGCGAGCGGCCGAACGTAGACGTCGGAGCGGAAGCCGTTCTTGCGGAGAAGCTCGAGCGCGATCGCCGAGAGCGCGCTCGCGTCGCCGGGCAGCCCGATGCGCATGATCTTCACCGAGCGCGTCATGCGCTGGAAGTGCTCCTCCAGCCGGAACACATAGAGCTGCTCCTGTGCGGGATTCCAGTACGCGCGGATCCCTTCGAACACGCCGGTCCCGTACTGGAGCGCGTGCGTCGCGATCGAGATCTTCGCGTCGGCCATCGGGACGAACGCGCCGTCGAGATAGGCGACCCCCGTCTCGACGATCTCCTGTCCGACCGACGCGACCTCCTCGAGCCGCTTCTGCACCGTACTCGCCATGTCTCACCTCTCCGGCGACGTCAGCCGCCTCCTAACAAAAAACCTCCCGATCTCGGGAGGCTTTCACGCTGCCGGTCTGCTCGTGCGCTAGCGGCGCGCGCCTCCCTCTGGAGCTCCCACAAGGAGCTCGCCAAAAATGACGACGACGAGCGCGAGCCGCATGAGAGCGCGAACGCTAGGTGCTCGCCCGCGCGGCGTCAAGGTCAGACGCGCGCGATGACCTCTTCGCGCTGCCAGACGCGGCGCGCGATCTCCAGCGCCAGCACGTCGAGCACGACGAGCCCCACGCCGAGAGCGAGAAGCGGCCAACCGTCCCCGACCTGCGCCGCGATGAAGCCGAGACCGCCGAACACCGCGGCCGAGAACGCGATGATCAGTCCCGCGATCTGCTGCGCCGCGCGGCTCGACTTCACCCGGGCGGCGACGATCATCGTGAGGCTCCCAGCGGTGATGAGGTAGAGGAGCGACAGGACGAGCAGCGCATAGAGGAGCTCGGGCGTGAGCGCGTGCGCCACGCGCGCCGCGCCGTACCGATACGCCGCGAGCGCGTACCCCGCCCCGAGCGTCACGATGCATGCGGCCATCACCGGGACGACCATGCCGAGGAGCTTTCCGAGGACGATGTCGAAGTCGCGGATCGGGGCTGCGAGGAGCGGGACGAGCGTCCCGTTCTCCTTCTCGGCGGCGAACGTCGCCGCGATCAGCGCGACGCCCGACAGCGCGGGAAAGAAGACGCTCTGCAGCGCGAGGCCGATGAGCGTGACGTCGCCGGCGGCACCCTGGGGGATGCCGCGGTTCGACACGACGAAGAAGAGCGGGATGATCACGAAGATCCCGGTGCGCAGCAGCGACGCGCGATCGAGAAAGACCTCCCACCGGATCTCGCGCCACGCTATGAGCCACCACTTCATCGCCGCGCCTCCGCGAGGATCTGAAGGTACGCATCCTCGAGCGAGCGTTCGTCGGCGGACAGCGTGACCACGCGTACGCCGCTCTCGAGAAGCGCTCGCAGCGCGGCGGTATTCACGGTCAGCGGATCCTGCGCGGCGAACCGCAACGCGGCGAGGCCGTCGCGGGCCGGCGCGGGCTCGGGCCGCAGACCGGCGCGTTCCAGGGCCTGCCCCGCCGCGGCCGCGTCGCCCGCGAACGTGACGGTGAAGGTGGTATCGCCGGCGGCGCGTATGTCGGATGTCGCGCCGGTGCGCAGGACGCGGCCGCGATAGAGGACGACGACGCGGTCCGCGATCCGCTGGGCTTCGTCGAGGTCGTGCGTCGTCAGCAGGATCGCGCGATGGCGCGCGCGCAGCGAGATGATGAATCCGCGAAGCATCTGCGCCATCTCCGGATCGAGAGCGGTCGCGGGCTCGTCGAGGAGCAGCACCGGCGGATCGTGGACCAGCGCCCGCGCGATCGCGACCTTCTGACGCATGCCCCGCGAGAAGGTCGCCAGTCGTTTGTCGAGCACGTCCTCGAGCCCCAGAAGCTTGGCGAGCTCGGCCGCGCGGGCGTCCGCGTCGTGCACGTCGTACAGCCGCGCGAAGAAGCCGAGGTACCCGCGTAGCGGCATGCGCTCGTAGAGCGACGGCTGATCGGTGACGAAGCCGCACCGCGCGCGGACACCGTTCGCGTCCTTGCGCACCGGGACGCCGTCGACGAGCACATCGCCCTCGCTCGGAGCGAGGATCCCGCC
>DATBKH010000154.1:0-12796 GCA_036555955.1 Candidatus Limnocylindria bacterium | reverse complement strand
CAGCGGGATGCCGAACCCTTCGCTTTCGCTCGGCAGCACGAGCGCGTCGGCCAGCGCATACAGGTCGGCGACGACCCGGTAGGGCGCTCTCGTGCCGATCGCGTGCAGCAGGTGCACGCCCTCGACCTCCGACGCGAGGGTGGTGAGCTCCGCGAGGTACCGCGCGTTCGCGGCGTTGTGCGGGCCTGGCGGGCCGGTGACGACGAGCGCCGCCTCGCGGCCGCGGCCGCGCAGCACCCCGACCGCCGCGATGGCCGCCTCCACGCGCTTGCGGCGTGTGAGCCGCGCCGGGAGGACGAGCAGCGGATCGGCGCGGTACAGGGCGAGGCGATCGGCGAGACGGGCGCCGGCCGGCGACAGGCCGAGGGCGGCGGGGACGTCGACGCCGTTCGGTACGACGGTGACGGCTCCGTGGGCGATGCCGAAGAGATCGGCGAGCTGGCGCGCGCGCTCGTCGGAGACGGCGACGTAGCGGATGCCGGGTGTGGATCGCGCGATGAGATCCCAGGGCTCGCCGGGATGCCGCTCCCGTGCGTACTGCGGGTCGCACCACGCGAGATCGTGCGTCCACGCGATGACGCTGCCGGGACGCTCGCGCGCGAATCCAAGGACCGCCTCGGTGAGCGCGAGGTTCTTGTGCATCGTGAGGACGTTGTGCACGACGACGCGGTCCGCCCTCGCGAGGAGGGGACGCAGCCTGCGCCCGAGCTTCTCCACGAGCGCCGCATGCGCGGGGGTGAGTCGACCGGCCGCGAGCGCGCTGAAGTCGCGCTGCACGGACGCGTTCCGCGAATCCACCTCCGCCACGCGCGCGAGCTTGATGCCGCGCGGCGCGCGGCCGCGGCCGGCCACGATCGTGACGTCGGCGCCGGCGGCTCGCAGCGCGTCCGCGTGCGCACCGATGACCTGCTCGACCCCACCCAGGATGGACGGCGCGGTGTAGTGGAGCAGGACGACGCGCGGTCGCCGGCCGCTCACGCCGGGGCGGCCACTCTCGCCACGCGGCCGCGGCCACCGACGACGCGGTCGCCACGCTGGCTCCGCCGGACGCGGAAGGTCACGCGCGAATCGAAGACGCGCATGTCGCGGGCGTCGATGCGATCGAGCCACGGCGGCAGGGCGGGATCGAGCAGCAACCGCTGCGTGCGGAGCTCGGGCTCCATTCCGAGCAGCGCGCGAACGCAGAGAAAGACCATTCCGGCGGACCACGCCTGCGGGATGCAGGACACGAGGTAGTCCGCGGGACGCGACGAGAACCGCAGGTCGCGCTGGAAGCCGCACCAGAGCTCGGGCAGCTGCGAGTTCGGGAAACGCCGGCCCGCCTCGATGAGCGCACTCACCACCTCGGCCGCCTCCTCGCGGTGCCCGTAGCGCGCGAAGCCCTGGACGATGAGCGAGTTGTCGTGCGGCCAGACCGATCCGTTGTGGTAGCTCATGGGGTTGTACGTGGGGTACCGCGACGAGAGCGTGCGGATGCCCCAGCCCGTGTACATGTCCGGCTCCATGAGGCGCCGCACGAGGGCCGCGGCGCGCTCCGGGCTCGCGATCCCGCACCAGAGCGCGTGGCCGGCGTTGCTCGTGACCGCGGTGACCTGCTTCTTGTTCCCGTCCAGCGCCTGCGCGTAGCAGCGCTCCGACTCCATCCAGAAGTCGCGCTCGAACCGCGACCGCAGCTCCTTCGCTTCGCCGCGCAGCTTCTCCGCGCGCGTCCGGTCGCCGTCGAGCTCGTAGAGATCGGCCACGCCCATCTTCGCGGCGTAGACGTAGGCCTGGACCTCGACGAGCGCGGCGGGAAGCTTCGACCACTTCCCGTCGGGGTCGGAGAGCGACTGCGCCGAGTCCTTCCAGCCCTGGCTGCGCATCTCCCCCGGCTTGTGGCCGTATTCGACATAGCCGTCCCTGTCGGGATCGCCGTACGTGTCGCACCAGGTGAGCGCGCGCTCGGCGGCCGGCAGCATGTCCCGCCAGAGGGCGCGATCCGCGGTCCACTTCACCGTCTCGGCGAAGACCAGCGCGAAGAGCGGCGTCGCGTCGACCGAGCCGTAGTACGGGTGGTGCGGCACCTCGCCGAGCCGCGCCAGCTCACCCCGCCGCAGCTCGTGGAAGATCTTCCCCGGCTCTTCCTCCGTGAAGTCGTCGACCTTCTGGCCCTGGTAGCTCGCGAGCAGCCGCAGCGTCCCGCGTGCGACGTCGGGGTTCCACCCCAGCGTCTGGTACGCGGAGATCAGCCCGTCGCGCCCGAAGGGGACCGCATACCAGGGGATGCCCGCCGTGGGATACGGGCCGCTCGCGTGGAACTCGAGAAGGGCCCGCAGGTCGAGCGCGCTCCGCGTGATGAGCCCCTCGTCGAGCGTCTCGGAGCTCGTCGTGTATCGCGTGCACGACCGCAAGAACCGCCGGTAGCGCGCGTTCAGCGCGTCTATCGCGTCGTCGAAGCGATCCGGCGACGCCGCCGGCGCGGCTCCGTCCTCGCGAGGGATCGCCGCGACCTCGAGCTGCAGGAACTGCTGCGGCTCGAGCGTCCGCGTGACGCGGAACGTGTTTCCCTCGACGGCGTCCGGTGAAGGACGGAGCGTGATCTCGGTCGTGCGCCGGACGCTGTCACGGCCGACACGCTCGAAGACGAGGCCACCCTCGCGAGGTCCGCGCGTCGAAGCGAGCGGCGCGAGGCTCATGTCGCGATAGGCGCGCACCGCGAACATGTCGCGGAACGCGGCCTCGAACTCGAGCTCGACGCTCACCTCGACGGGATGCGCGTTCGCGTTGAGGACGCCGATGCGCTCGCGAAGGCCGTCCGCGAGGAAGCGCGTCCTCCGGATGGAAAGGGTCTCTGCCGCGTGCCGCGCGGTACCGAGGACGGCGCCCTCCGAGTGCATGAGCTGGAACGTCGCCACGTAGTTCTGCTCGGTGTTCGCCGACAGGAGTATCGGACGCGAGCCGTTCACGCGGAGCGCGAATCCCGAGAGGTACTGCGTGTCGTGGTAGTAGAGGCCGAGCGGGCTCATCGCGCCGAGCGGGAGGCTCCCGTCGTCTTCGGTGACGAGGACGAGCTGGTCCTCCTTCAGCGAGACGGTCAGGCCCAGCGCTCCAGCAGGTACGGCTTCGCCTTCTCGAAGGCGTCGGCCTGCCGTTCGACGACGCGCTCGGCGCCGGCCTGGTCGAGGTCCTTGACCTCGCCGATGAGCGCGGCGACGCGACCGAAGTAGAGCGGCAGCAGCGTTCGCGCGAGCGCCTCGGTGTCCGATCGGGCCTTCCCCGCGGCGAGGACCTCGTAGACCATGCGCGCCCAGGCGTCGGGTCCGATAGCGCTCGGATCGCCGCTCGCGAGCGCCTTGCGCACGACGTCCCGCGATGTCGTCGAAAGCGTCCCGTCCCAAGCGCCCTCCTGCTCCTTCGCGCCGGCACGCAGCTTCTCCACGAGGATGGGAACGCTCGCGCTCACCGCCTCAGGCTCGACGACGGCGACGTCCCCGATGACCGGCACGTCGCGCGACCCCTTCACGTCCCGCCACCTGCTCTCGTTCTTCCGCGCCAGCGTGAAGAGGGTGCCGACGACCTGAGTGAACATCGGGCCGAGATCCGCGCCCGGGTCCTTCGGATCGTGGATCTTCGCGCCGAGGAACGCCTGCGCCACGCGAGATCCGCGCGCCAGCGCGGTCGTCGTCATGAAGATGTCGATGCCGAACTTCGCGACGTCCGAGTCCCACACGGGCTCCGCGAGGTAGACCTTCGCGAGCTCCGCGTCGAACCCGAACTCGCCGCCGATCGGCTGGCGGACGCGCGCGCCGTACAGCGCGCGCGTGAGCGGGTACGCGATCGTGTTGGTGATCGTGCCGTCGTGCTTGTGACGCGCGTAGAGCGGGGTCATGTAGTCGGCCTCGCCGCGCACGATCGGTCCGATGAGCCGGGCGATCCACTCCGGTGTGATGCTTCGCAGATCGCTGTCGACCACCGCGCAGGCCTTCGCGCCGAGCAGCGTCACGGCTTCGAAGATCGCGCGGAAGGCCGACCCCTTCCCGGAACGGCCCTGGTACCGGCCGACGATCGTCGGCACGCCGTCCGCCGACGCGCGCACGCGATCCGAGGTCCCGTCCTCGGACCCGCCGTCGGCGTTGACGATCACGGCGCGCGCGTCGGGGAAGTAGCGCCGGAGCCCGTCGGACGCCGCTCTCGCGACATGGCCGATCGTCGCCGCGTTGCGGAAGCTCGGAATGCCGACCACGAGATCGGCGCGGCCCTGCTGGCGCAGCGCCTCGCGCATGTCGGCCGCGAGCGCGGATGTCTCGGCCACGGGTGCGTTCACTACGATACGAAGACTTGATCGAGGCCGTCGACCAATTCGTCCTCCCTTTCATCGACTCGCTCTACGGCCGCTTCGGCTACGTCGGCGTCGTGATCGCCATGGCGATCGAGAGCGCGGCCATCCCGATCCCCTCCGAGCTCATCCTGCCGTTCGCCGGATGGAGCGTCTCGCGCGGGATCGCGGAGCCGCTGACCGGCGCCGCGTGGACCTACTGGGGTGCGGTCGCCGCCGGGGTCCTCGGAAACACCATCGGGTCTCTCGCCAGCTACGCCGTCGGGGCGTTCGGCGGTCGGCCGCTCCTCGAGCGCTACGGGCGCTACGTCCTCATCAGCGCGCACGACCTCGAGACGGCGGACCGGTGGTTCGCGCGCTGGGGTGACCTCACCGTCCTCTTCTCGCGAATGCTGCCGATCGTGCGAACGTTCATTTCGGTGCCGGCGGGGATCGCCCGCATGCCGCTCTGGCGCTTCCTGGTCTTCTCGATCGTCGGCGCCGTCCCCTGGGTGATGCTGCTCGTCTGGGCGGGCATGGTGCTCGGTGACAACTGGCAGGACCTGAAGCACCAGCTGCGCGGTCTCGACTACCTCGTGGCCGGCGTCATCGTGCTCGGCGTCGCGCTCTTCCTGTGGCGCCACCTTCGCTCGCGTTGAACGACTTCCTGAACGCGCTCGGCAACTTCGACACCCAGCTCTACCTCGCGATCGCCGAGCAGCGGAACCTCGTCACCTCGGTCGTCGCGGTCGCCCTGACGTATCTGAACTGGGACGGCTTCTTCTGGTGGATCCTCGCGTTCCTCCTGCTCCGGTCGCGTGGCTGGAACCGGCGTGGGGTCGCGGCGACCGCGACGGTCGTGTTCGGCATGGTCGACGCCTGGCTCGTCGACGAGCTCATCAAGCTGATCGTGCGCAGGCCGCGGCCATTCGAACAGCTGGCGAACGCGCCGAGCGCGCTCCCCGCGCCCGAGACCGTTATCGCGCATCCGGCGTCGTTCTCGTTCCCGTCCGGCGATGCCGCACTCGCGATGGGAGCGGCCGTCGCGCTCGCATCCGTATCACCGAAGTACCGCGTGCCGGTGCTGCTCCTCGGCATCTCCTGTGCGCTCGCGCGAGTCGTCGTGGGCGTGCACTACCCCTTCGACGTGCTCGGCGGCATGGCGATCGGGACCGTCTCCGGGCTGCTCGCGCCTCTGGCCATCGCGCTTCTGCGCCGGCGGCTGCGCTGGCGGGTGTTCGTCATCCCGCACACGCATTGGGACCGCGAGTGGTACGAACGCTTCGAGGGTTATCGCGCGCGGCTCGTCCCGATGGTGTCGCGGCTCCTGGACGTCCTCGACCGCGATCCCGAATTCCGTTCGTTCACGTTCGACGGCCAGACCATCGCGATCCAGGACCACCTCGAGAAGCGGCCGGCCGATCGCCCGCGCGTCGAGGCTCTCGTGCGTGCGGATCGGCTCCTCATCGGCCCGTGGCACGTGCTCGCGGATCTGCTGCTCGTCTCCGGCGAGTCGATCCTGCGAAACCTGCAGGAGGGGCTTCGCAGCGCCGGCGAGCTCGGTCGCGCGGCGCGGGTGGCCTACGTCGCGGACCCCTTCGGTCATCCCGCGCAGCTTCCGCAGATCCTTCGTGGGTACGGCTACGACACCTATGTCTTCGCTCGCGGGATGGGCGACGAGGGCGAGTCGGTCGGCAGCGAGTTCATGTGGGAGTCGCCCTCCGGCGACCGCGTGCGCGCCGCGCACCTCGTGGACCACTACTCGAACGCGCTGCCGCTGGTGGGTCCGCCGGACGAGGACGCGGCCACGCTGCGCCGTCGTGTCGCCTCGAAGACCGCCCGCATCCTCGACCGCGTGACGCCGTACGCGAACGGCGACGTCGTCCTGTTCATGGTCGGCGACGATCACGTCGACGCGTACGCCCGGCTGCCTGAGGCCGTCGCGCGCATGCGCGACGCTTTCCCGAACGTCGATGCGCGGATCGCCAACCTCGAGGAATTCGCGGCGGCGATGCCGCCGCTCCGGCAGCTCGTCAGCGGCGAGATCGCCAGCGGCCGGTACCGGCCGATCCTGCGCGGCGTGAACTCGACCCGGGTTTGGATCAAGCAGGAGAACGTCGCCTGCGAGCGCCTTCTGGTCGAGCGCTGCGAACCGCTGGATGCGCTCACCGGCGGTACCGCGCGCGACGAGCTGCGCGATCTCTGGCGGATGCTCCTGCAGAACCATCCGCACGATTCGATCTGCGGCTGCTCGATCGACGCCGTGCACGACGCGGACATGGCTCCGCGCTTCGCCTACGTGCGCGAGCACGGCGAGGCGCTCGCCGCTCGGCTCGTCTCGCGTCTCGCCGGCGCCGGCGCCGCGCCGATGGCCTGGGACCCGCTTCCCTGGTCGCGCGACGCGGTCGTCGACGTCGGCGGCCGCCCGACCCGGATCCACACCGACGGCCTCGGTCTGTCGCCGATCACGCCGTCGGCGCCGTCCGCGGTGCGCGCGGGCGGCGATGCCGCGATCGAGAACGAGCATCTTCGCGTCGAGATCGAAGCGGACGGCAGCTTCGTGATCGTCGACAAGGCGACCGGCGAGCGCGGCGGCCGGCAGAACATCGTCATCTCGGAAGGCGATCGCGGCGACGAGTACACGTACTCGTACGCCGGCCCGACGCTCGACACCCGCGGCGCCGCCGGCACGAGGTCGGCCGCCGCGAGCGGCGACCGCGTGACGGCGACGGTCTCGCTCGTCATGCCGCTGCCCGCCGGCCTTCGCGGCGACCGGCTGGCGCGCGCGCCCGATCTGGTCGACTGCCCGCTGCATGTGGCCGTTTCGCTGGACGCCGGCGCGCGACGCGTAGACGTGACGCTCACATTCGACAACCGCGCGAAGGACCACCGCCTGCGCGTGCTCTGCGAGACCGGAACGAAGGCGCTGACGCACCGCGCCGGCGCGGCGTTCGCGCTCATCGAGCGATCGAACCGGCTCGAGGTCCGCAAGCGCTGGATCGAGCCGCCCACCGCCGAGGCCTGCCTGCACGATCTCGTCGCCGTCTCGGGGGCGACGCGCGGCCTCGCCGTCGGGGTCGACGGGCTGCGTGAGTATTCGGTGCTGCACGACGGCGGCACGATCGCGATCACTCTTCTCCGCGCGGTGGGCTTCCTCTCGCGCGGCGATCTACCGGAGCGGCGCGGCCATGCGGGGCCGGAGCTCGAAACGCCGTCGGCGCAGTGCCTCGGTGTCCGCGAGTACCGCTACGCGATCGTCCCGCTCGACGAGCACAACGATCTGGGCCGCGCGTCGCGTGCGATCCGCGAGTGGCTCTCGCCGCCGGTCATCACCACGGGCGACGGTCGCGCGCGGCGCTTCATTTCTTTCGAGAACGCGGACACGTCCGTCGTGCTCAGCGCGCTGCGCGCCGGACGCGACGGAGCGCTCGTCGTGCGGCTCGCGAATCCGACGGCCGAGCCCGCCGATGCGGCGTTGCGTTTCGCGCGGCCGATCGAGGTCGCCCGAGCCGTCGACCTGCGTGAGGCGGAGACCGAGGTGGGGAACACCGGTCTCGACATCCTTCGGACCGCCGCGCCGCTCGCGGTCAACGGAGACGCCGCGCGAGCGCACCTCGAGCCCTACGAGATCGGCACCTGGACCGTGGCGCTGAGCTGACCGGCGGCGTGCGCACGAACGTGCGACGTCCCACGCACGAATGTGCGACGGATTCGCACGAATGGAGGACAGACACGACGCTGGCGCGTGCGTAGGGTTCCTCGGATGCGCGTCGTTGCCGGCCTCGTCCTTCTGCTCAGCCTTGGCGCCGGCGTCGTGGCGCTCGCCGACGGCGATCCGCCGTTCCGCCGGACCACGCCACGCGGCTCGTTTGGACGCGATGGCCCCGCGCTCGTCGTCGGCGTGCCCGGCGGCCGCGCCTGGGGGATCGAGAGCGGCCTCATCCCGGTCCCCGCGATCGGGACCGCGATGCACGTGACCATGTCGGTCGAGGATCCCGCCGTCCGCGAAGCGTTCGTGCGGATCGCGTGGTACGACCGTGCGACCGGCCGGCCGAAGCAGTTCGCGATCGCCGACGCGACGTTCGTCCACGCGGACCAGACCGCGACGTTCGATGTTCCTCTCGATCCACCGGCCGGTGCCGTCGCGTATCGGGTCCGCGTCCTCGCGCGTCTCCACACGCCGGACGCGATCTCGAGCGCGGCGGCGATCCGAGCGGTCCTGTCGTCGCCGTTCGCGTCGACCCGGGCGATGCCGCCGACGCGACTCCTCCCGTGAGGGCGGCGGCTCAGCGAGATGTCACAGTACGGCCACACATGAGCGTCGCGGTGACGCGCTGCGCCGATGAACGCGAGCTCGCGCGTGCGGGAGCCGATGCCGTCGCCGACGTGGTCTCCCGTGACGCGCGCGCGGTCGCGACATTCGCGACCGGAAACTCCGCCGCGCCGATCTACCGCGAGCTGGCCGAGCGGGTCGCGCGCCGCGAGATGGACTGCTCGCGGCTCCGTGTCTTCGAGCTCGACGGATATGTCGGCATCCCCGTGAGCGACCGGCGAAGCCTCTACGCCTGGCTCATACGCGACGTCCTGGTGCCACTCCGCATCCCCGAAGCGAACGTGACTCGCCTGCGAGGCGAGGACGCCGATCTCGCCGCCGCGTGCCGGGAGTACGACCGTCGTCTCGACGAGGTCGGCGGTTACGACGTCGCCCTGCTCGGGCTCGGTCCGAACGGGCACGTCGCGTTCAACGAGCCGCCAGCCGACCCCGACTCGGACGCGCACGTGCTCGGTGTCACCGACGAGAGCGTCGCGAGCGCGGTGCGCTACTGGGGCTCGCCCGAGGCGGTCCCCCGCCGCGCGATCACGACGGGGCTGAAGCGCCTTCGCGCCGCTCGCCGTGCGGTGCTTGTCGCCCGCGGCGAGGCCAAGCGCGACGCCCTGATCCGCACGCTCTCCGGAGCGCCCGACCCGATGACCCCGGCGTCGTTCCTGGTGCGTTCGGCGGACTTCCGCGTCATCACCGACCTCAGCGGGCTGTAGTTTCCGCGCCGAGCAGACAAGCGTCCCGGCGTGCAGCTGATACCTCGACCCGCCGCGCGCGCCGGAAAGCCCCGGCCGTGGGTCTGGGACATACTGGGGCCCGAGATGGCGACGGTCACCTACGACCACGTCACGAAGCGGTTCGGCGACTTCGTCGCCGTGAACGACCTCAACCTCGCGGTCCGCGATTCGGAGTTCCTCGTCCTCGTCGGACCATCGGGCTGCGGCAAGACGACGGCGCTGCGGATGCTCGCCGGCCTCGAGGAGCAGACCACCGGCGACATCCGGATCGGCGAACGGGTCGTGAACGACGTGCCGCCGAAGGACCGCGACATCGCGATGGTCTTCCAGAACTACGCGCTCTATCCGCACATGAGCGTGTACGACAACATCGCATTCGGGCTCAAGCTCCGCGGCATGCCGAAGCAGGAGATCGACCGCCGCGTGAACGAGGTCGGCAAGATGCTCGGCATCGGCCAGCTTCTGAAGCGAAAGCCGAAGGAGCTCTCCGGTGGCCAGCGGCAGCGCGTCGCCGTCGGTCGCGCGATCGCGCGCGAGCCCGCGGTGTTCCTCATGGACGAACCGCTCTCCAACCTCGACGCCAAGCTGCGCATCCAGACGCGCGCGATGCTCCAGCAGCTGCACCAGCGGATCCGCCGGACCACGATCTACGTCACGCACGACCAGGTCGAAGCGATGACGATGGGGGATCGCATCGCCGTCATGAACGAGGGCAAGCTCCAGCAGCTCGACACGCCGGAGACGCTGCACGAGCGTCCCGCGAATCTCTTCGTCGCCGGATTCATCGGGTCCCCGGCCATGAACTTCTTCCCCGCGAAGGTCGTTCGCGGCGACGGACAGGCCATCGCGGACGCCGGGTTCTTCAAGGCGCCGGTGGCGGGGAAGGCCGCCGAGGCCGTGGGCAAGGACGTCATCGTCGGCATCCGCCCGGAGGACATCGACGACATGGCGACGGAGCGGCAGGACGGGCACCTTCCGATCGACGCGCGCGTCGAGGTCGTCGAGTTCCTCGGCAACGAGCTGCAGCTGCTCCTCGCCGCCGATTCGCAGACCTTCACCGCTCGCGTCGGCACGCACACGCAGACGAAGCCTGGGCAGACGCTCCGGGTGGGGCTGAATCTCAAGAAGCTCCACGTCTTCGACAAAGAGACCGAGGCAGCTTTGCGGTGAGCCTTCGCGGCTCCACGAGCGAATTTCCGCTCGAATCGGTCATAGGACTTCTCGCCGGAACGTCGAAGACAGGGGAACTTCAAGTCCGTAGCGGCGAGAAGTTCGGCGCGCTCGGCTTCGCCGCCGGCCGTCTCGTCGCGGCGGTCATGGAAGGCGAGGCCGGCGAGAACGCGCTCGGTCTGGTCTTCTCGATCACCGAGGCCGATTTCGAATTCACGCCGTGGGAGACGGCGCCCGACGCGAACCTCGAGACCGGCGACCTCGTCGCCCAGCTGAAGCGCGCGGCCGAGTCGCGGGACCGGATCGCGAAGATCCGCGAATCGATCCCCGACGATCGCTCGCGGTTCAAGCTCTCGGAGAAGGCCGCGGACCAGGGCGGCGTGACGTTCACGCCGGACCGCTGGCGCGCCCTCCTCGCCGTGAACGGCGAGCGCAACGTCTTCGGGATCGCCGAGCAGCTGCGTCTCGGGCGCATCCAGACCCTCGCGCTCCTCGCGGATCTGGTGAAGGACGGCGTCATCGAGACGCAAGAGCCGCCGCAGGAAGCCCCTCCGCCGCCACCGCCGATGTCGAGCGCACCCGAGCCCGATGCGCCTTCGTGGCGCGCGTCCGAGCGCGAGCCGGCGGCGCCGTCCGCGCCCGAACCAGAATGGTCGCCGCCACCGGCGACGCCGGAATGGCGGAGCGAGCCGCCGAGGCAGTCGCCGTGGCAGGACACCAACCCTCCCGAGACGAAGGCGGAGTCCGCCGCCCCGCCGGCGGATTGGTCGCGCTCGGCGAGCGCGATGCCCGACTGGACGAAAGCCGAGCCGGAGTCCGTCGCGCCGACCGAGTCCGCCGGGCCGACCGTGTCCGCGCCGGCGGCCGAGATGCCCGAAACGCAGCCGCCGCGGGCTGAGACCCCACCCGTCGACGTTCCGCGCGGCGTCGATGACCGGCTCTCCACGCTCTCCGGGCTCTTCGCTCCCGGTCCCGCCGCCAACGCGCCGACCGAGGCCGCGGGTCGCGCTACCGAGGCGCGGCAGGCGACAACGCCGCCGCAAGGCGCTCCGGCTGAGTCGTGGCATCCCGCCCCGCCCGCCGCGAGCGAGGCGCCCGCGAACGCGTGGGCACCGTCCGCGAAGCCGGCCGAGTCGCCGGCCGGCGGCGATCCCTGGGGTCGCCCGCTCCCGCAAGACGCCGCCCCGCGCATGAGCCCCGCCGCGGAATGGTCAGCGCCGCCCGCGCCGGACACGAGCGCTGAGGGGCACGCCGACAAGAAGAAGAGCGGCGGGTTCTTCGGCCGTTTCCGCCGCGACGAGTCGGCCGCGAGTACGGCGCCCACACCGATCACCAACATCGCCACCGGCGACGTCGTCACGAAGACCGGGAAGCTCGCATCTCTCTCGAACGCGCTGCTCATGGAATACAACAGCGGCGGGTACGGGAAGGGAAAGATCGAGACGAAGCTCGCCAACCTGCTCATGCGCGTCGACGAGCAGGCCGATCCGATCGATCGGCCGCTCCCCGTCGTCGACGACCTCATCGATGCGGCCGCGCTCGAGCGCGAAGGCTTCGACGAGCAGCAGGCCGTGCCGTACCTTGCGACCCTCGTGCGTCAGATCTACGAGGACGCCGAGCGCGCCTTCGGCAAGGACAAAGCGAAGAAGGGCTATCGAGCCGCTCAGCAGCAGGTGTTCGGCGGCGACGCGAGCGTGCTGCAGACGCCCGAGCTCGCGGGCAAGCTCCCGAAGGTCTGAGCCTCTACCTAGGCATCGATCTCGGCGCGACGAACATTCGCAGCGTCGTCGCGCGCGACGCAGACCCGACTCCCCGCATCCTCTCGCGTGACGAACGTCCGACGCCTCGTACCGGTGCGGCCGACGTCATCGCGGCGATCGCCGAGAGCTCGCGCGCCGCGCTTTCGAAGACGGGCACGCCGGCCCGCGATCTCGCCGCGGCCGCGTGCTCGGCCCCGGGACCGCTCGATCACATCCGCGGCGTCGTACACGACGCGCCGAACATCAACGGCTTCGCGAACGTCGAGCTCGCCGCGGGAGTTGCGAGCGCGATCGGTGTGAGCGCCGTGTTCCTCGATCGCGACACCATCATGGCCGCCATCGGCGAGGCCGTGGCGGGAGCGGCGCGTGGCGTACGCGACTTTGTCTACGTGACGATCTCGACCGGCATCGGCGGCGCGATCGTGAGCGGCGGACGCATGCTTCGCGGAGCGACGAACATCGCGGGCGAGATCGGGCACTGCCCGGTCGCGCTCGAGGGACCGCGCTGCGGTCG
>DATBKH010000153.1:0-17643 GCA_036555955.1 Candidatus Limnocylindria bacterium | reverse complement strand
GAGGGGCCGCTCGCGGTCGCGGTGTTGCCGTTACCGAAGTGAGATGCCTCGTTCTCGCTCTCGGTGTTGTTGTTCGAGGTCTGGGTCTGCGTCTGCGTCGCACCCGTGATGCGAGCGCGTGCAGCCTGGCTGAGGGTGTTGAGGGTGTCGCCGCCGATGTTGCTACCGACGTTACCGATGTTTCCACCACCGGCGAGCACCGCTGGACCGATCAGACCGAGCGCCAGCACGATACCGGCGAGAAGGCCTGCGATCCGGAGTGTTCCGCTCATTGCTTCTCTTTCTCCATTTCTTTGGTGCGTGGTGTGCGTTGCTCGTGACAGGGATCTCTCACATAGGCATTCCTGCCGGCGCCCGCGCGGGCGGGTGCCGCGCTCCAGGCGGCGGACGCTCGCCGTTACTCATCTGACGAGCTCCGCTTCGATCACAGGTGCCCGACCGTTCTCGGCGGTCACGCGCACCGTCAGCTTGCCGTTCCCGTCGAACGTGACGGTGCGGCTCGCTGAACCGGAGTCGGTGCTGACGGACACGCTTACGACGGACTGGGTCACGCTCGACGACGTCGAGCTGGAGCTGACCGAGATGTGGGAGATCGCGGTCGAGCTCGAGCTCACGGAAGTTGAGGTCGAGGAGGAAGAGGTACCGGAATCGCGGGCGGCGGGCACGTCGTTCGCGGTCTGCGCCGTGTCAAGCATCGGCTGTGGCATCGAAGCGGGCGCCGCAGCGCCGCATGCGGATGCCGCGAACACGAACAGGACGCAAAGCACGGCCGGTCGGATTCCCACCAACTCCTCCCCGGTTTGTGGGAGTAGTGGACCGCCGAAGGCCGTGAAATGTCCGTTAGCGGGTCAGGACAAGTCGCTTACAACCAACCGCCCGGGGTACCAAAGCTGTGACGCGCCCTCCAGGCGCAGTAATTGGCTCTAAATGCGTCGCATGACGAGGTTCACGTCGTCGTAACGAGACGGGCCGGATGGAGCGCCATCCGGCCGGCTACGTCAGCGTTTCGGCGTTACCGGGCGTGACAGCGCCGGCGTGACCGCCTCGCCGTCGCCCTGAGCGGCGCGGATCCGATCGAGCTCGGCCCTCGCCGCGATCACGTCCGCGTGATCGGCCGGCAGGTCTCGCTCGAACTGTGCGAGCGCGCTCTCCGCGAGGGACGTCGCCTCGGCGAACCGCCATGCCGTCCGGTGCGCGCGGGCCAGCTCGAGACGCGCGCGCGCGGTGTCGAGGTTGTCCGTGCCGAGCGACGCGACGCGGATGTCGACGGCTCGCGTGAGAAGCTCCTCCGCCCCTTCGGATCGACCTTGCTCCCGCCGGGCCGAGGCGAGCCCGATGAGCGTCCGTGCGACCGAGACGTGACCCTCCCCAAGGGCGCGCTCGCGGATCGCGAGGCTGCGCATGAACAGGGCCTCGGCTTCGAGGAAACGGCCGGCCGCGAGATGGATCTCGGCGATCCCGTCGAGGCAGTCCGCGACGGACGGATCGTTCGCTCCGGCGATGCGCTCGCGGATGGTGAGCGCACGCCGAAGGAGCGGTTCGGCGTCCTCGGGCCGGCCCTCGTCACGCCGGACCGTCGCAAGCTCGTACGCGAGCTCGGCGACGACGAGGTCATCCCCTCCCGGAGCGGCACGCGCCGCGAGGGCTCGTTCCAGATAGACACCCGCCTGCGCCAGGTTGCCGGTGGCGAGGTACGCGTTTCCAAGCTCGGCGACGGTGTCGGTAACGGCGCTGTCATCCGGACCGAGCGTCGTTTCTCTGATGGCCAACGCACGCCGCAACAAGGGCTCCGCGTCGTTGGCGCGCCCCTGCCGGAGGCGGATCGACCCGAGCGTGTGCAGCGTGTCCGCTGTTCGCGCGTCGTTCGCTCCCATGGCCTTCTCGCTGATGGCGAGGAGCCGCTCGTACATGACGCTCGCGTCATCCGACCGGCCCCGCCGCTGCGCGATCGAGGCGAGCGCGTCCAGCGGCTCGAGCAGCCCCGGATCGTCCGGGCCGGAGGTCCGCTCGACGATCGCGAACACACGCTCGTAGAGCTCCTCCGCCGCGTCGACCGCGCCGCGCTCGTAACGGAGCGATGCGAGCGCGCGGAGCGTCACGACGTCGCGCGCGTCGTCGTTACGCGCGCTGTCGCGCGTCCGTAACGACCGCTCGAAGAGTGCCTCGGCTTCGGCGTTACGCCCGCGTTCACGCTCGATCACCGCGAGCTCGCGCAGCACGTCGGCGAAGAGATCGTCTTCGGCGTCGCCCTGGTGCAGCGCGACCGCGCGACGAAGCGGCTCCTCCGACTCGGCGCGCATGCCAAGACGGCTTCGCGCGACACCGACCATCGCGAGCAGTGTCGCGAGGTCGTCGTCGGCGGCCTCGCCCTCGCCACGCGACGCGAGCGCCTGCGAGAGGAGCGGCTCGGCGTCGGCGTCTCGGCCCGCGTCGAAGTAGGCGCGGCCAAGCGATGACGCGGCGACCACGGTCGAGGGACCCACACCGGTCGGTTCGCCGGGTGCGCCCTGCGTCGCGCGCTCGAGGAACGAGACCGCGTCCGCGGCTCGTCCGCGCTCCTGTAACAGGAGTCCGAGCGCAGCGGCGGTCTCGCGAGTCTCGCGATCGTCGGCACCGAGCACGCGCTCGCGGATCGCGAGAGCGCGTCTGAAGAGCGGCTCGGCCTCAGCGTCGCGGCCGAGTCCGCGCAGAACGCGAGCGAGGCCGTCGAGGAGCTCGGCCGTGTCGGCGCCGTCGTTGCTGCCGTCGAGCGATGAGATGGCGCTCCGGAGCATCGGCTCCGCCGCCTCGAGGTTCCCCTGCGCCATGCGGATGCGCGCGACCTCGAGGAGGATCGCGCTTCGTTTGATCGTGGTCGGCTCCGCGGAGATCGCCAGCGTGACCGCTCGGTCGAGCGCAGCATTCGCCTCGTCGACGCGCCCGGTCTGCTGAAGGATCTTTCCGAGGACGGTCAGAACGGGCGCGAGCTCCGGGTGGTCTCGTCCGAACAGTCGCTCGCGCGTCGAAAGCGCATCGCGAAGCAGGTTCTCGGCCTCGTCGTTGTCACCCGCATCCGCGCGCGCCGCCGCCAGGTGGAAGAGCGTCTGCGCGACGTCGGGATGCTCCCGACCCGTCGTTCGGATCCGCGCGGTCAGCGCCCGCCGGAACAAGGCCTCGGCTTCGGCGAGGCGGCCCCGCGCGTGCGCGAGGGCGCCGAGGTCCTCGAGCAGAGCGAGGACGTCGAGGTGACTCACGCCGAAGGCGCGCTCGCGGATCGCGATGGCGCGACGCAAGACCGGCTCGGCCGCGGCGAATCGCCGCTGCACCTGGTAGTGCGACGCGAGGATCGCGAGCGCGGTGGCGACCTCCGGATGATCGGGACCGAGCGCCGCTTCACGAAGCGCGGCTGTGTGCTGGAGACGCTCCTCCATCTCGTCTCCGGCTGTCGCGGGCTCGTCGATCGCAGCGTCCTGCGTGACCGGCGTGAGCGGCGCACTCGCGGAGCGCTGTCGCGCGAGGCGGAGGACATACGCGAAGACCCCGACGCTGCCGCCGAGCGAAATGAGGGCGATCTCGAGCGCGACCGTCATCCCGAGGCATTGTGACGCGCTCCGCTCGACGGGGAGCAATGGCGAAGACGAACCATGGAGCGCATGCCGTCACGCGTCGGAGGCGTGCTGCTCAATACGACCGTACGAGCGCGTACTCAACTCCGGCCCCATGGATTTATCCACATTGCTTCCACACAGGCGACCGGTCGATGGGCCAGAAACAGTGGGTCTTTCGCACATCGAGCATGAAGCGCGACCACACGCGAACAGGCCGACCTGACGCGCACATCGCGCACATGTACCCCCGGTGCGAAAAGCAGGTATCCGCATCCGGCAAAAGTTGAGTGATGATGCAGCAGCGCACGAGGGGTTGGGACCGGACTCGGGGAAGGGGCGGAATCCATCTTGGATGTCTTGCAGGACCGTGGTGTCTCCGCCGTGGCGACTCCCGCCATCCATCTAGCGCACTCGCGCGCGCTCGGCCTTACGTACGAACGCATCGAAGAGTGTGGCCTCGAGATCCGCAGCGTCGCGTCGCATGTCGGCGCGATCGAGATGAGCCTCGTAGCGCGCGGCGACGTGATCGTGGTCGGCTGCAGCGACCGCATGCTCCTCACGCCCGGGTTCCGCTCGCACATTCAGCGCCTCAGCGCCGTCGCACGAGTCCTCGCGGTGGTCCCCGCGCCCGGACCCGATAGCGCGTACCTTGCCGCGCGCGCCGGCTGCCACGGTCTTGTCGCACGCGAGGTGTCATGCGAGGCCTTCCGCCGTGCGATCGAGGCGGCGCAGCGCGGAGAGCTCGTGTATCCCCGGGGTTCCGTGGCGTCGCTCTTCCGCCTGATCAAACGGAACGGTAAGCAGAACGGCGTGAATCACACGCAGCATCTGACCCCACGCCAACGGCAGGTCGTCGAGCTCATCGCCGACGGCGCCACGGACCGGAAGGTCGCCGACGTCCTCGGCATCAGCGAGTCGACCGCCCACAAGCACGTCCAGAACGCGCTCCGCCGCGCGAACGCCAAGACGCGGAGCCAGCTCGTCGCGCGCACGCATCGCTCGAGCGCGCGGATCTCGCGGGCGCTGGGGATCGCCTGATGCGTCGCTTCGCACTCGCCGACCGCGGGCAAAGCCTCATCGAGGTCGCGCTCGCGTTGCCGATCCTGCTCCTACTCGTCATCGGGATCGCGGACCTCGGACGTTTCGCTCACTACGCGATCGGCGTCTCGCACGCGGCGCGCGATGCCGCGGCGTATGCGGCGAAGGAGCCCGGCGTCTCGCAGCCGCAGATCTTGGCCCGCGTCTGCACGGAGCTCGGCATCGACGGCGAGTGCGCGGACGTGACGCTCACGCGCGACGCCGAAGGCGCGACCGTCGAGGTCTCGTACTCCTTCACACTGATCACCGGCGTCATCACCGACCGGATGGGCGGCGGTCCGATCGTCTTGCATTCGCAGGCGTCGTTCCCGGGTTACACGCAATGAAAGCGATGCGCAGCGATCGCGGGACGTCGACCGTCGAGTTCGCGCTCGTGATTCCCGTGCTCATCCTCGTGCTCGTCGCGGGGTTCGATTTCACGCGAGCGCTCCTGGCGTACACGACCATCAGCAACGGGAGCCGTGAAGGCGTGCGTTACGCCGTCCTGCACCCCACCGCGGACCGCAGTGCGATCGAGAGCGAGGTCGAGCGGCGTACGAAGCCACTCAGCGCGAGCGCGCTGAACGTAATCGTCCAGTACTCGAACGATGGCGGCGCGACGTACACCGACTGGCCGACCAGCGGGCCGCCGGCGAGTCGCCCTCCCGTGAGCCTCACGGTGCGAGTCGAGGTCCGCTATTCGTGGAGCGCGGCAAGCAGCATCACGTCCGAGCTGCTGTCGTCGATGACGCAGTCGCCCTATCTCTTGAGCACGTCCTTCATGGACATGAGGCGCTGATGCGCGGCTTCCGACGGGAAGAGACCGGTCAGGCGCTCGTGATCGCGGCGATCGCAGCATTCGTGCTGGCGGGCGCCCTCGCGTTCACGATCGATTGGGGATACGCCCTGTTCCAGCGGCAGATCGCGCAGAACAAGGCGGACAAGATCGCCGTCGGGGTGGGCCGCCTCATCGCGACCTCGGTCCGCTCCGCCACGACGTCGGGCGCGGTCTTCAGCGTGACGAAGCAGGACGCGTGCGACGAAGCCCTTCTCATTCGCGACCGCGACGGCGTCACCACGTCCCAGGCGGTGGAGCGCGACTCGCTCGTGCTCACCTTCGAGGAGCCCGGCAGCGACGAGACGATGGACTGCATCACTCGCGCGACCACCGGCGGGTCGAGCATCGACGACGACCTCGATTCGATCTTCGTCCGCATCGAGCTTCGCTACAAGACGCTGCTGGCGTCGATCCTGCGCCAGCCTTCGGTCACGGTCGGTGCGTCGGCACGTGCCGCCCTCGAGGGCGCGCCCTACTGCGGCAGCACGTCGAGCCTGTACGAGTGCGGAGATAACAGCAGCGCGCAGCGGTGCGCGAGCACCATCAGCGCGTGTGAGGACGTCGCGCGGTCCGCGACCGCCATCGCGGAGACGTGGCCGATCGTTCGCTTCTACCGCCCGGGCGATCTGACGAGTCCGTGCGGGCCGCTCTGCGACCCGACCACGGTCACCCCGCTGCGGTTCTCGACCGGCAGCACGCTCTCGTCCGGCGTCGAGCTGCTCGATCTCTCGCGCTTCTCATCGCGCGAAGCGCCGGAGCCGGTGCCACAGCTCATGACGAACTGGGACGAGACCGGATCGGTGCAGGCGGGCACGTCCCCGAAGGCCGATCGCACCGGCGCATGCGGAAGCGGCTCGTGGGACACCGCGGGCGGAGAGGACCCCTTCACCGAGAACGGCACCTGCAGTCTCGGCAACTGGTTCGACTACCCGGTCGGCGCGGTGCTCGGCCTGAACACCGAGTGGCGGAACGACGCGCTGCGCGCGCAGCTCGGCACGCCGAATCCGGAGGAGCCGCCGGCCCTCGTCACGACGCGACAGGCATGCACCGCCGCGGCCGCGACGCCCTGGCTGACCGCGCCGTCCTGCCGTGACCAGGACGTCGGCGACTGGATCGAGACGGTGGATCGGACGATGGGGAGCGATCTCGTGTCGCGGATGCGCGCGTTCATCGCGCGCGATGGGACGGCAACGCGCTACTCGAGCGACGTCGTCCCGTCGGGGCCGAACGCGGGGCATCAGTACGGCAAGGCGGCCGTCGTCTGGATCTACATGTGGGACTGCGGGCAGGAGTTCAACGGAGATGACGACCGGCTCTGGAACTCGGTGGACAGCGATTGCCTCCGGCGAGCGTCTCGACGGCACCCCGTCGACCTGCGCCCACCGGACGAGCCCGCCGACCGCGTGCACTTGTTCACGGTCATTCCCGTGACGTTCTACGAGGGCCTGGTAACGACGAGCGCGATCGAAGGCTACGTGGGTGGGGGCTTCGTCGATCCCGGACGGTGCCGGACGGATCGCGACTGCTTCCTGAATCCACTCGCGAACAGCGCGTTCCTCATCGCGGACGATCCATGAGCACCGAAAGACGCGACACACGAACGAATCGCATTGAACGAGGAGGCGACTGGCGATGATGACCGAGGTCCGTTCATGGGTATTCCTGGCGTTGGGGCTCCTGCTTTCGAGCCTCACCGGGCTCGCGCTGTTCGGTGTGAGTCAGGATTTCGCGAGCCGTAATCAGAGCGCGGCAACCGCCGACAGCCTCGAGGTCCTCGTCGCTGCCGCCGATCTGCCCGCGCGCACCGTGCTCACGTCGGAGAGCGTGAAGAGCGCCGTCTTCCCGCGGCAGCTCGTCCCAGTCGGAGCGCTCGGCCGGGCGGCCGACGCCATCGGACAGACGACCATCGCGCCGATCCCGCGTGGCGCGATCGTGCTCCGCACGCAGCTCGTCGCCGCGGGCGGCGAGACCGGCCAATCGCTCACGCTCGAGAAGGGAACCGTCCTCGTCGCGTTCCCGACGTCGGATCCGCTCACCGTCGCCGGCCTGGTCGCGCCGGGTGATCGCGTGGACATCCTCGCGACGCTTCCGGCAACGGAAGGAGCGAAGCGCACGCAGACCGTGGTGCAGAACCTCGTCGTCGTGGACGTCGTGAAGCCGGAGAAGGGAACGGACTCGCGCACGGCGACGCTCACCTTCATCGTCGATCCCCAGGTCGCGCTCGTGCTGAAACATCTGCGCGACGCCCTCTATACGGTCGACATCTCCATCCGTTCACGCACCGACACGGTCGACGTGAAGACGACGGCGGTCGATACGGGCTACGTGCTGCAGCGATACGGGTTCCCGAGATGACCGAGGCCGTTCGGCGGGTCATCGTCTGCGATCCGAACGGCGCGGCGGCCGAGGTGGCACGCGCGTCGCTCGCGGCTCACGAGGGGTTCCGCGTGTCGATCCTCGCGAGCTTCCCGGAGCTCCTCGACGACGCGGGCCGGACCGGCGTGGACATCGTCGTCCTCGACGCGGGCTCCGTTCCGGACATCGCGAAGGGCGTACGCGAGCTCCTCATCTCCGCACCGGAGTGCTGCGTCGTCGTGACCGGCGAGGACATCCCGCCCTCGGCCGTGTCCCGCGCGGTCACCTCGGGAGCTCGCGGGTTCCTGCTCAAGCCGTACTCCGCCGAGGAGCTCGTCCGCACCGTCCGCGACGCACACCAGAGTCTCGTCGCGCTGCGGGGCGTGCAGCGCCCGCAGGCGCAGATCCCGAGCGGCCCGCCGCGCGGGAAGGTCATCGTCGTCTACGGGCCGAAAGGCGGCGTTGGCAGCACGACGATCGCGACCAGCACCGCCATCGCTCTCATGCAGGGCAAGCGGCGCGTCGCCGTGGTCGATCTCGATCTGCAGTTCGGCGACGTCGGCTGCGTCCTCGACCTCCGCAGCGTGAACAGCGTCCTCGACGTGCTCGAGCACGTGAACTCGCTCGACGCGAACGTCCTCGCCGAGATCATGCCCAAGCACAGCTCGGGCGTCCAAGCGCTGCTCGCGCCCGAGGGCCACAGCGAGCTCTCCGCCATCACCGCCGACCAGGTCAGCTTCATCGTCGACCAGCTGCGCAACCACTTCGACTTCATCGTCTGCGACCTGTGGTCGAGCCTCGACGAGCTCACCATGGCGATGCTCCGCCTCGCCGACAAGGTCGTGCTCGTCACGACGCCGGAGCTGCCGTCGTTGAAGAACCTGCGCCGCGCCATCACCGCGACGGGCAACCTTCTCCTCGAGGATCGCGCCATCGTCGTGGTGAACCGGCTGCCGGGAAAGGTCGGCATCAGCCTCGGGGACATCGAGCGCAACGTCGGCAAGCCGATCGCCATCGGCATCCCGAGCGACGGCATCGGCGTGACCGAGGCCATCAACCAGGGCGTCTCCGTCTTCGATCACCGTTCGCGCGTTCGCAGCGCGCGGGCGTATCGGCGCCTGGCGGCGCTGATCTCCGGCGACACGTCCTATCAGCGCACGCCCGACGTCGCGCCGGTGAAGGCCGCCGCGAACGCGCACTAGGAGGTAAGGCATGGCCGTTCTACGGACGTTCGGACCGCGCGCGCAGCCGCCACAGCAGCAGCGCGTCGCGCCGGCGCAGGCGGCGGCGCTGCTCGCCGTCGACGACACGTGGAAGCCCGAGCTCGTGTCGGTGAGCCGGCTTCGGGACACGAAGGAAGTCGAGCTCGTCGCACGCCTTCACGCGCGGATCACCGCGCTCATGGGCCGAGCGCTCGACAACGCGTCGACCGACGCGGTACGCGCGATGCTCGCCGAGCAGTTCCCCATGGCGCTCGAGGACGAGCGCGTCGTCGTCAACCGGACCGATCGCTTGCGTCTGCAGGACGCGGTCCTCGCCGAGATCGTCGGCTACGGTCCGCTCCAGGACCTGATCCTCGACGACACGATCTCCGAGATCATGGTGAACGGCCCGAAGCAAGTCTGGATCGAGCGAGCCGGAAAGCTGTACCTGACCGACATCACGCTCGCCGACAACGAAGCCGTGCTTCGGATCATCCACCGGATCATCGCGCCGCTCGGACGGCGCTGTGACGAGTCCTCGCCCATGGTCGACGCGCGCATGCCCGATGGCTCGCGCGTGAACGCGATCATCCCGCCCTTGTCGCTCGTCGGGCCGGTCATCACCATCCGCAAGTTCCGTCGCGATCCGCTCGGTCCGGCGGATCTCCTGGAGAACGGCACGCTCGGTCAGGAGGCGCTGAAGTTCCTGCGTGCGTGCGTCGTCGGCCGGCTGAACATCATCGTCGCCGGGGGCACCGGCGCCGGGAAGACCACCTTGCTGAACGTCCTCTCCTCCTACATATCCGGTCGCGAGCGCATCGTGACCATCGAGGACGCCGCCGAGCTGCGGCTGCAGCAGGCCCACATCGTCTCGCTCGAGTCCCGTCCGCTGAACGCCGAGGGACGTGGCGAGGTCCGTATCCGCGACCTGTTCCGCAACGCGCTCCGCATGCGCCCCGACCGGGTGGTCATCGGTGAGTGCCGTGGCCCCGAGGCGCTGGACATGCTCCAATCCATGAACACCGGCCACGACGGCTCGATGACCACCGTCCACGCGAACGGCCCCCGCGACGCGCTCGCGCGCATCGAGACGATGGTGCTCATGTCGGGAGCCGATCTCCCACTCCGCGCGATCCGCGACCAGATCGCGTCGGCGATCGACCTCGTCGTGTACGTCGAGCGTCTGCAGGACGGGACTCGCAAGGTGACGCAGATCAGCGAGGTCCGCGGTCTCGAGGGAGACGTCATCACGATGCAGGACGTCTTCGCCTTCCAGCGCGAAGGATTTGACGGACACCACGTCCGCGGTTCGCTCCGACCCACCGGCATCCGCCCGTCGTTCAGCGACAAGCTGTTCGTACGCGGCATCGAGCTGCCGGCGACCTGGTTCGGGTACCAGGAGTAGCCGATGGTCCCTCCGATCATTCCCGCTCTGCTCGGCGCGGCGGCGATCGCGACGTTCGCGCTCGGCCTTTGGCTCCCCGCGTACATCCGTCACCGCACGCTCCGCCAGCGTCTCGCCGGCTTCGTCTACGCGGGCACGGCGGCCGGCTTCGCCATCGATGTGGCGGGCCGCCGTCGTCGCGCCATCGCGCGCCGCGTGCGGACCCGCCGTCAGCCGCTCGCGCGCCTTCTCGCGAGCAAGATCGCGCAGGCCCAGGCCGACGTCAGTCCGGGCGAGGTGCTGGGCGCGATGGGACTCCTCGGCGTGCTCGCCTTCGTCGTCGTATCCGGCTGGGTGAACAGCATCATCGTCGGATTCTTCGCGGGGATCCTCGCGTCGTTCACTCCGATCGCGTGGCTCGAGCTCATGCATCGGCGCGCGACCGGCCGCTTCAACGGGCAGCTGCTCGACACGATCCTCCTTCTCGCGAGCTCCGTGCGCGGCGGGCACAGCCTCCTGCAGGCGCTCGAGCAGGTCGCGTCTCAGGCGCCCGAGCCGACGCGAAGCGCCTTCGCGCTCTGCGTTCGCGAGATCGGTCTCGGCGCTTCGCAGGAGGACGCCCTCGAGCGCCTGGCGGAGCGATTCCCCTCGGAGGACCTCGAGCTCATCGTGAGCGTCGTCAACGCGCACCAGCAGATCGGTGGAAGCCTCGCGAAGATGCTCGACGCGATCGCGCAGACCGTCCGCGAGCGTCAGCACATCGCGGGAGACATCAGAAGCTTCACCTCGCAGCAGCGCTACTCGGCGTACGTGCTGTCCGCGCTGCCGATCGCGGCGCTCCTCGCGCTCCTGACCTTCAGCCCCGATTACATCAGCGTGATGTTCGACGATCCGACGCTGCGCACCGCTCTCATCGCGGCCGGCGGCATGGTCGTCGGCGGCTTCTTCATCATGCGTCGGCTGGCTTCGATCGATGTATAGGCGCATCGGGCTCGTCCTCCTGACCGTCGTCGCGCTCGCGTTCGGCGCCTCCGCCCCCGCGGCCGCGGACGATCCGATCAAGCTCGTCATCACGCAGCTCGACACGAGCGGCTTCCCGGACATCCGCGTGTCGGTGCGGGTGACCGATGCGCAGGGCAGGGCCGTGACCGGCCTCGGTCCGAACGACATCGAGGTGACCGAGCGCGGCGTTCGCCAGCAGGCGCAGCTCGAGCTCACGACCGAGAGCGCGCCCGTGAACCTCGTGCTGGCGCTCGACGTGAGCGGGAGCATGACCGGGCAGGCGCTCGCGGACGCGAAGTCCGCGATCATCTCGATGATCGACGCGATCGGCCCGAACGACCGCGCCGCCGTCGTGACCTTCAACCAGGTCGCGCGCGTCGCGCAGGGGCTCACGAACGACAAGGGCGCGCTCACGCGAGCGACGCAGGCAGCCGTCGCCGGCGGCAACACCGCCATCTACGACGCGGCGGCCGTCGGCCTCGACCTGCTCAGCCCGCTCGCGCCGTCCGACCGGCGCGCGATCGTCATCCTCACCGACGGGGCGGACACCGCGAGCGGCGCGAACCGCGACACGGTCGCGGCGGAGGCGAATCGCGCGGGCATCCCGATCTTCGCGGTCGGCTTCGGCAGCGCGATCGATCGTCCATCGCTGCAGGCCCTCGCGGACAAGAGCGCAAACGGCCGCGCCTACGTCGCACCGAACGCGGCTGAGCTCCGCGCCATCTACGGCAGCCTGGTCGAGCTCGTCCGCACCGAATACCGCATCGCCTACCGCTCCAACGCGGCGCAGATCCCCGAAGGCGCGTCCTTCGATCTCGCGCTGCGGCTTCGTCGGGGCGGCGTGATCGTCGGCGAGACGACGGTCGCCTACCGCGTGCCGGCGGGTCACGCGAACCTCCCGTCCGTCGCTCCGGCGACGCCGGGCCCGGCGCAGCCTGCTCCCTCACCGGCGCGCATCGTTCCGGCGGTCCCGCCCGTCGCGATCGGCGTCCTCGGATTCCTCGCCGCGGCGCTTCTCCTCATGGCGCTGTACGAGCTCGCGCGACGCGCACCGGGCCGCCAGCGCAGACGGCTCGAGACGTTCGTGCGCGGTCTTGCCCTCACGGCGCCGGAACATGCGAAGCGCCGATCGATCGTGCAACGGCTGCTCGTCCCCGGATTCCGCACGGTGGGGCGGCCGTTCCTCCTCATCACGCCGAACGCGCTCATCGAGTCGACGCGCCGTCGCCTGCAGCATGCCGGGGAGCCGCTCGGTCTCGGACCCGTCGAGCTCCTGGGTCTCCAGTTCGGAATGGCGCTCGCCGGACTCATCATCGGCCTGATCTTCGCGACGGTCTCACGGTACTCGGACTGGCGCTTCATCTCCGCGATGGTCGTCGGCGCGCTGATCGGCTACGTGCTGCCGAGCGTCGCCGTCGGCTGGCTCGGCCGGCGCCGCAAGAGCGCGATCCGGCGCGCGCTGCCCGGTTCGCTGGACATGCTGGCGCTGAGCGTGGAGGCCGGGCTCTCGCTCGACGGCGCGTTCTCGCAGGTCGCGCACCGCTGGCGCACGCCGCTCTCCGAGGAGTTCCGCTCGGTGCTCCTCGAGTTCCAGATGGGCCGCGATCGCCGTCAGGCGCTCCAGGACATGGGGCAGCGCACCGGACTCTCGGACGTGATCCGGTTCACGACCGCCGTCGTGCAGGCGGACCTGCTCGGGGTTCCGCTCGCCGGCGTGCTCTTCGAGCAGGCCGCCGACATCCGGCTACGGCGCAAGCAGCGCGCCGAGGACCTCGCGCGGAAGGCTCCGGTGAAGATGCTCTTCCCGATGGTCGTGCTGATCTTCCCCGCGCTCTTCGTGGTGATCCTCGGGCCGGCGGTACCGCGGCTCCTCGCGATGTTCGAGCTCGCGCACTAGGAGCGACCCGTATCTTCGGTGGGTGATCCTGCCGAAGGTCCGAGACCCGCGCTTCATCACCATCCGCCGCGGCGGGACGCTCACGGAGTCCGACCATCGGCTCCTGGCGCTGTGGGCAGCCGACTGCGCCGAGCACGTACTGCACCTCTTCGAAGCGGAGCTGAGGCAGGACCGGCGGCCACGCTCCGCGATCGAGCGGACACGCGCGTGGGCGCGAGGCGAGATCGGCATGTCGGAGTGCCGCGCGGCCGGTGGCCATGCGATGGCCGCGGCACGAGAGTTGAGGGGAGCCGCTCGGAACGCGGCGTATGCCGCCGGGCAGGCCGCCGCGGTCGCGCACGTCGCCGCACACGAGCTCGGTGCCGCGGCCTACGCGATCAAGGCCGCGCGCGCCGCCAGCGGGCGCGAGGACGAGGGCGCGGGCCGGCTCGAGTGCGCCTGGCAGCGCGAACAGCTCCCGGATCCGATCCGCGAGCTGGTCCTGGACGATCAGCGGCTGCGAAACGAGATCTGCTGGGCGGTGTTCGAGCCTTAAGCGGCGGGCGCGATCCAGTCCCAGGTGAGCCGCAGGTTGCTGAGCTCGAACTGCACGTCGGAGGGAACGGCGATCGTGTAGTCGCCGCGATCGCCGGGGTTGAGGTCCTGCACCTTCGACACGATCGTCTTCACCAGATTGCCGTCGCCGTCGAGGAGCTTCAGCTCGAACTGCACGTTCACGATCGTCCAGTGCTGATCGCTGTTCGTGACCGTTCCCGAGAACACGCGGGCCCCGGTGGACGTGCGCTTGATCGGATTCGTCTGCCATTGGATGACGTTGCTCGGCGGCGCCGTCGGCCGGCCGGGGCTCGGCGATGGCGTGGCCGCGACCGCTTCGGTCTGCTCGGGCTTCGGCGCGGCTCCGTTCACCGCGCCGGAGCCTGTCGGCGAGCCGATGTAGATGCCGTGCCAGCCACACCCCGACAGCACGAGGGCCGTCAGGAAGAGGCCGCTCGCCCATCGAGAGATCGGGGGATGCACGCTGACAACGCTCCTATCGGCGGGAACGTTGTGCCTTCGACTTCGTCGGCGGCGCGGACGCGATCGGCTCGCGGGTCTCGATCGTCCCGATGACGACGATGGCGAGCGCACCCGCGAGGAGCGCGAGCAGATCCGATCCGAAGTTCGTCCACGTCTCACGGAAGAGATCCTCGAGGGCCGGATCCTTCGTGGTGAAGCCGGTGGCCACCGCCGAGATCGCGAAGGCGACGAACGCGGTCCACCAGACCGAGATCAGCATCGGAACGCGCGTCCGCCGCGGCAGATGTCCCTCGTCGGGCAGAGGCGCCGCGTGCCACAGGTCGCTCACCGCGCGTCGCGGCATGAAGAAGAAGGCGATCGGGACGAAGAACCAGACGACCGCGGTGATCGGATTGAAGCGCAACCCGGTGATGCGTCGCGCCTTCAAGCGCGAATACGAGCGGCTGAGCCACACGAGGAATGAGATCCCGCTGAGGACGTACATCGCGAGCAGCGTGATCGCGAGGAGCAGCTGGCGCGCTTCGCTCTGCTGATACGCGCTGAGGGAGATCTCTCCCACGCGCTCGAGCTCGTTCAGCAGCGCGAGCCGGCCCGTTTCGGACCAGATGCTGAGCACCGCGGCGAGCATCGCGATCGCGAGGAGCATCACCGTCGTGCGGCCCGACGTGCTCATGCGAGTCCCCGCGTCGGCGAGACGCTCGCGGAGCGACGTCCGACCCTCTGCGGTGACTTCCTTCACGGGGGCCGGCTTCGCGACGGTCTCCTTGACCACGGTCACAGCGGGCGCGGCCGGCGCGCTCGCGGCGATCGCCGTGGGTGCCTTCGCGACGACCCGCAGCGCCTTCGCGATCGGCGAGACCCGTGCCGTCACCGGCTCGGCGGTCGGCGGCGACGCGGCGGCCGCGGGTTGCGGCGCTGGCGCCGGGGGCGCGACGGGCGCGGTCTGCGCGACGGTGACCGGAGCAGGCGCGGGCGCGGGCGGGGCCGCTGCCTGCGCTCCGGGCATCGGCACGTCGATGTCGTCGGCGAACACGAACCCGCGCCGCCGCGCGACCTCGAACACGTCCCAGGTGCGCTCGCCGCGCACCGGCATGGTCCAGGTGACCTCCTCGGTCGCAGGGTCGTAGCTGTCCAAGGTCGCGGCCGGCGTGATGAAGAGGATCGACTCGACTTCGGCGTCCGGACGGAAGCGCAGACGCAGGCGCTCGGCGCCGTCGCGCTCCACGCGCCCGGCCGTCTCGGGCTGGGTCAACATGACGACCGGCTCGCGAAGCACCGGCGCCGGCGGCGGCGGCACCGGCGGTGCGACGGGGCTGGACGCGACGGGCACCGAGACCGTCGCGGCGGTCGGAGCTTCGTCGATCGGCGCGACGGCGGGCTCGGCGCTCACGATGCGCTCGCCGTGAAGGAGGACACCCACGCCCGGAACGGTGCGCAGGATCCCCGGCCCGGTACCGTTCTCGCCGAGCTTCCGGCGCAGGCGGTGGAGCGTCACGCGGAGAACGTCGGAGTCGGTCGGGTCGGGATTGCCCCACACGTGCTTGAGGATGTCCTGCGTGGCCACGACTTGCCCGGCGTTCACGAGCAGGTGGTGCAGCAGCCGGAATTCGGTGACGGTGAGATTCACGGGCTTCCCTGCCCGCTGCACGGTATGCGCGTTCGCATCGAGCTCGATGTCGGACACGCGGAGCACCTCGGGCATCGGCCGCGGCGCGGCCTGGCCTGAGCGGCGAAGCCGCATGAGGATCCGGGTGAGGAGCTCGCGGTGGCTGAAGGGCTTGGTGACGTAGTCGTCGGCGCCCAGGCTCAGACCCTTCACCTTGTCGTCCTCGCTCGCGAGCGCGGTGAGGATGATGATCGGAACCTGGCTGATGCGGCGGACCTGCGTGAGGAAGTCGAATCCGCTGGAGCTGCCCAGGTGCAGATCGAGCACGACGAGGTCGGGCTTGTCCGCGTTGAAGCGCGCGAGTCCCGACTCGACGTCGTGCGCGGTCGTCGTCGTCAGGCCGGCGCGGCGGAACGCGAACACCAGCATGTCGACGAGCTCGCGGTCGTCGTCGATGAAGAGGACGCTCATGCGGCGCCGACCGCGGCACGGACGTCAGCGAGACGGAGCGTGAACCAGACGGTCGTGCCGGTGCCCACCTCGCTCACCACGCCGATGTGCCCTCCGTGCGCTTCGACGATCCCCTTCGCGATCGCGAGCCCGAGGCCGACGCCCGGCTCGGCGCTGCTCGAGGCGACGCGATAGAAGCGCTGGAAGAGGTTCGCCTGCTGGTCCGGAGGGATGCCTGGCCCGTGGTCGGCGACGGAGACGCGGACGACCCGTCCGTCGTCGCGCGCCGCGCTGATGTGGATCTGCTCGTCGGGGGGTCCGTATTTCGAGGCATTCGCTAGCAGGTTAACGAGAACCTGGTGGACGTACCGCGCGTCGGCGAGGACGACGAGGTCCTCGTCGACTTGCGCATCTACCTGCTGCCCTTTCGCTTCGAGCTCGGGCCGCGCGGCATCGATGGCCTCGGCGACGATCGAATGCAGCGGGCGCGCCCGGAGCTGCGGCACGAAGCGTCCGGACTCGATCGTTCCCGCGTTCAGGAGCTGCTCCATCAGGTCACGAAGGCGGTGCACGGTGCGCCGCGATGATGCGAGCAGCGTCTCGAACTCCTGCGCGCTGAGACTCAAGTACTCGCGCGAGAGGATGTCGAGGCTGTTGTCGAGGACGGTGAGCGGCTGACGGATCTCGTGCGCGACGCTGTACAGAAGCTGCTCGCGGAGGCGGCTCGCGGCGGCGAGCTCGGACACATCGTTGATGACGTAGACCGCGGACGCGCCGCCCGAGCCGAAGACGACGCTGAGCTGGACCTCCGCATCCAGCACGCGGCCCTGGGCGGTGGTGATCCGGCCGTGCCACGCCCGCACGATCCCCGGTGCGCCCGGGAGCGCGACGAACGGGAGCAGAGCGTCGATGCGTTTCCCCGCGGCCTCCGTGCCGAGGAGCTCGATCCCGGCCCGGTTGACCGACGTGACGCGGCCCTCCGCGTCGGTGATGAGGACGGGGTTCGGAAGCGCCGCGATGAGGTCGCGCTGCTCTTCGGCCATGGTTTCCACGGCGACCGCCGCCGCCCGGCGCCGTGAATCGAGCACCAGGGCTGCGGCGGAAGCCGACGCGGTGACGGCCAGGAGACCCAGCTGAACGCGCGGGTCGAGCGGGTTGTTCGTGACGAGCGCGTCCGCCTCGGCGAGGAGGACGCCGGTTGCGCCGAGGAAGACCATGAGCCAGATGA
>DATBKH010000152.1:0-6733 GCA_036555955.1 Candidatus Limnocylindria bacterium | reverse complement strand
CGTGACGTCGGCGAATTCGACGACGCCACTCCGCTGAGCGGGCTCGACGGGCCGATCGGGCTCGCGCACGGAGGAGCTCGCATCCAGCACCTCGACGATCCGCTGCGCGCTCGCCTCGGCGCGCGGCACCAGGATCACCATGAAGACCGCGGTCATCACCGCGAAGAGGATCTGCATGATGTATTGCAGGAACGCGGTGAGGTTGCCGATCGGCATGTCGCCGCGATCGACCAGGTCCGCGCCGAACCACAGGATCGCGACGGTCGAGAGATTCATGATCGCGAGCAGCGCGGGAAACGCGATCGCGAACGTGCGATTCACCCGGAGCGACGTGCCGGTCAGATCGGCGTTCGCCGCTTCGAAGCGGGCGCGCTCGGACGCCGTGCGGATGAACGCCCGGACCACGCGGACGCCGGTGATCTGCTCTCGCAGCACCTGCGTGATCTTGTCGATCTTCACCTGGACCTGGCGGAACAGCGGCACGCCGACGAAGAGGAGGAGGCCGATCACGCCGGCCATGAGCGGTACGACCACGACGATGAGCCACGAGAGCGTGGCGTCCTGGCGCACGGCCATGATGACCCCGCCGATCGCCAGGATCGGCGCGCTCACGAGGATCGTGAGCGCGATCTGAAGGAAGAGCTGCACCTGCTGCACGTCGTTCGTGTTGCGCGTGATGAGCGAAGCCGTTCCGAACCGGTTCATCTCGCGCGCGGAGAAGCTCTGGACACGATCGAAGACCGCCGCGCGGACGTCGCGCCCGACGCCCATCGACGTCTGCGACGCGAAGTACACCGCGATGACCGCGAGGACCCCGAGGAGCAGGGTCACGAGGAGCATCACGGCGCCGATGCGCCAGATGTAGTCGGTGTCGCCCTTCGCGACGCCGTTGTTGATGATGTCCGCGTTCAGGTTCGGCAGGTACAGGTTCGCGATCGACTGTGCGAGCAGGAGCACGGTCACGATCGCGGTCTGCCGCCGGTACGGCCCGATGAACCGCCCGAGAAGTCGTATCAGCACATGGCGCCCCTAGTCGCCGAACGCAGCGACCGGCTCGACCTCGCCGTCGGTCTCGGCGGGCTGGGCCATTTGGGCACGTCCACGCAGCGGGACCTCCTGGAGGAAGAGCGACGCGACCGAAGCGATGAGCGCGACGACCGCCGCGTAGAGGAAGATGTCGTGCGTCGCTGACGCGAGCGCTTCGCGAACGCCGACCAGGACCTGGTCGAAGATCGGCTGCGCCTGCGCGGGCAGCTGCGCCTTCGCCGCGGCGAGCGCGGTCGGGTCGAAGAGCGCCTGCGGGTTCGACCCCGATCCGAGCGAAGACCGCAGCTGCGGTGGGACGTTCAAGGACGCGGTCCTCTCCGCGATCCGCTGCGGAAGCTCGTGCGCGAGGACCGCGCCGAGGACGGCGACCCCGACCGTGCTTCCGATGTTCCGCCAGAACTGGATCTGGCTCGAGACGACGCCGAGGTACCGCACGTCGACGGCGCTCTGTGTGGCGTTCAGGTAGAGCGGCATACCGACGCCGACGCCGAGACCGACGAGGACGAGGTCGCGGACGACCTCGATCTCCGGCGTCCCGACCGTCACCTGCGCGAGGAGATACAGACCGCCGGCCATGATCAGCGTGCCCACGGTGCCGAGGTAGCGGTAGCGCTTGATGCGCACCATGAGCTGACCGGTGAGGACGCTCGCGCTGATGAGACCGACCATGAGCGGCGTGATGAGAAGGCCCGAGTTCGTCGCCGGGATACCGAGGACGCCTTGGTAGATGAGCGAGACGTAGAGGATCGCGCCGAACATGGAGAACCCGAGCAGGAAACCGACGATCGTCGAGACGGCGAACGTGTTGTTCTTCCACAGCGCGAAGGGCACGATCGGGTGCGGGTCGCGCAGCTCGATGACGAAGAAGATCACGCCCATCACGGCGGCGACGAGGAAGAGCCCGAGGACCTCGGGCGACGTCCACTCGTGGTCGCGCGTGATGGAGAGCGCGATGAGCAGGGGCACGAGCGTTGCGGCAAGCGTGATCGCGCCGAAGAAGTCGATGTCACGCCACGACGCGCGGTGCGCGACGCGCGGGATCGTGATGATGCAGACCGCGATGGCGAGGACCCCCACGGGCACGTTCACGTAGAAGACCCAGCGCCAGCTCAGGTTGTCGGTGAGGTAGCCGCCGACCGTCGGTCCGACCACCGACGCGAGGCCGAAGATGCCGCCGAAGACGCCCTGCAGCTTCGCGCGCTGCGCCGGTGGGTAGAGGTCACCGATCGTCGCGAAGACGCTGGCGAACAGAACGCCGCCGAAGACCCCCTGCAGGGCGCGGAAGCCGACGAGCTCGGCCATGTTCTGCGCCTGACCGCAGAGCGCGGACGCGAGGACGAAGCCGACCATCCCCGCGATGAGGAACGGCTTGCGGCCGAACAGGTCGCCGAGCTTGCCGGCGATGGGCGTGAGTGTCGTCGAGCTCACGAGGTACCCGGTCGCGACCCACGCGTAGAACTCGAGGCCGTTCAGCTCCGACACGATCCGCGGCAGCGCGGTCCCGACGATGGTCTGGTCGAGCGCCGCCAAGAACAGGGCGAGCCCCACGCCAACGGTCGCGAAGATGCGCGCGTTCCTCGTCATTTCACCGGACAACGGACGCCTCCTTGGTGGTCGCTTCGATCGCGTCGCGCAGGTCGGCGAGCGCGGCTCGCAGACGCGCACGCTTCTCACCGGAGAGACCGGCCAGAACGCGCGCGACTCGTTCGGTCATGTACTCGCGATAGCGGTCGAGCTCGCGGCGGCCGCGCCCGGTGAGCTCGACGAGCACGACGCGGCGGTCGTTCTGGTCCTCCAGGCGGCGTACGAGACCGTCCCGGTTCAGCGAATCGACGAGCTCGGTCAGCGCGGGCGCCGTCATGACGCAGCGCTGCGCGAGGTCGCCGCTCCGCATCGCTCGCTCTCGCAAGTGCCACATCAGGGCGGCGCGATTCGCCGACATCGGGCCTGCATCGCCGGCGTGCATGGACATCTTCAGAAGGCGCGGGACCGTGGCGAGGAGGAGCCCGGCGAGCTCGACTTCCTCGGTGCGCGGGCCGGTTCGATCCTGGACGGTGGTCACAGCTGGTTCAGACTCCAAATATTTCGGAGTCCGAACTATAGGGGTCGGAGCGGACGGCAAAACGTTGCGTTCGCGACAGTCGGGCTCGAACGCCTGCTCTAGCCGGCGCCCGACTCCACGAACGGCTGCTCGATATCCGCGGCGAAGAACTTGCGACCGCCGCAGTTCTGACACCGCTCCGGCTGCGTCTGGCCGTGCGCGATCGTGCCGCAGGCCTCGCAGCGGAAGTGCTTCTGCCCGCCCTGCGCTCGGATCACGGCCGGGGCCTCGGCAAGGAGCTGCCGGATCTCACCCAGCTCGTTGGCGACGCGGAGCGGATCCATCCCCGAGCCGGTCTGGTCCGCTTCGACGAGGCGGTTCATCAGCGCGTCGAGGCGCGTGAGCGCATCCTTCAAGGACAGGCCTCCCTCCGAGAGGATAGCTTCGGAAGGGATTCGGGCTCTCACGTGCCCGCGGCGGCGCGGCCCACGCGCCTGGCGAATTCGGGAAGAGCGCGGATCACCAGCTCGACGTCGCGAGGCGCCAGCCCGCGCGCGCGGCAGAGAACCTCGTCGCGCTGGAGCTCCCACGTCACCGCGAGCCGCGGCGCTTCGTCCACAAGCCAGGCCATGAGCCCGAGATCGAGCAACGCCGTCACGAAGGCGCGATCGGCCGAGACGACGCGGTAGCGCGTGTTGAAGTCGCCCCACTCGAGCCGCACCGGCTCGCCGTCGGCGCGCGCCGTCAGGTCCGACCCGGCGGGCTCGATGACCACATGGGCACGATCGCCGGCGATCGTCACGATCGCGCAGCTCGTGCGGATCGGCTCGGAATGGACGTCGTTCTCGGGAGCGCCGTCGGAGTCGACCCGCTGCCGGTACAGAAAGTCGAACGCGAGCACTTCGAATCCGCCGAGCGTCCCGACGAGGAAGTTCTCACAGGTCTGATCGACTCCGCGGGAGAAGAGCTCGAACGGATGCCGCTGGGCGGTCGATGCCGGGAACGCCGGATCACCGGCGATGAAGCGAAGCCCCAGACGGTCGGCGATCGCGTGGAGCTCCTCGGTGCGCGTGAGCTCACGACGCAAGCGCTCGAGGTAGAGCGGACCGACGACCAAAGCCGCGACGGCGCCGACCGCGGCGAGGAGGAATAACAGAAGTGGCATGCCGCCGATTCTGCGGCGCGGAGACAGGGGGATACCGTCGAACGGCTGCATCCAGGCGCGGGGAGCTCCCCCGCGCCGTAAGTCTGTGGAGATGGGGGAGGGTCGAACTCCCCGTCCAGGGCCTGCGCGCGAATCGCGTCTACGAGCGTAGTCGGCGCTTTTGATCTCGCGGAACGGGGCGCGCACCGACACGCTCCTCGTTCACGCCAGGTCGGTTCACTTGAGCCCGACTACCGACCGGTCGCCGGGCCGCAGCTCCGCTTATATCGCCCTTTCCGGCCCGCGGAGCGGAGACCGGGAGGACGTCTCACTGACTAGGCAGCGAGAGCGTACGAAGTGTTGGCAGTTGTCTGCCTGCCGTTCGGATTAACGAGGAGGAACGGCGTTCCTCGGCTCGCGGCGGTTCGTCTGCCTACCCTGTCGAAACCACGCATCCCCGTGAAACGTGCGAGACGCCCGGGATTCGAAATGGGCAAGACAATTGTACCCGTGAGAAGAGGTGCGACCGGTGTCTCCATGGTGATCTTCGCTCTGCTCGCGATCTCGTGCGCGAACGGCCCGGCGGCGAGCGGGACCGACACGCCGCGCGCCACGGCGACGGCGCGCGCGAGCGGCTCGGCGACGGCGTCACCGAGTCCGACGGCGACCCCCGCCCCGGCGAGCGTGCGCTACGTCGCGATCGGCGCCTCGGACACCGTCGGCGTCGGCGCGACCGATCCCGCGAAGGGGTCGTGGCCGGCGCTCATCGCCTCACGCCTGCCGACCGGCTCGACGTACGTGAACCTCGGAGTGTCCGGATCGCTCGCCCTGCAGGCGGTTGGCCAGCAGCTGCCCGGGGCCATCGCGCAGCGGCCCACCGTCGTATCGCTGTGGCTCGCGGTGAACGATCTGAACGCGACGATCCAGCCGAGCTCATACCGCGACGCGCTCGCGCAGATCGTCGACGGACTCGTCCAAAGGACGACGGCGACCGTCTTCGTGGGGAACGTCCCCGATCTGCGTGCGGTCCCTGTCTACGCGAGCATCGATAAGAACGCCCTCCTCGCGCAGATCCGCGCCTACAACGACGTGGTCACCGCGATGGCCGCGAAGGATCCAGCTCGCGTTGTGCCCGTGGACCTCTTCACCGGCAGCGCGGCGCTCGTATCGACCGCGACGGTCTCGCAGGACGGATTCCATCCGTCCGACGAGGGGTACCAGCTCATAGCGGACCGGTTCGCGACCGCGATGCGCGCGAGGGGTGTGCCGCTGCGCTAGCTGGCGGGTGTCTCGACGCTCACGCGGGGCGCGGGCCGCACGGCCGGCGCGATCACCCTCACGGCGCCGGCCATGATGGCGGCGCCCGCGGTCATGAAGACGACGCCGATGAGGAGCACGACGCGCGCGTCAGCGAATCCGAGGAGGAGCGAGGCGACGAACGGGGCCGCGGTCCCGCGAAGGCCCATGAGGAGCGACTGCGCCGTGGCGTACTCACCGATGCGCCCGGGCGGGGCGATCTGCACGATGTTGGTGAAGAAGGTGATCTCGCCGCCGGCGTTGACGATCCCGGCGACGATGGCGACCGGGATGAGGAGCCACACGTCCGCCGCGGCGATGTAGCCGATCGGCACGAGAAGTGTCACCACCGTGTTGACGAGCGTGAGACGGATCGACGAGCCCCGGTCGATCATCCGTCCCCACACCAGATACGCGACGATCATCGTCGCCTGTGATACCGCGGTCATCGCGCCGATGAACGAGTTCGACGCGTTGAAGTGGTCCACGAGAAGGATCGGATAGACGGCGACGTTCATGAGGTTGCCCATGCCGAAGACGGTGAACGACAGCAAGAGACGCCGGTACTTGTGGTCGGCCCAGACGTCCTTCGCGATGACGCCGAGGGACCGGCGGTTCGGGAGCTGCGCCGGACCCTCGTAACGGATCAGGAAGAAGGCGAGCGCGCCTGGGATCCCCACCAGCGCGGCCGCCGCGAAGACCCACGACGCCGGGAACACGTCGATGAAGGTGCCCGCGACGGCAGCGGCGGCGATGCCCGCGATCGCCGAGCCGATCCGCACGTTCGCCATGGCTTGCGCTCGCTCGCGATCGGGATAGATGCCCTGCATGAGCATCGTGTACGCGCCGATGTTCGCGACGCTGATCACGAAGAAGACGACCGTCGTCATCGCGAGCATGAGCGGCGTCGCGGCGACGAGCACGCCGCCGAGGAAGATCGCGCGCGCCAGCGTCACCGTGCCGGCGACGACGCGCACGAGCGGGAATCCGGCGAGCAGATAAGCGGAGATCGGCGAGAGCAGATGGCCGACGAAAGGCGCCGCGATCACGATGGCGACGTCGGTCGTCGATCCTCCGAGACGGCGCACGACGATCGGCATGAACGTGACGAGGACCGCGATGTACACGCCGCCGCAGATCGCGCTGAAGGTGTCGATGCGGAAATTTCGTCGGACGCGCGGGGGCGCCCAGTTGCCATCCATGCG
>DATBKH010000151.1:0-3259 GCA_036555955.1 Candidatus Limnocylindria bacterium | reverse complement strand
GCGCGATGGCCTCGCGATCACGCGTGTCGACGAGAGTCCAGCCCTCGCGCATGGCGGCGACGGCCGCGGCAGGAGTGAGCCGCCGCAGCTTTGCCTGGGCCTCGGCGAGGACCTCGGCGATCGTCCGCCGCGTCACCGGCTGGTTTTCCGGAAGAATGTCACCAGTGAATGATGCCAATGGCTTCACGAGGGCGGAGCTGCGCACGATTCGCGCGTTCAAAGAGCCCTACGGGATACAGAAGGCGATCTACGACATGCCGTACCACCTCGCGACGAGCGCATGGTCGCCGCGACGCGTCCTCGCCGAACGCACATCGCACTGTCTCGAGGGCGCGATCTTCGCGGCGGCCGCGCTCCGCGTGCTGGGGTTCCCGCCGCTGCTCCTCGATCTCGAGGCGGAGCCCGACACCGATCACGTGATCGCGGTCTTCAGGCAGTACGGGCACTGGGGCGCGATCGCGAAGTCGAACTACAGCGGTCTCCAGTTTCGCGAGCCGATCCACCGCACGCTGCGCGAGCTCGCGCTCACGTTCTTCGATGGGTATTTCAATCTGCGGCGAGAGCGGACGTTGCGCACGTTCTCGCGGCCGGTGGATCTGCGACGGTTCGACGCGCGCGGGTGGATGACCGATCCGAAAGACGTGTGGTACATCCCCGAGTACCTGCTCACGATCTCGCACACGCCGCTCGTGCCCGCGCGGATCGCGAAACGTCTGCACCGCATTGACAAGCGCTCGTTCGACGCGGGCCTCGTCGGGCACCGCTGGTCGTAGCGGGCTGACTTTCGACACCGCTCCGCAACCTCATATCGCGTCTCGCCGACGGGCGTTAGACGGAGCGTGGGTAGGGTCTTCCGCGTCGCGCTCGCGATCGCGCTCTCCCTCACGTTCGTGCCGCTCAGTGAAGCGCGAGCGGCCACGTGCGTGAGCAGCACCGGACCGGGTATCGCGCCGCCCGCGCGCGTCGCAAGCGGTCTCCCCGGATTCCATGCGGCCTGGTACGGACAGAGCGGATACATGTCGCTGTGCATGGGGACGAGAGCGACCGCGACCGTCGCGTTCTACAACTCAGGTTCGCGAGGTTGGGTCGCAGGCCGCATGGGTGAGGCCGCGTACCTCGGCACGTGGTCGCCCGAGCCGGGTCAGGACGAGGCAAGCATCCTCGGCGGCGACGGCACGCACGGGTCACCGCCGACGGGCTGGCCGCGCTACAACCGTCTCGCCGCCCAGCCCGCGTCGTACGTCGGACCGAATCAGGTCGCATGGTTCCGGTTCGAGGTCCTCGCGCCGCCGGTGCCCGGCACGTTTCGCGTCGCGCTGCGGCCGCTCATCGAAGGCGCGCAGTGGATGGAAGACTTCGGCGTGTTCTGGATCGTGACGGTGCTGCGCGCCGACGGCACCGCGCCGCCCCCTCCGGCGCCGCCGCCCACGGTCACGGTGACCACGGTCGTCGCGTCGTGGTACGGCCCGGGCTTCTACGGAAACCGCACCGCCTGCGGTCTCACTCTCACGACGACGCTGCAGGGCGTCGCACACCGCACCCTCCCGTGCGGGACGCTCGTCCATCTCAAACACGGGACGAGCGAGGTCACCGTCCCCGTGGTCGATCGCGGACCCGCGATCCTCTCGCGCGAGTTCGACCTCACGTATGCGACGAAGCTAGCGTTGGGCTGTCCTGACATGTGCACGCTCTCCTGGATCCACTAGCCGCTTCGCGGCATCGCTCCTGCTCGCTCGCTCGCGGTGGACTCGATGAGGACGACGAAGATCCCTGGCGGCGAAGCTCTGCCGGTCCTCGGCCAAGGTACGTGGCGCATGGGTGAAGACCCGGCGAAGCGCAAACGTGAAGTCGCGGCGCTGCGGTCCGGGTTCGACCTGGGCATGACGCTCGTCGACACCGCCGAGATGTACGCGAGCGGCGGCGCGGAGCGTGTCGTCGGCGAGGCCATCTCCGGCCGGCGTGATGAGGTGTTCGTGGTCTCGAAGTTCTACCCACAGAACGCGACGCGCGAGGGCATGGGCAAAGCGTGCGACCGCAGTCTGAAGCGGCTTGCCACGGACCGCATCGATCTCTACCTCCTGCACTGGCGTGGCGATGTCCCCCTCCGCGAGACCCTGCGAGGGTTCGCGGACCTCGTGGAAGCGGGCAAGATCCGCTACGCCGGCGTCAGCAACTTCGACGTCGCGGACTCGGAGGAGCTCGTGCGCTTGAAGGCCGGGCTCGAACGGATCGTGACGAATGAGGTGCTGTACAACCTCGAGCGCCGCGGGATCGAATGGGACGTGCTGCCCTGGATGCGGCGGCGGCATCGTCCGGTCATCGCGTACTCGCCAGTGGAAGAGGGCATCCTCGCGCACCCGCATCCGATCCTGAAGCGCATCGCCGAGAGACACGACGCGACGCCGGCGCAGATCGCGCTCGCGTGGGTCATCCGCGAGGAGGGCGTCATCGCGATCCCGAAGGCCGCGGACGTCGAGCACGTCCGGGAGAACCGCCGCGCGGCCGACATCAAGCTCTCCAAGCGCGACCTCGATGAGCTCGACGAGTCGTTCCCGCCGCCGATCGGCAAGAAGCCGCTCGAGACGCGCTAGACCCGCGAGAGGAGCGGGATCCGCGGCGCGATCGCGAAGTTGAGCTGCACCAGGACGATGAAGCCGATGCTCCAGAGCGGATCCACGACGCAGAGGAGCGCGCCGAGCGCGTAGAGGGCCTGCGCGACGTAGATCCGGCGCTTGATCAGCGGGGCCGCCGTCACCGCGCGGTCCTTGTCCACCAGGTCCCGCGACTCGGCGTAGATCCACGCGACATAGAGCACGGCTCCCAGCAGGAAGATGTTGAACCAGTACGCGACGAGCGCCAGACGGAACGTGATGAACTCCGCGAGGAGCGACGTCGAGAAGGGCATGAGCGCCACGGCGGCGAGGAACGCGAGCTGAAGCCACGTGAGGTGCCGATCGGTACGCGAGAAGATCGCGAGCTGCGTCTGCTGACCGTTCCAGAAGATCCCGAGCGTGAGAAAGCTGAGCAGATACGTGATGAGGCGCGGCCCGAGCGTGAGGAGCGCGGTCCAGAGATCCTCCTCGGTGCGGATCGGCCCGGGATCCGGCACATGGATCTCGAGAACGATGAGCGTCATCGCGATCGCAAACACTCCGTCCGAAAGCGCGGCGATCCGTTCGAGACTGCGGCCGACGACCTGGTTGTACGTCAGGCTCATGGCTAGGCGACGAAGAGCGGCGCCATCTCGCGACGCCGCACG
>DATBKH010000150.1:0-9756 GCA_036555955.1 Candidatus Limnocylindria bacterium | reverse complement strand
AAAAACGACGCGATCAAGGCACTTCCGTCGGGCTGGACCGACCGCCAGAAGCGCGCGAGCGCCGAGATCCTGAAGCAGAACCTCGACGCGAACGTCCGCGTGGATCAGCTCGCGACCACGCTCGCTCGTCAGGACGCGCGGAACGCGGTGACCCCGGTGCAGGTCCAGGTGACCGCGGGTGAGGTCGTCGTCCGCGACGGCGATCAGGTGAGCCCGCTCCAGGTCGAGAAGCTCCGGGCCCTCGGGCTCACGAGCGAAGGGACGGACTGGCGCGGTGCGATCGGTCTTTTGCTGTGGGCCGGTCTCGTGGCCGGCGTGCTCGCGCTCTACCTGGAGCGCTTCGCGACCGACGCATGGCTCGACGACCGCAAGATGATCCTCGTCGTCCTTTCGCTCGTCGCGCTCACCGCGGCAGGCCGCTCGCTCGTCCCCGGGCACACCGTCGCGGTCTACTTCGCGCCGTTTGCGGCCTTCGCGATGATGCTCAGCGTCCTCGTGGGCGGTCGCACCGCCCTGCCCACGCAGATCGCGGGCGCGCTGAACGTCGGGATCATGTCGAGCCAGGTCGAGCTCGTCGCGTACGTGCTCGTGCCGGCGCTCCTGGGCATGGCGGCGGTGCGGCGCGCCACGACGGCGCGCGAGTTCGCGATCGGTGCCGTGGCCGTCGCCGGCGGAGCGTTCGGCGTGATCCTCGCGTTCGTCCTCGTGAATCGAGCGGCGGATCCGCTCGGCATCGCGCAGCTGCTGGCGGGCGCGCTCGTGAGCGGCCTGGGCTCCGGTCTCCTGGCGTTCGCCGGGATGGCGATCCTCGGTCACGTCTTCGGGATCCCGACGGTCTTCGAGATGCGCGAGCTCGGCGATCCGAACCATCCGCTGCTCCGCCAGCTCCTGCTGCGAACGCCCGGCACCTACCACCACTCGCTGCTCGTGGGAAACCTGGCGGAACGCGCGGCCGAGGTCATCGGCGCGGATCCGCTGATCGCCCGCGTCGGGGCGTACTACCACGACATCGGAAAGATGCGGAATCCGACGGCGTTCATCGAGAACCAGACCTCGGGACAGAACCCACACGATGACCTCGACCCGCTCGTGTCGGCCGGCATCGTCAGCGCGCACATCAAGGACGGACTCGCGCTCGCGGACCGGTATCGCCTTCCGGTGCAGATCCGCGAGATGATCCCCGGACATCACGGGACGAGCGTGGTGAAGTACTTCTACCAGCTGGCGCAGCAGCGTGGTCAGGCGCCCGACGAGCGGGCGTACCGCTATCCGGGGCCGCGCCCTCACAGCAAGGAAGCCGGCATCGTGATGCTCGCCGATGGGACGGAAGCCTCGGTCCGATCCCTCAGCGAAAAGAACCCGGACACGATCCGCGCGATGGTCGACCGGATCATCGACGAGCGGGTCGCCGACGGTCAGCTCGACGAGTGCGATCTCACCTTCCGCGACGTCGAGCGCATCAAGGATGCGTTCTGCGAGCTGCTGCTCGGCGTGTACCACGAGCGCATCCCGTACCCCGAGGACCGCATCACCCGCATCAAGCCCGCCGCGAGCGGATAGCTCGTGCGCATCGCCGTCGTGGGCGAGGCGCCGTGCGACATCGCGCCGGTCCGTCGCGCGATCCGTAGAGCGGTGCGGGCGTTCGGCCTCCCTCGCGACGCGGAGGTCGAGCTCGCCTTCGTGTCGGACGCCGAGATGCGAGCGCTGAACAAGCGCTTCCGCCGCATCGACCGCACGACGGATGTCCTCTCGTTCGGCGAGGCGATCCCGGCTCGCGACCGCGGTGCCGGCGCCGTGCCGCATCTCGAGCGCCGGCGTCGCGAGAACGGCGGACGCTTCGACGTCGGTCAGATCGTGATCAGTCCGGAGCAGGCGAGACGACAAGCTCGGAAGCGGCGTGCCCCGCTCGCACGGGAGGTGGCCTTTCTGGCGGCCCACGGCGTGCTCCACCTGCTCGGGCATGAGGACGAGACACCCGCTGGTTACCGCGAGATGGTCCGGCTCGGGCACGATGCGGCCCGTCAAAAGTCCGTTAAGCGCTGAAACAACCGCATCCTCCGACCGTTACTCAGGCTGGGTGCGCAGGCTCGGGCTGGCGCTCGTCGGGACGCTCGTCATCAGCTTCGCCATGCCCAGCCCGGGTCGCGCGAGCACCTCCGATCTCCAGCAGCAGCTCGATGGTCTCGTCGCGGGATTTCCGGGCGGCGTCGGCATCTGGATCGGGGATCCGACCGTCACGGAGCCGCTCTTCACGCACGACCCGGAGCAGCCGGTCATCGCCGCCTCGCTCTACAAGCTGGGCGTTCTCGCCGAGGCGGAGCGCCGCGTCGACGCTGGCCAGCTCCGCTACAGCGACACGATCACGATCGAACCCGAGGACATCACCGTCGACGGCTCGTTCGAAGATGCGGGCACCGAGCTCACGCTCGATCAGGCCCTCGAGGCGATGATCACGATCTCCGACAACGGCTCGGGGCTCGCGCTGTGGCACGTCCTCGGCGGCGCGAACATCGACGCGACGCTCGAGAAGGCGGGGATCAGCGGTTTCCATGTCGCGCTCGACGAGAGCGAAGACAACGTGGTCACCCCGCATGCTGTCGGGACGTTCTTCACGTTGCTCGCCCGGCGCCAGCTCATCTCGCCCGCGGCGTCGGACCGGATGCTCGCGCGACTCGAGCGCCAGCAGATCAACGACCGCCTTCCGGCGCAGCTGCCTCCCGACGTGGTCGTCGCCCACAAGACCGGCAATCTCGTCGGCGTCTCGCACGACGCGGGCATCATCTACACGAGGACCGGACCGCGCGTCGTCGTGGTGACCACGTGGGACGTCGCCGACGAGGAGGCCACGAGCTTCATCTCATCGGTCGGGTCGCTCGTGTACGGCGCCAACCTCGCGCCGGCCGCGAACGCGAAGTACCAGGTGTCGAAGACGGCGATCGTGGCGGAGGTCGGGAGCGAGACGCGCGTGGTGGTGCCGATCACGAACATCGGCACGCGCGCGTGGACGGCCGCCGGTGCCGGTGCGATCGGGCTGATCTGGGAGCTTCGCAGTCCACAGGGAACGTTGCTCACGAGCTCGGACGAGCCGCAGCTGCTGCCTGGCCTCGCTCCGAATCAGACGAGGAAGGTGGATGTCGACATCCTCGTGCCGAAGCAGGCGGGGACGTACACGGTCACGCTCGGTCTCACCGACGGGGGCGGCAACGCGCTCGCGTACGCCGGCGCCGGGACGGCGAGCTTCACCGTCCGCGCGCACGAGCCCTATCTCATCACCGCGGCGATCGAGATGCCACGCACCCTGCACCGCTCCGAGGCTTCCCTCGTCGTCGTGCGCTACGGCGCACTCGCCGGAGGGTCGGACCGCCGGCTCTCGATCGGCTGGCGTCTCGTCGACCCGCGCACGAACCGGACCGTGGAGCAGGGATTGAGTCCCGTCGGCACGTTCAGCGCCGGCGCGAGCGGGACGGCCTTCGCGGCGTTCACCGCGCCGAGCGCGCTCGGTGCGTACCGGCTCACCTACGAGCTGCGCGACGGCGACCTCGGCGTCAGCGAGCCGACGAGCATCGTGGTCGACGTCGTCGGGCCGCGGTCATACCCGGACGAAGGGCTTCCGGCGCCGACCGCGTCCGCGCACCCCCCGGCCACGCCGTCGCCGCGTTTCGAGTTCCCGCGCATCACGATCCCCAAGCCATCGATCCAGATCCCGTTCGTGCACGGAAGGACGCCGGAGCCGTCCCCGGCTCCGTAGCTACCGCGGGAGCGTGAGCGCCATCCGGCGCAGGCGGTCGAGCCAGCCGTTGCGCGGGGCGGACTTCGCGGGGCGAGAAGTCTTCGCGAGATCCTCGCTCATGATGTCGTGGCAGAGCGCGACGCACTCGTCACAGATGAACGGGCGGTTCGTCCCGCCACCGGCGATGAGCCTGCGAACCTGATCTTCGTCCTTCCCGCAGAACGAGCAGCGATTCCTCGCCACGGAGTCACCTCCAGCGGACGAGGATGTTCTCACGCTGGAAGGCGAGGCGCGCGAGCCAGAACACCGCGATGTCCACCGCGATCAGGAAGACCGTCATCTCGAGGAACGCCCCGTTGTCGAGGATGACGCGGCCGGTGACCTGCGCGATCCCAAGGCCGACGACCGGCACGACCACCAACCCGCCGATCTGCTGGGCCACGCGAACGTCGTTCACGCGGGTCGAGATGAGGATCCCGAGGTTCACCGAGAGCAGTGTGAGCAGGGGGACCAGCACGATGATGGCGAGGATCCACCGCGGTGCGGTCACCGCGTTCGCGGCCGCGTGCGAGCCGAGCGAGATGACCGTCCCGAGATAGATCGCGTACGCGATCCACGTGACCAGGACGCTCGGGACCGTGGAGGCGAGGCTCTTCGCGAACAGCAGGTCTCCGACGCCGACCGGTGTCGCGAGGAGGGGCTCGAGCGTGCGCGAGCTTTTCTCGCCGATGACCGAGTAGATCGCCATGGTGAGCGGGACGACCGTCGGAATGAGCATGAAGAGGATGAGGAAGTACGTCGCGATGAACCCCTGCACGGCCTCCTTCGGATCGAGACCCTGCACCGCCGGCGCGGCCGAGTAGAGCGCCTGCACGTCGCGGTCGCTCGGCGGATTCGCCGCCGCGGCGATCACCGCGCCGATGCCGGCCGCGAGGATCACCACGGGCGGCAACAGCGTCATGCCGACGAGCAGCTTGTTGCCGAGCGCTTCGCGCCACTCCCGGGCGCAGACCGCGCGGATGAGCGTGGGACGCGTCGGCGTCGCGGCGAGGATCGTCACTCCATCGGCTCGACGATCCGCAGGTACACGTCCTCGAGGTGCGCCCGGCGTTCGGTGACGTAGGCGATCTGCGCGCCGCCGTCGACGAGCGCCTTCACGAGGAGCGGGTTCGTCTGCAGCGGATCGGCGGACGCGACGACGATGGAGCCGTTCTCGAGCCGCGCATCGCGCACGCCGGGTACGGCCTGGACCCGCGCGAGATCGTCGGCGCCGGGTCGCGGCAGGAGGCGGATCTCGGTCGCGCGTCCGTACAGCTCGGCGCGGAGCTCGTCCGGCGCGGCGATGCGCAAGACGCGGTGCCGGAAGAAGGCGATGCGATCGCAGAGGCGGTCCGCCTCGTCCAGGTTGTGCGTGCAGAGGAAGACCGTGCGGCCCGCACCGCGGAGCGCGACGATGAACTCGCGGACCGTCTTCGCCGCGTCGGGATCGAGACCGGTCGTGGGCTCGTCGAGAAAGAGGATGCGCGGCTCGTGCAGCGCGGCGCGCGCGATCGCCATCTTCTGCTTCATGCCTCGCGAGAACGTGACCACCGGCTCGCGGCGCCGGTCCCAGAGGCCCATGAGCCGCAGGTAGCGTTCTGCCTGGCTGTTCGCTACCGACGGCGCGAGGCCGTACAGCGTCGCGTAGAACACGAGGTTGTCCCACGCCGACTGGCGCTCGTACAGACCGGGCTGCTCGGTGAGGATGCCCACCGTCGCCCGGATCCGCGCGTCGTCGCGTCCGAGCCGGAATCCCGCGACCTCAGCGGTCCCGGACGTCGGCGCGATGAGCGCGCAGAGGAGACGCAGCGTCGTGGTCTTGCCGGCGCCGTTCGGTCCGAGGAAACCGAAGACCTCTCCCTCCCGGACGTCGAGATCGATGCCGTCCACCGCGGTGAGCTCGCCGAATCGCTTGGTGAGCTTTTCGGTGCGCAGGACGGTCTTCATCGTTTTTCGAGTCTATTTCTAGAATTCGCCGATGACCGCATCTGACGCGGAGCGAAAGCTCCGCGAGCTCTCGTTCCTTCACGACGTGACGCAGCTCGCGTCGTCCGCGCGCGACTGGGACGAGATGCTTCGCGTCGTCATCAGCCGAACCACCGATGCGATGCGCGCCGAAGTGTCATCTCTGTATCTCCTCGAGCGCGCCGACGGCGTGCTCCGTCTCGTGGCGACGAACGGGTTGAACCGCGGCGGCATCGGGCGCGCGACGCTGCGCGTCGGCGAGGGGATCGTCGGCTGGGTGGCCAGCGCTCGCGTCCCGCTCGCGGCGCGCGACGTGCGCACCGAGCCGCGCTGGAAGTGGGTCCCCGAGGTCGACGAGAAGCGGTTCACGTCGATGCTGTCGGTCCCGGTCGTCGCTCGTGACGAGGTCATCGGCGTGATGAACGTGCAGACCGTCGAGCCGCGGGACTTCGGGCGTGAGGAGATCGACTTCCTGCAGACGATCGCGAACCAGATCGCCGGGATCATCGAGAAGGGCCGGCTACAGCGCGAATCCGACCGCAAGCTGCGCGAGGTCTCGGCCCTCTTCGAGGTCTCGAACGTCCTCACGTCGACGCTGGACCTCGACGAGGTCCTCGCGCTCGTCGTCGATCGCCTCGTTCGGGTCTACCCCGGTTCGAGCGGCGCGATCCTGTTGCGCGAGGAGGGCGACTCCGTGCGCGAGCGCTCGCGCTCGGGCGAGCTCGGCAAGACCGCGACCTCCGCGGCGCTGCGCGCGGTCGGCGAGAGGCGCCCGATCGTGGCGTTCGACCACATCGCCATGCCGCTCATCGCGAACGATCGTCTCCTCGGCGCCGTCGTCCTGCAGGTCCCCGACTACAAGGAATTCCTCGAGGAAGAGGTCCGCTTCGTCGGCGCGCTCGCGAACCAGGCGGCGCTCGCCATCGACAAGGCATCGCTGTACGCGCTCGAGCGCAAGACGACCGAGAGCCTTCGCGAGCTCGAGCGCGCGCGCGCCGATTTCGTCGCCGTCGTCACGCACGATCTCCGGACGCCGCTGTCGGTCATCCGCGGCTATCTCGACATCCTCGCCGAGAAGAACGGCAAGGTCAGGATCCCGGTCTCCGAGGCCACCTCGCAAGTCGCGCGTCTCGATCAGCTCGTCGACCGCATCCTCGCCGGGGTGCGGAGCGATCGGCCGGAGCTCTCGCTGCGGCGTGCGCGGTTCGACATCCGCGCGACCGTCGCCTCCGCGCTGAAGGAGGTCGCGCCGATGGCGCGACGCCATCGTCTGGTCGCGCCGCGCGCCGGACAGCCGATCTTCGTGCGCGGCGATCGCCGCCGGACCGCGGAGGTCGTCGCCGGGCTCGTGCACAACGCGACGAAGTACGCGCCTCCGGGAACGCGCATCGCGGTGCGCATCGAACGAGGCGACGATCGCGCGGTCGTGCGCGTGCGCGACGAGGGACGTGGAGTCCCGCCGAACGAGCGGACGCGGATCTTCGAGCCGTACGCGCGTGGTGCGGGAAACGACGACGTCCCGGGATCGGGCATCGGCCTCTTCGCGTCGCGGCGGGTCGTCGAGGGGCAGGGCGGAGACATCTGGGTGGAGGACGCCGCCGACGGCGGCGCCGTCTTCGCGTTCAGCATTCCGCTCGCGACCGAGCCGGCGGGCGCGAAGTCGCGTTGAGCAGCGTCCTCGTCGTCGACGACGAGCGCGCCCTCGTGGGAATGGTCGCGTCGCTCCTCGGCGAGGACGGGCACGAGGTCGTCACCGCCTACGACGGGGAGACGGCGCTCCGCCGTCACGCGGAAGAGTCGCCGGATCTCGTGATCCTCGATCGCAAGCTTCCGCGTCTTGCGGGCGACGAGGTCTGCAAACGGATCCGCGCGACGTCAACGACGCCGATCCTCATGCTCACGGGCGAGCGTGGCGCCGATGAGCGCGCGAAGCTGCTCGACCTCGGAGCCGACGACTACCTCGAGAAGCCGTTCAGCGCGCGCGAGCTGCGCTCGCGCGTCCGAGCGCTCCTCCGCCGCGCCGCCCCAGCGTCGGCGGCGCAGGCCGCGACGACGGTCGGCGGGCTGCGCATCGATCCGAAGACGCATCTGGCGAGCGTCGACGGGTCCGAGCTCGATCTCACGCCCACGGAGTTCCGGCTGCTGGCGGCACTGGCCGCCCGGCCCGGCGAGGTGCTGGAGCGCCGCGCGCTGCTCCGTGCGGGCTGGCCGGAGGAACGCGATCCGGACCCGGAATGGCTGAAGGCGCACCTCGCGCGCCTCCGCTCGAAGCTCGACGCCGCCGGCGCTCCTTCGCTCGCGAACGTGCGCGGAGTGGGGTATCGGCTGGGCTAGGCGTCGCGGCGGCGCAGGATAGCGAGAGTTGCCGCGACCAGCGCCAGCGTCAGCAACCCGAAGAGCCCGGCTTCGTACCACTGGAACCGCCAAAAGCGATCGGCGGGCTGATAGAGGAAGTACTGATAGACCCCGTGCTCGTTCAGGTATCGGGTGCTGTCGCAGTTGCGGCCCAGAGAGCTGGGACAGCCGGCGCGGCCGAATTCGTCGAACAGTGCCCGAACCCGGTCGTCCGACACCGATCGGCCCTGCTCGTCGGTCGCGGCGGTGCCGACGACCCACGCGTCCGCGGGGATCGCGCTGTGGAGCGGCAGCGGGAACAACGGCGGTAGCCCGACGAGGGGCAGGCTTGGTTCGGTGAGCACCGCGACCGGTGGCTCGTAGCGCGGCCGGAGTTCGGCGAGGACGACGCCACGAACGAGGGCGAACGCGACGAGGCCGAAGAACATCCCCGTCAAGATCCGCCGCCGCAGGGCGCCGATGAGCGCGCCGACGGCGAGGCCAAAGGCCATGTACGAGACGAGGGCCGGACCCTGAAAGTCGAAGACGTCGAACGGTCGGAACGTGGCCACGCCAAGAAGCGGCCAGCCCTGAGCGCCGCCGAGCCCGAGGATCACACCGCCCGCCGCCGCCGCGACGAGCGAGAGCCCGAGGATCGTCGCGGCCCAGCGCGTCCGGCTGACGCCCTGCGTCCACGCGAGACGGTGCGTCCCCCTCTCGAGCTCGCGCGCGAGGAGCGGGCCGCCCACGTACGAAGCGACGAGGCCGGGGACGATGTACAGCGCAAAGAACAGATAGCGGAGGCCGCCTTCACGTATGACGCCTTCGGCCGCCGTCAGAAGAAGACCCTCGGCGCGACGGTGACCAGCTACCTCTACGACGGCGCGAACACCGTGCAGGAGCTTGTCGCCGGCTCGCCGACAGCGAACCTGCTCACCGGTCTGGGCGTCGACGAACTCTTCCAGCGCGTCGACGCGAGCACGCGCACCGTCCTCGCGGACGCGCTCGGCAGCACCGTCGCGCTCGCGGACAGCGCCGGGGTCGTGCAGACCTCCTACAGCTACGCCCCCTACGGCGCGACGACGCAGACCGGCGGCGCCTCCGCCAACCCCTCGAAGTACACCGGGCGCGAGGACGATGCCGACGGCCTCTACTTCTACCGCTCCCGCTACTACCACCCGCTGTTCAGCCGGTTCACGAGTGAAGATCCCATCGGATTCGGCGGTGGGGACCCGAATCTCTATGGATACACGCGGGCAAGTCCGACAAACTTCACTGACCCGAGCGGACAGATCGTTCCGTGGCTCATGGCCTGCGCGGTTGGCGCCGGGATCAGCGTGGCGATGGATCTCGCCCTTTCTGGACGCAAGAGTTTGAATGCCGGCGGCGTGCTGAGTAGCGCCGCGGTTGGCTGCCTTACAAGTGTGGCGGGCCTGCTCGGCGCTTGGAAGATTGCGGCTAAGGTCATCGGAAGGATGACTACCGCCGCCGTCGAAAAGCTCGCCGCAAATCCGGGACTCCTCCGCGTGGTCCTTGGTGAAAGCCGATACATTGCCGGCCAGACGAGCAGCGGGATTGCCAGACTCAATTTCGGCCAGGCGGTTCATTCGATGGTCGCCGATGCGGTCGCAGCCAATCCGATACTTAGTCGTGTGCTCACATACTCTTCGAACAACGGAGTCGATTTT
>DATBKH010000149.1:0-38542 GCA_036555955.1 Candidatus Limnocylindria bacterium | reverse complement strand
CGAGCAGCCCCTAGAGTCCGAGCTCCTGCTCCAGCAGCCGCGGCGGCAGCGAGCCCGCGCCCAGCAGGCGGTCGTGGAAGAGACGCATCCCCCATCCGGCGGCGCGCGCCTTCTCGCGCAGCGCGAGGATCGCGGCACGTCCGAGGGCATAGCTGGACGGCTGTAGCGGCGTGAGCGTGTAGCGGCGCACTTCCGCGATCGCATTGGGGCGCTCGAGCCGCGGCTTGTCCACCATGAACGAGACCGCCTCGTCGAACGTCATCTCGCCCGTGGCGAGACCCACGTCCACGGCGACACGCGCGGCGCGCCACAGCAGGTCCTTTAATCGCAGCAGCTTCGTCGCCGGCGAGTCGAGATAGCCGAGCTCCGTCATGAGCTCCTCCACGTACAGGCCCCATCCCTCGACCATGAGGTTCGAGCGGATGGACTTCCGGGGAAGCGATGACTGATCCGCGGCGACAGTCAACTGGAGATGGTGGCCTGGATATCCCTCGTGACAGGCGATGACGGCGATGCCCGCGCGCGGATGGCCTTCGAGGCGCTCGCGCCTGGTCTTCTCGTCGTCGCCGGCGTCGGGCAACGTGACCCAGAAGCGGCCACGCCGCGACGATTCGAACGGCCCGGCGCCGACGTACGCGGCATACGGATAGGTGGGCCGCTGGAACTCGGGCATCGCCTCCACGACGAGATCCTCGCCGTACGGAACCGTGGCCAGACCCGCCGTCGCGACGGCGAGGCGCGATCGCTCCATCTCCGACCGATACGTCGCGACCAGCTCGTCCTCGGACGGATGGTCGTCGCGGAGCGCCGCGACGGCTTCGCGCCAATCGCCGTGGCCCGCGGCCGCCGCCGCCTCGGTCAGCTCGGCCTCGGTCTCGCGATAGAAGTCCTCGCCCCACGAACGCAGCGTCGCCGCGTCATGGTCGAGCAGCTCGCGACGCTGGAGCCACGCGTCGACGGCGGTCGTGCCGATCGCGAACGAGCCGCGCGCCTTGGGGCGGAGTGCCGCGAGCCAGCGCGCGTACTCGTCGAGAGCGTCCGCCGCGGCTGCGGCCGCGGGGCGGAACGCGCGTTCGGCCGCGCGGTCGAGCGCGGTCGCCTTCGGAAGGAGCGCGAGCGCGCCCTCGCGCAGGAAGCGCGCGCCGGCAGGAACGGTCCGCAGGGCGATCTCGACCCACTCCGGCGGGACGAGGTCAGGGTCGAGGTTCGCCTTCGCCGCCTCGATCACGGCGGGCGCTCCAGCGAGCCGCTCGGCGAGAGTGGCCACGCGTTCGGCGAGCGGCGCGTGTTCGCGGAGAAACGCGTAGTAGGCGCCTCGCGTGATCGCGTCGGAGTACAGCGTCGGTTGCCTGTGCCAGCGAAGGAACGGTCGCAGCGCCCGCTCGCCCTCGAGATCGGCGACGATCAGCGCGCGATCGACGCGCTCCGCCGGAAAGAGGTCGTTCTCGGCGTAGGCCTGGAATCGCGCCAGCCAATCGTCGTTGAAGCGGTCCCGCTCGGCGAAGCCCGCCTCGGTGAAGTCGCCGAGCCGGTCGTCATGCGCGTGGATCCCGGCGATGGTCGCGGACACCGGCTCGAGCGCGTAGCGCCCGTGGACGAAGTCGTAGGCGTCCTGGCCGAAGCCCGTGTGCTAGAGCGCTTGTCCGCAGTTCGTGCAGAACTTGGAGTCGGTCGCGTTCGGGCGGCCGCAATTTCGGCAATAGATCGTCGTGCCGGGCGCCGCTGTCGCCGCGGAGGTCGTGCCGGCCGTGACCTGCGCGGGCTTGTCGTTCTGGGACTCGTCGCGGAAGCTGCGAACGCCGCGGCCAAGCTGACCCAGGACGTCCGGCAGCTTGCCGGCGCCGAACACGATCAACACGACCGCGAGCAATAGAAGGAGCTCAGGACCGCCGAAATTGGGCATCGGTCACTCCAATCGCGAGGCCCGCGCCTCGTTGTCCCAAGTGTACGCATCCCAGCGTCCAGCTAGATGAACAAGCCCTCGAGCAGGCCGATGAAGAGCGGGATGACGACGACGAGCATGAGCGCGGGCATGTAGCAGAGCACCATGACGAGCATGAGCCGACCCTCGACACGGCTCGCCGCTTCGAGGGCGCGAGCGCGCTCCGCGCCTCGCAGCCGATCGCGATGATCGCGGAGGACGATCGCCGCGCCGCGACCCAGGTCCCGTGAGCGCTCGAGGTCGCCCGCGAGCGCCGCGAGGGCGTGCAGATCGGCGGCCGTCGCGTCGCGGGCGAGCGCCGGGAAGAGCGGAGCGCCGAGCGCGTACGAGCGGACGCCCGAGCGGACCGCAGCGTCGAGCATCCCCGCGCCGAGGCCGCGATCGGCGATCGCGGCGAACGTGGTCTCGACCGGGCGGCCACTCGCGACGAGCGCCTCCGCCCACTCCACGAGCGTGACGAGCGCGCGTTCGGCGTCGGCGCGGCGACGGTTCGCGATCCGGCCGACATAGATCGTCGGCGCGATGAGACCGAGGTACGCGGCGAGAAGGATCACGCCGGGACCGATCGGGAACGCGGCCGCCGCGATCGAAGCGAGCGCCGCCGCGACACCCGCGCCGACGACCTTCGCGAGCAGCAGATCGAGCTCGCTCCACGCCAGCCCGCTGCGAGCGAGCTCCCTCCCACCGAGGACCGCCTGGAGGGCGGGCGGCAGCTCCGGGCGCTGCGTGAGCCGAGCCAAGCGCATCCCGATCACCGAGCGCGGCTGGATGGCCACGAGAGCGACCGCGACGGAACATCCCGCGAGGGCGGCGCCAAGCGCGATCAGCGGACGGCCTCGTCGACCGCGCGCCTGCTGATGACGAACCCAATCAGCTCGAGGGCCGCCGCGAGCGGAAGGAGCACGAACCGCCCCAGCGGCGTCGCGAGCGTGTCGCCGAGCGACGGAACGGTGAGGGCGAGGTAGGCGCAGAGCGCGGGGACGATCAGTGCCAGGAGCAGGATCTGCGAACGAAGCCCCGTCGTCTTCGCACGTACCTCCTCGGCGAGACGCTGTTCGAACGCGAGCCGGTCGGCCGCGGCGGCAACGAGCGCGGCCGTCCGCTCGTGCGAGAGACGCGAGCCGACGCCGAGCGCGAGCGTTTCGATCGCCCCGCGCGTAGCGCGATCCACCGCGAGCGGTGCGGCCGCTCGCAGAGCCACGTCGAGCGACGCGCGCAGATCGAAGGCGCGCAGCGCGTCGACGAACGGCCGGCGGGCGAGCCGATCGGCCGATCCGTCCGTGGCCCGCCGCAACGCCTCCGGCATCGCCGCGCCCGCACGGAGCGCCGCCTCGCTCGCGCGCAGGAGCTGTGTCGTGGCCACGGATGCGCGGTGTCGCGCAGCCTTGGCGCGCCAGCGCAGCGCGACGGAGGGAGCGGCGGCAGCCGCGAGCGCGACAAGCGGGGTGAGCGACAGGACGATGCAGGCGGCGAGGACGGCGGTGAACAGCGCACCCCGCAGCCACTCCCACGCGCCGATGCCGTAGCGCCAGCCGGCCTCCTCGAGCGCGGTCGCATCGGGATGGTGGCCGGCGCGCGGCAGCGAACGCCGCGCGAGGGGGGCCGAGACCAGGCACACGGCGGCCACGCCGGCGAGGAGCGCCCCCGCGAACGCCGTGCTCAGCCGATCCGCCGCCGCAGACGCGTCGGCATCCGTACCGCGGGGTCGCGAGTGCGCCACAGGATCTCGAGACCGCGATCCTCGACCGCCGCGATCTCGCTCACCGACCGGAACCCAAGGGGATCGCGGGACACATGGACGATGACGTCGATCGAAAAGCTCACATGTCGCGCGATCGCCGCCTCTCCGAGATCGCCGGCGCGCGCCAGAAGGAGGGCGAGCCGGTCGATGGCGCCCGCGGCGGAGCCAGCGTGCAGTGTGGTCAGCGCGCCGTCGTGACCGGTGCTCAGGGCCTCGAGCAGTGCGGACGCCTCGCGAGGAGTTCGCACTTCGCCGACTAAGATCCGGTCTGGCCGCATGCGCAGCGCGTTCGCGACGAGGTCGGCGATGCCGACGCCGGCGCCATCGGGACCGGGAACGCACTCGAGACGGACCACATGTGGGTGCGGAAGGATCAGCTCGCTCGTGTCCTCGATCGCCACGATGCGCTCGTCGCCGGGGATCGCGGCCGCGAGCGACCGCAGCAGCGTGCTCTTCCCCGAGCCGGTCGCGCCGCTGATGAGCACGTTCGCGTGTCCGCGTACGCAGGACTCGAGGAGGGCCGCCGCATCGTCGAGAAGGCCGCCCGAGGTCCACGACGGAGCGGGACCGCGGAGCGGTATGGACACGCGGCTGAACTTGCGGATCGAGATCGTCGGCCCGCCGATCGGGGCGATGACCGCGTTCGCGCGGCTTCCGTCGCGCATACGCGCGTCCACATACGGACGCTCGATGGTCAGCTCGCGACCCACGCTGGCCGCGACGCGATGCGCGAGCTCGGCGACGTCATCCTCTCCGCCGAACGCGATGTCCGTTCGCTCGAGGCGGCCACGCCGCTCGCAATAGACCTCGCGCGGTCCGTTGACCAGAACGTCGGTGACGTCGGGGTCTTCGAGCAGGCTCTGCACGGGACCGAACCCGAAGAGCTCGGCGCACAGGACGTCGAGATCGGCCTCACTCAACGGAACGCGGGCGGCGAGCCGCACGCGCTCGCGGATGAGCGCGCGTCGGGCGGGATCGGCGTACAGCGCGAGCAGGCCCGCCGGTTCGAGACCGCCGGCCACCTCCGCGCGCACCCTGGCGACGAGGGTGCGGTCGTTCATGCGAGCGCCCGGAGGAGCGAATCGATGGCGCGGAGCGTCGGCCCGCGCGCCGCGAACGTGTCGTCGGCGAGGAACGGGTCCCGCGGGACGGCGCCGAGGAGCGGGAATCCGACGCGCGTGGCGACACGCGCGGCGTCGTCGGTCGAAGCCCCGACGACGACGAGACCGACCGCGCAGGGCGCGCGGGAGAGGAGCGGTACAGCGCAGAACGCCGCCTGCAGCTGCGCCGATCGCGTACCGGTCACGAGGCACAGGCGATCGAGCGACGAGAGGACGGCGAGGTCGAGCGCGTCGGCCCCGGCTCCGAGATCGAGCACCGCTGGACGGTCGGCTGCGCACGCATCGACGATCTCGACGATCCGATCGCCCACGAACGAGCGATGCAGGGTCGGCGCGCCGGGCAGGAACGGCACCGCCGACCAGCGCGAGACGAGCTCGTGTTCACGCCCCGGCTGAAGGAGCGCGTCTCCGACCGTCGCCGCCGTGATGCCGGCGCGGAGAGCGAGCGACGGCGCCCAGCGGTCGAGATCGACGAGGAAGGGCGGGGCGCCACCGGCCGCGGAGCGGTGAGCGACGAGTGCGGCGACGGTGCTCGCCCCCGCGCCCGCCGCGAGGCCCCAGAAGCCGACGCGACGGCCGGAGCGCAGCGAGCCGGGCCGCGCCGGAGCGATCGCCGCAAGCGGCTCGGTGCGTCCGGTTGCCTCGCGCATCAACGCGAGCGCGACCTGCGAGACCGGTGAAGCGTCCAGCAGCGCGCGCAGCCGACTCATGCGAAGAACCACCTCGCGAGCGCCCCTTCTCGCGCCAACGCTCGCCGCTCGGGCGGGGCGGAGATGGCGCCGATGTCGAAGACCACCGGACGCAGCGCATGCCGCGCTTCGGCGGTGCGCAGAACCTCGCGTGTCGTCCAGGCGCGTCGCCGCCACCCGATCGGGAGGTCCGACCCGCGCATGAGCTCGCGCGCGAGTCCACGGGAGACGAAGCGCGTTCTCCGCGACCGTCCGCCGCGCATGACGCGCGAGAGCTCGGCGCCCAGAGAGAGCGCGCGCACATGGACGAGGTCGAGCACCAGTGTCACGAGCGGTAGCGCGGTGAGATCGCGGCCGATCGCCGCTCGCGTGCCGGGCCGCGGAGCGAGCGTCTCCACCGATGGCGTCGCGCGCACGCCGGCGAAGGCGAGCACCTCGGGTACGCGGGTGGCGACTGGATCATCGACCTCGATGAACATCCCCGCCGGCGTGCGCGCGAGTATCGCCGTGCCGAGGCTCGCGATCGCCGCGTCGAACGCGCCCGCGGCAATGCGCTCGCAGCGAAAGACGGCCACTCAGCGCGGGGCGATCAGCGTGATGACGAACGTGCTGGTCGCGATCCGATCCGCGACGCGGACCTCCTCGAGCGGGTCGAGGGCGATGACGACGCTGCCGATGCGGTCCACGGCCGCGGCCGACAGCCCGCTCTTCGGCACGCTCGCGCTGTACGCCGCGCCGGATTCGCCGCGGACGTCGAGGACCATCGCGTTCGCGACCAAGAGCTCGACGACCCGTCCGGCGGGCGCCCGTCCGGCAACGGGGACGGCGATGACGTCGATGCGTGCGCCCGGCCCGACCGCGCCGCCGACGGCCTGGCCCGCCGTCACCGGCAACGCGACCGCGTGCGTTCCCGTCGGGAGGACGAGGCCGGAGTGGAAGGCGGCGGGCGAGTCGCTCAGTGCCGGACGAAGCAGGACCTGTCCGCGCCAGAGCGGTGCGCGCGGCACCTTCCCGATCGCCTCGGCGATCTCGCTGACCGTTCCGAGAGGGACCGCGTCGGCCGAGAGCGAGACGATCGCGAGGTCGTCGGGGCCGAGCGCCGCTGTCGCGTCGAGATCCCGGGCCGCCACCACCACCGGCGTGCGCTGAGCCCCGCTGTAATAAAGGACAGCGGCGAGCGCTCCGGCGACGAGGGCCACCGCGAAGAGGACGCGCCGTGCGATCACAGCTCGAGCGCCGGCGATCGAACGCTCACGGCGATCGCGGCACGCACCATCGCGTCACCGGCAAGGATCTCGAAAACGAGAACGTTCGACTCACCCGGCGGCGGGAGCCGGTCCCACGCGGACCGGAACGGGGTCCCGTCCGCACCGCTCAGGACGACAGCGGTTCCCGGGTCCCCGGACACAAGACGCCACCAGGTGACCGGCAGCGGGAGGTCATCGCTGACGGTACGCAGCCACAGCGTGACCGGGCGTCCACGGAGCACCTCGACGCTCGCGAGAGCCGGGCCGTCCGGCGCGAGAGTGATTTCCGCGCGGACCGCGCCGAGGTTCGGTAGGGCCGTATCGGCACCCTTCCGGTCGCCGAGCTCGGCATCGTCTTGAAAGAACACGATGCTGACGGGAACGAAAACCCCGTCCGCCAACACGTAGTTCTGGTAGTACGTGCCGGCGACGGGCCGACCGTCCGTCAGCGTGAGCCTCCGATTGAAGCTGCTGCCGTCGTACGCACTGGGCTCTCCGCTCGCCACGACGTCGAGCACGCGCGCGTAGCTGCCGGTTGCCAGGTGCACCGTCACCGTCGCGTACCTCGTGACGATCCCCGCCGACGTCACCGTGTCCGCGACGTACGTGTCGGTGACGTAGTAGATGTCCGGCGGCGGAGCGACGTACGGAGCGGGATCGGGCTGCGCCGCAGGCGGCGGTAGCCCCGGGCCGCCGTCGGACGGCTCACGGCCGAGCGCAGTCGACGCCGGAAGCGCCACCAGCGCCAGAGCGAGAACGAGACCGTGCCTCATCGCGCGGTGGCCACCGCGATGACCGGGATCGGCGTGACCGGCGACAGGAGGAGCGCACCAAACGCCGGCGTGCGGACCGGGACCGCTGCGGAGATGCGGACCGCCGGCCGGTCGTATCTCGCACCGGTCCGCGGATCGAATGCCGGCGCCATCGCGAACGCGGAGATGTCTGCGCTCGCGGCGATGCGCGCCGGATCGTCGCCGAGGAATGGGGCCGAAAGCGCGAGCTCGCGTCCGAAGTACTCCCGCGCGACGTCCGCGGCTGTCGCGGTCAGCTGAAGAACGCCGGAGCGTGCGAGCTCCTCGTCGTCCTGGTCGTTCACGGCCACGAGCGCGGCGAGGTCGGCCGCCGCCTGCAGCCGAGCGGCGAGCACTCTGAGCGCGCCGAGCTGCAGGACCCCCGCGAGCGCGACCACGAGAAGCGGCGCCATGACGATCGTCATCACGAGCGCGCTCCCGCGGTCCTCGCGGCGCCAGCTCACCGGTTCACCTCGCCTCGCGAGACCGCGCTCGAGCGGAGCGGCACGGTCGTGGAGAACAGGAACGGGATCTCGATCGGGAACGAGGAGCTCACCGACACCACGACCGGCTCCCGCCAGCCGACGCGACCTGGTCGGATCTCGACGGTCGCCCTTTCGGGATCGATGCCCGCGGACCGCAAGCGATCGGCGAGTCGTGCGCGGACCTCGGCGCCGTCACCGCCGATCTCGCCGGCGTGTCGTGCCGCCTGCACCGTCGCGGCATCCTGCGCGAGCCAGCGCTGGAGCGCCGCACCGAACTCGAGGATCGAGAAAAGAAGCGGGACGAGCATGACGATGGCGAACGTCGCTTCGAGAGTCGCCATGCCGCGCTCCTCGCGCACCGCAATCGTCAGCGCACTGCCTGCATCTGGCTGACGAGGGACTCGAGCTTTGCCACGAGTCCGTTGTTCCATGCGGTCACGCCGGCGACCAGCGTGCCGAGGATGACCGCGGCGCCGATGATGTATTCGATGGTCGCGAGACCGCCGCTCTCGCGCGAGAAGCGTCGAAGCATGATTTGACCTCCCGTCGATCGCGGGAGGTTCGCTTCGGCTCTAGAGGTGCGCGATGGTCACGCCCTCCGGTACCGAAGTACCGAAAGGGCTAGCGGCGGCCGAGCGCCTTGTTCGCGGCGCGCTGATCCTTCACGCCGAGTGCCAGCGTCGTGCTCTTCTTGCCCTGGCCGAGCATGTACGCCGACTCGATGTTCACCTTCGCCTTGCCGAGACGCTTCGCCGCGCGCGCCAGAGTTCCCGGACGATCGCCGAGCCGTACCTCGACGACCTTGCGATCACCGCTGATGCGGTACTTGTTCGCCTTGATCGCACGGCGCGCCTTCGCCGCGTCTTTGTCGTCGACGACGATGTGGACCGTGCCGGCGCCGCCGCCGGTGGTCGCCGCGATGCTCTTCATGTTCACCCCGGCCTCGCCGAGGACGCCCGCGAGCGCTCCGAGCTGGCCCGAGCGGTTGGGCAGCTTGATCGTGAGCTCTACCGCCATGTCGACCTCCCCACGGTTTTGTGGCCGGGGGCGATTCTAGGAGCCGCGCGCTAGACGGCGGCGTCGCCCCTGCGGGTCAGCGCGACGCGGCGGCGATCGACGCGCTCGGCCCAGTGCGTGCTCCCGAAGACGGTGAGGAAATACCGCATGCGGTTGCTGCGTCGGCGCAGTGGGTCGTTGTCAGGCTGTGTGCTGGGACGCGAGCGCAAGAGCTGGCGAATGCGGTCCACGAGCGTGTCCTCCTCCCAGGTCATCGGACGAGGCTGCGCTCCCGAGGTGGGGAGAACGATCACCCGTGAGGTAGAAGGTCTGTGCCTCTCACGACAGTCAGCGCGCCTTCTCGATGCCCCTCCGGATCTCGTCCTCGGTCATGGCGCTGAACTCGAGATGGCGGATCACGCCGGTCGCGTCCACGAAGAACGTGCTCGGCAGGCTGAGCACGCCGAAACGACGCGTCGTCTCGCCATCGGTGTCGAGGACCGGCTGGAGACGGTCGAGGCCGAGCGAGTCGAGGAACGACCGCGCCTTGTCGCCGGACTCCATCAGGTCGACCTCGAGCACCACCACGCCAGGTTCGCTGGCCGCCACCTTCTGAAGCGCCGGCATCTCCTGCCGGCACGGCGCGCACCACGTGGCCCAGAAGTTCACGACGACGACCGTGCCGCGATAGCTCGAGAGGCGGCGCGCGGACCCGTCGGTCGCGAGCCATTCGAAGTCCGGGGCGTTAGCGCCGATTCGGCCGGCCGCGCCGGTGTCGTCGACCTGCGCGCGGATCACTCCGGTGTCGGCCGCCGTGGCGGGCTTCGTGAGCATCGGCCAGAGCAGCGCCGCGAGCGATGCGAGCGCGATGGCGCCGATGAGGATGCCGGCGATCCACCGCGGCAACGCGGTCGGCTCGCGCTCGGGACCGTCCACCACGGCCGCGCTCACCCGAGGAGCGGAAGGAAGTTGAAGAGCTGAGGCAGTCGCGCGAACTGTCCCGACGCTATGACGAGGCCCATCACGATGACGAGGGTACCGCCCGCGAGGCTCACCACACGAGCGTGACGAGAGAGCCATCCGGCGAGGCGGCGCGCTCCGGCGATCCCGCTCGCGATGAGCAGGAAAGGCACGCCCAGGCCGAGCGCGTACGCGACGAGCAGCAGCGCGCCTCCGGCGATGCTCTCGTTCAGGAGCAGGGTGAGGATCGCGCCGAGATAGGGACCGACGCATGGCGTGAATCCGACTCCAAAGGCGACACCGATGAGAAAGCTCCGCGGCAGTCCGCTGGTGCCTCGCTCGAGCCGCAGGTCGAGCTCCGTCGCGAGCAATGGGACGCGGATGAGCCCGAGCATCTGCATGCCCAACACGACGAGAAGGATCCCGCCGATGCGCTGCAGCCAGACGACCATCTGGCCGGCGAGCGCGCCGACCAGCGCGACCGCGATCCAGAGGAGCGTGAAGACGGCGGTAAAGCCGAGCACGAACGCGAGCGCGTGCGCGACCGTCCGCGCGCGCTGAGTCCCCGCCAGCGCCGCTTCGCCGGCCATGTCGACGAGGAACGCCGGCACGAGCGGAAGGACGCACGGCGAGAGGAACGAGAGGATCCCGGCGCCGAACGCGACCGCGATGTTCACGACGCCGCGCGCGCGAACACGAGGAGGTCGAGGCCGTAGAAGCGACCGGGGCCCTCGAGCGTCATGGCGCACTTCGTCGCGACGTTCCGAGATCGCTCGTTGTCGGAAAGGATCAGCGCGACGATGCGCGTGAGGCCGAGCTCGCCGAAGCCGTACGCGATGAGCGCACGCGCCGCTTCGGTCGCGTAGCCGTGTCCCCACGCCCGCGGGGCCAGCTCGTACGCGACCTCGACCTCGGGCCCCTTGCCTTCGACCGGGAACAGCCCCACCTGGCCGAGGAGCACCCCGGACTCGCGCAGCTCGAGCGCCCACAGACCGAGCCCCGGGGGCTGGCGGGCGGTGAACGCGATCGTTCGCGCGAGCCGCTGCGCCGTCTCGGCGACGTCCTTCGAGGGCGGGCTCGGCGTCCACTTCATCACCTCGGGCGAGCCGAGAGCGTCGTGCAGCTCGTTCGCGTCGGTCTCCCTGAACGGACGGACGAGGAGCCGCTCTGTTCGGAGCGGGAGTGGCATCAGCCGATCGCTTGGGCGAGATCCGCGATGAGGTCTTCGACCGTCTCGATGCCGACGGACAACCGCACCAGGCCGGCGGGAGGCGCGAGCTTCGTACCGCGGACCGAGCCGTGCGTCATCGCGAGCGGGATCTCGATGAGCGACTCCACGCCGCCCAGCGACTCGGCGAGCGCGAAGATGCGCGTGCGCGCCGCCATGCGTTTGGCGGCGGCCTCCCCACCTCGCAGCTCGAAGGACAGCATTCCGCCGAACGCGCGCATTTGCTTTCGCGCGAGCGCGTGCTGCGGGTGGCCGGCCAGACCTGGGTAATTCACCGCCGTGACCTTGGGGTGCTCCGAGAGCCACTCGGCGACGGCCTGCGCGTTCGCGGAGTGACGCTCCATCCGTACGGCGAGCGTCTTCGCGCCGCGCAGGACAAGCCACGCGTCGAGCGGCCCGGGGACCCCACCGACCGCGTTCTGCAAGAACGCGATCCGGTCCCGGAGCTCGCCGTCGTTGCCCGCGAGCGCGCCGCCGACGACGTCGGAGTGGCCGCCGAGGTATTTGGTGGTCGAGTGGAGCACGACGTCGGCGCCGAGCCTGAGCGGCTGCTGGAGGTACGGGCTCGCGAACGTGTTGTCGACGACCGCCAGCGCCCGGCGCTCGCGGGCGATCTCCGCGAGGGCGGCGATGTCGAGCACCTTCATCAGCGGATTCGACGGTGTTTCGATCCACACCAGCCTGGTCTTCGATCTCATCGCGCGACGAACGCTGTCGAGGCGGCGCATGTCGACTGCTGTGAGCGCGATGCCGAGCCGATCGAAGACGCGCGCGAAGAGTCGGTACGTGCCCCCGTAGACGTCGTCGCCCATGACGACGTGATCGTCTTTCGAGAGGAGATGCGCCAGCGCATCGGTCGCGGCCATCCCCGAACCGAACGCGAGCCCCCAGCGGCCACCTTCGAGCGCGGCGAGGCACGTCTCGAGCGCGGTCCTCGTCGGGTTCCCGGTCCGCGCGTACTCGTAGCCTTTCGTTCGACCGACGGCTTCCTGCGCGAAGGTCGAGGTCTGGAAGATCGGGACGACGACGGCACCGGTCGCGACCTCGGGATCCTGTCCGGCGTGAATGGCGAGCGTCTCGAATCCGGGCTTGCGCGGGGGCGGCGTCACGTCGGAGGGAAGTATCGCCGACGACGCCTGCTAGCTCGCCTTGCCGCCTCGCTGCCGTCCGTTCTTCGCGGACCTGAGCAGCAGCTCCAGCTTCGCGCTCTGCTCGAGCGCCCGCGCGACGCGCGCGCGGACGGCGTCGATGAGCGGGCCGGCCGTCGCGTCAGCGGGGAGCTCGCGGGCGAGCTTCGTCGCCACGTCGATCTCGGTCAGGAGCTCGCGAAGGGTCCCGAGCTCGAGGTCGGCCTCCCGCGTCGGCGCGGGGCTGCGCTTGCCGGGTTTCCACGTCCGTGAGCCAGTGGTCGCCTCGCGCAGGTCGCCGACCGCGCGCATCTGCGAAGCCGCTTCGAGGTCCTTGCGCAGTTCCGCCACGTCGGCTGAGAGCCCGGCGAGCTGCCGCTCCTCGGCCTCGGCCCAAGCGCGCGTCAGATTCACGAGCTCGATCCGGTTGTCAGCGCCGTACCGCTCCAGAAGACGCGAGATGTGCATCTTCACGCCCTGTTCCGAGATGCCAAGCTCCCGCGCGATCTCCTTATTGGTCGCACCACGCGCGACCGACCGCAGGATCACGTGCTGGCGGGGTGTCATCGGGCGCTGTGTTGTCATGTAATCGAAAGTATATATATACGTTCGGCTTGCCCTGCGGAGTGGGAGGGTATCGACTAGCGAATTACCCACGAGGCCACTTGCCACACCGGGTCGAATCGGGGAAAAGGTTGTGTCGATGGGGACGGCTGGGGCGCGAATCGGGTTCGTGTGCACGACGGGCGCGCACCTCCACAAGAACGGTGCGATCGTCGATCACCTGACGATCCACGAGAACGACTGGGCGTACTGCCCGTCGGACGTGCGAACGGGTGAACACGACTGGAAGCCGACGGGCGGGGTCTCCCTCAGCGAGCTCGAGGTCGTGGTCCGCGGGATGCGCGAGCGCGCCGGCGCAAACGGCAGCCGCGCAGGCGAAACGAAGACTCCCTAGCGAGGCGCCGCCCGCCGTTGGTGGGCCACGAATTCCAGCAGGTCGGCCTTCGTGATGATCGAGACCGGGCGGTCCTCGCGAGCCGCGAGCAGCGCCGGCGCACCGCCGGAGAGCTCCTGATAGAGCCGCTCGATGTCGTCGGTCGCCTGCACCACGGGGAATGGCGGATCCATCAGGCGCTCCACCTTCTCGTCGACCAGAGCCGGCTCGCGGAACACCCGGTCGAGCATCGTCTTCTCCTGGACGCTTCCGACGATGTCGGTGACGTTCGCGGCGACGCCGTCGGCCGTCACCGGGATCTGGGAGATGCCGTACCGCTGCATCGTGTCGATCGCCCGCCGCACGGTCTCGCTCTTCGAGACGACGATGAGCTCCGGCGTGCCCGCCCGATCCTTGACCACGTCGCCGACGGTCGCCGGGACGACGACCCCGAGGAATCCGTTCTGCCGCATCCACTCGTCGTTGTAGATCTTGGATAGGTAGCTCCGGCCCGAGTCGGGGAACAGAACGACGATCAGCGCGCGCTCGTCGAGGCCCTTCGCGATCTCGAGCGCGGCGAACATCGCGGTGCCGGAGGACCCTCCGACGAGGATCCCCTCCTCTCGGGTGAGGCGGCGCGCCGTGAGGAACGCGTCGCGATCCGAGACGCGGACCCACCGGTCGACCACCGCCGGATCGAAGGTCCCGGGGTAGAAGTCCTCGCCGATGCCCTCGGTCTTGTAGGGATGGATGTCGCCCGTGTAGAGCGAGCCCTCGGGATCCGCGCCGACGATCTCGACGTTGGAGCTGCGCTCCTTCAGGTAGCGCCCGGCCCCGGTCACCGTGCCGCCCGTGCCGACGCCGGCGACGAGATGTGTGATCCGGCCGTCGGTCTGCTCCCAGAGCTCGGGCCCGGTCGTCCGGTAGTGGGCCTCCGGGTTCATGGCGTTGTAGTACTGATTCGGCTGGAACGCGCCGGGGATCTCCCGGGTCAGCCGGTCCGCGACCTTGTAGTACGACTCGGGGGATTCCGGCGGCACCGCGCTCGGGCACACCACGACCTCGGCCCCGTACGCGCGGAGCAGGTCGCGCTTCTCCTGACTCTGCTTGTCGGCCATCGTGCAGATGAGGCGGTAGCCCTTGATCGCGGCGGCCATGGCGAGGCCCGCGCCGGTGTTCCCGCTCGTCGGCTCGATGATCGTCCCACCGGGTCGCAGGAGGCCCCGCCGCTCGGCGTCCTCGATCATCAGGAGGCCGATCCGGTCCTTGACCGAGCCACCCGGGTTCAGGTGCTCGAGCTTGGCAACGAGCGTGGGCCGTAATCCTTTGCCGATGCGCTCGAGACGAACGAGGGGCGTGTGACCGACGAGCCCGAGGATGTTCGGAGCGGCGTTCACCGCCTCGATGCTATGCCGCTACTCGTCCGGTAGGTCGCCGCCGTCGAGGTGGCGAGCGTCGCCGCCCTGGAGGAACTCGGCGTACTTGAGGCCGGTCCCGGTGTTGAAGATGACGACCTCCTCGTCGTCGCGGATCCACCCGCTCCGCCGAAGCTCGCGCGTCACGGAGAGCGCGCAGCCGCCTTCGGGGCACAGGAGCAATCCCTCGGTCTCGCCGGCGAGCCGCATGCCGTCGGCGATCTCGTCTTCGCTCACCGCGAACGCGGTCCCCTCCGACTCGCGGAGCGCGTGCAGGACGATGAAGTCGCCGAGCGCCTTCGGCACGCGAATGCCCGCGGCGAACGTCTCCGGATCCGGCCAGGGCCGGGACTCCTCGAGCCCTTTCGCGAACGCGTCGACGATCGGAGCGCATCCTCCGGCCTGCGCGGCGACGAACCGCGGGCGCTTCTCGTCGAGCCAGCCGATCGCCCGCAGCTCCGCGAACGCCTTCCACATGCCGATGAGGCCGACGCCGCCCCCCGTCGGGTAGACGATGACGTCCGGCACGCGCCACCCGAGCTGCTCCGCGAGCTCGAAGCCCATCGTCTTCTTTCCCTCGATCCGATACGGCTCGCGCAGCGTGGAGGCGTCGTACCAGCCCCGCTCGGAGCAGACGCGCTTCACGACCGCGCCCGCGTCGGCGATCGACCCCGCGACGGTGTAGACCTCGCCGCCGTACGCGGCCGCCTCGCGGACGATGACCTTCGGCGTCCGGTCCGGCATGACAACGATGACGCGAACGCCGGCGCGCGCACCGTACGCCGCCCAGGCCGACCCGGCGTTGCCGGCGCTCGGAAGCGCGAGCGTCTCGACACCGAGCTCCGCCGCGCGCGTCATCCCGACCGCGGCGCCGCGGGCCTTGAACGTGCCCGTCGGCAGCAGGCCTTCGTCCTTCACGCGGAGGTTCGGGATGCCGATCTCCTCTCCCAGTGAGGGCGTCTCCAGGAGAGGCGTCATCGGCTCGCCGAGCGTCACGACGTCGTCGTCCTCGTGCGGTAGCAGCTCGCGGTAGCGCCAGAGCGTCGGCGGGCGGTCGCGAAGCGCCTCGCGCGTCGTCGTGTCCCGGACGCGGCGGAGGTCGTAGCGCACGAGGAGCGGGCCGCCGTCGGACTTGCAGACCTGTTGGATCTGGTCGACGGGGAAGTCCTCCTGACAGCGCGAGCATTCGAGGTGCGTCGCGAGGGAGGTCACGCCGCTCGTTCGATCTTCGCGCCCAGGGCCACGAGGCGCTTGTCCAGCTCCTCGTAGCCGCGGTCGATCTGCTCGACGTTGTTGATGACCGAACGACCTCTGGCGCACAGCGTGGCGCCGAGGAGCGCCATGCCGGCGCGGATGTCCGGGCTCCGCAGCTCGGTCCCGTAGAGCTGTGACGGACCGACGATGACGACGCGATGCGGATCCGCCAGCACGAGACGCGCGCCCATCCGCTCGAGCGTGTCCACCCAGAACATGCGGCCATCGAACATCCACTCGTGGATGAGGACGGTCCCCTGCGACTGCGTGGCCATCGCCGTCGCGACGCTCGTGAGGTCGGTGGGAAACCCCGGCCAGATGCCGGGCTTGATCGTCGGGATCTTCCCCCCGATGTCCTCCTCGACGACGTAGCTGTCCTTGCCCTTGACGAGAAGGTCGTCGCCGGCGATCTCGGTCTCCACCCCCAAGCGCTTGAAGACGAGCCGCGTCATGCGGAGGTGCTGCGGCACGGCGTTCTTGATCGTCGCCGTCCCCCGGGTCATCGCGATGAGCGCGATGAGCGAGCCGACCTCCATGTGATCGCTCAGGATCGTGTGCTCGACACCCTTCAGCTTCTCGACGCCGTCGACAGTGATCGTGTTCGTACCGATGCCGACCATGCGCGCGCCCATCTTCATGAGCGCGATGCCGAGCTGCTGTACGTGCGGCTCGCTCGCGGCGTTGTGCAGGACCGTCCGGCCCTTCGCGAGCACCGCGGCGAGGAGCGCGTTCTCCGTCGCGGTGACCGACGCTTCGTCCAGGACGACCTCGGCGCCGCGGAGCCCTTGGGTCGTGAGCTCGTAGCCGTCGCGCGCGACCGCGAGCGCCGCGCCGAGCTGCTGCAACGCGAGAAAGTGCGTGTCGTTGCGCCTCCGGCCGATCACGTCGCCGCCCGGTAGCCCGAGCTGCACCTTGTTCATGCGCGCCAGGAGCGGACCGGCGAACAGCAGCGACGCGCGGACCTCGCCGGCGAGGCGCTGCGGCACCTGAACGGATCCTGGCGCGCCGGTGATGCGCACCGAGTGCTCGTCGAGCTCCTCGACCTTCGCGCCGAGCGCGCTCGCGATCTCGAGCATCCCGCGAACGTCGCGGATGCGCGGGACGTTGTGCAGCGTGACGGGGTCGTCGGTGAGAAGGCTCGCCGCGATCAGGGGCAGCGCTTCGTTCTTGTTTCCCGCTGGTGTGATCTCGCCGCGCAGAGGAGTGCCGCCTTCGACGATGAAACGTGCCATCCAGCGGGCAATGTACCCGCTAGAAGCCGAGCGCGATCCCGATCTTCGTTCCCTCGACGCCGCCGCGCAGCACGGATCCGTCGATGTGAATGGCCCCCGGGCGCGCGAAGTTCGTGGCGAGCACGTCCTCCACTTTGACCTCGATCTCATGTCCCATCCGCTCGAGCTGGCCGCGCGTCGCGTCGGGGATGCGCGAATCGATCTGCAGCTTCTCGCCTTCGTCGTGCACGCGCGGACGGCTCGTCGCGTTCTGCGGACCGTCGCCGTAATCGACGGCGTTCACGATCGTTTGGACGACCGCGCTCATGATCTTGCGGCCGCCCGGGGCACCGCAGACGAGGAACGGCTCGGCGCCGCGGAGCACGATCGAGGGCGCGCCCGCCCACAGCACCCGCTTCCCGGGCGCGATGGAATTCGGCCGGCCGGGCCGCGGATCGAACCAGTAGGTCCCGTTCGTGATCACGATCCCGGTCCCCTTCGCCATGACGCCCGAGCCGAAGCCGCCGCCGAGCGTCGCGGTGAGCGACACGCACATCCGATCGGCGTCGACAGCGTTCACGTGCGTGGTGTTCGGCATGTCGGCCATCGAGCTGAGACGGTGCGAGAACGCATCGCGGAGCGCGCTCGCGATGAGGTGCAGGCTCTCCGCGCCGAGTTGCGGGTGCTTCCGCAGGTCCTCTCGATCGAGCTGCCGCAGCGCACGCGCGACCGTGGGGCCTCCGGTCAGGCCCGGCACCGTGATCACACGGTGACCGTGATAGTCGACCGCCTCCGGCGGAGGCGACCCCGCCTCGTAGGTCGCGAAATCCTCCCGCGCGAGGATGCCGCCGAGACCGCGGATGTCGTCGGCGATCGCCGCGCCGAGCTCTCCCCCGTACAGCGTTCTCGCGCCATCGCGGGCGATCGTCTCGAGCGATCGCGCGAGGTCCGGCTGGCGCAGGCGATCGGGTGCCTCGAACCCCGTCGGCGGCCGGTACGGTGCTCCGCTCGGGCCGTAGTAGACGCGCCTGGCCTCGGCGTTCTTGTGCAGGCGCGTCGCGTAGGTCCCGAAGATCAGCGTGCCGTACCAGTCCATGACGATGCCGTCGCGGGCGAGACGGATCGCGGGCTCGAACAGCGCGGACCAGGGCAGCTTGCCGAAACGGCGATGCGCGAGCTCATACGCGGCGACGGCGCCCGGGACGGTCGCCGACAACGGGCCTTCGACGTTGGCGTCGCCGCGGACCGACGGCCAGCCGTACAACCCGGACCGGCCGCCCGAGGGCGAGAGCTCGAACATGTCGGGCCGCGCGGCGAGCGGCGCGCGCGTGGCACCGTCGAACGCCGTCGCCTTGCCCTCCCGCCAGATCACGAACCCGGCGATGCCGCCGAGCCCGCTCCCGATCGGCGAAGTGACGCCCAGCGCGAAGGCCGTCGCGAGCGCGGCGTCGAGCGCGTTCCCACCGGCGCGCAGGATCTGGACACCCGCCTCGGCGGCCAGCGGGTCGGACGTGACCATCCCGCGCGAGGCGACCGCCTCGGTCTTCGAGAAGATCCACTCGCTGCGGGCCGGGTCCGTCACGAGCGGCGTAGGCTTGCGGACCGCATGGACGTCACCGATCTCCTCGCCTTCAAGACGGTGCCCGAGGTCGACCTGTCGCCGGATGGGGCGCGCGTCGCGTACGTGATCACGAGCATCGACACGGAGAGGGACGAGTATCGCTCGACCATCCACGTCGCGCCCGCGGCCGGTGGCCCCTCGGTGGAGTTCACGCGCGGGCCGCGACGCGACTCGGCGCCGCGCTGGTCCCCCGACGGGTCGCGCCTCGCATTCCTTTCCGATCGTGATGGGGAGGACCGACAGCTCTACGTCATCCCCGCGGCGGGTGGTGAGGCGCGGCGCCTGACGCACTTCGACGGGCATGCCGGCGCGGCGACGTGGTCGCCGGACGGGACGAAGATCGCCTTCGCCGCGCGGGTGTGGATCGATCCGCGTCCCGCCGATGAGGAAGCGCGGAAAGCCTGGGCCGCGCGGCCGCGGCACGTCACGAAGGCGCAGTACAAGACCGACGGCCAGGGCTACACCTTCGACGCGCGCTCGCAACTCTTCATCGTCGACGTCGCGACCGGCGAGACCAGGCAGCTCACCGATGGGGACTTCGAGGATCGCGCCGAGGCCTGGTCGCCCGATGGGACGCGCATCGCGTATTCGCGCACGCGCGGCGCCGCCGACCAGTACTCGTGGTCGGACATCTGGGTGACCGATGTCGCTTCCGGGGCCGAGCGGCGCCTGACCGAGACGGTTGGACGCGCCACCTCGCCGGCGTGGTCCCCCGACGGCCTGACGATCGCGTGCTACGGCACGGATGCGCAGGACGCCGGGCTCGGCGATCCCATGGTGCGCGTCTGGACCGTCCCCGCGGCGGGCGGTGAGCCGCGCCGTCTGACGGAGCGCTACGACCGCGCGGCGGTCCTCCTGCCGACTCCCGCGGTGACGCCCGCACCGGTGTGGTCTCCGGACGCCCGGAGCATCACGTTCGTCGCTTCGGATCGCGGCAACGCGCACATCGTCCGCGCCGCCGTCGAGGACGCCGCGATGAGCGTCGTGGTCGGTGGGGAGCGCCAGGTCGCCTATATGAGCGCGAGACCCGGCGGCCCGATCGCGTTCGTGGCCGGAGACCTGAAGACCCCGGCCGACGTCTACGTGACAGGCTGGGACGGGCGCGGCGAGCGGCGCATCACGACCGTGAACGCGGAGCTCCTCGCGCACCTGGCTCCGGTGCAGGGCGAGCGTCGCACGTTCCGCAGCCCGCACGGCGGCACGATCGATGGCTGGCTCTACGGGCCCGCCGAGCGGCGCGGACCCTCGCCGCTGCTGCTCGACATCCACGGTGGCCCGGCGAGCTTCACCGGAAGCCTCTTCTCGCTCACCTACTTCTATCGCTACGTCCTCGCCGCGCGGGGCTGGACGGTCCTCGCCCTCAACCCCACCGGATCCGGCTCGTACGGACGGGATTTCGCCCACGCCATCCGTGGCCGGTGGGGCGAGCACGACCTCGTCGAGCAGCTCGCGGCGATCGACGAGCTGGTCGGCGCGGGAATCGCGGACCCAGACCGCCTCGCGGTCACGGGCTACTCGTACGGCGGATTCATGACGAGCTGGACGATCGGGCACACCGACCGCTTCAAGGCGGCGGTCGTCGGCGCGCCCGTGGTCAATCAGGAGTCGTTCTTCGGAACGAGCGACATCGGCATGTGGTTCGCGCCGTGGGAGATGGGCGGGGGCATCACCGCCGAGCGCGAGGCGTTCCGGCGACTCTCGCCGGTGAACTACGTGGACAAGGTGACGACGCCCACGCTCGTCCTACACGGCGAAGCCGACGAGCGCTGCCCGATCGGACAGGGCGAGGAGCTCTTCGCGGGGCTCGTTGCCGCGGGCAGGGTCCCCACGGAGCTCGTGCGGTATCCCGGGGGAAGCCATCTCTTCATCCAGAGCGGCAGACCGAGCCACCGCGTCGACTACAACCGGCGCGTCGTCGACTGGGTCACGCGCCACGCCTCCGGCGACTAGGAGAGCTGCTTCACCACCCGCAGCGTCTCGTCGCTCGTGAACGCGCGCATCGTCCGGCTTCGGCCATTGCCGCCGAGCGCGTACTCGAGCGCGCTGCGGAGCGCGGCCTCGTCGTTCGGGACCTCGGTGATCGCGACCGCGTCGAACTCGCCGAGCGTGAGATAGATGTCGATGAGGCGCCCGCCGGCCTTCTCGAGACGCTCCCGCGTCGTGGCGATGCGCTTGTCCCAGTCCTTGATCGTCTTGATCCCCTGCTCCGTGAAGCTGATGAGCGTGATGTAGCGCGCCACGTCTTCCTCCCCGCCGTCGACCGCCCGAAGGGCCGGCCTTCCGGAATTGATCGCCGATAGGCTACCCACATGCGGTACGCCGCGGTGGGATTCGATCTGCTGACCGCTTTGCTCGACACGTGGTCGCTCTGGGCCGAGGTCGCGGGCGATCGCGACGTCGGGATGCGCTGGCACGCGGCCTCGCAGTCGCTGCTGCGCGGACGGAAGTACCGCCCGTTCGAGGAGATCGTCAGGGCGAGCGCGGGCGATGTGGGCGTTGACGCGAAGCGCGCGGACGAGCTGCTCCGACGGTGGGGCGAGTTCGAGCCATGGCCCGACGTGCCGCCGGTCCTCGAGCGCATCGATGGGCTGACGCGTTTCATCGTGACGAACTGCTCGCGTAAGCTCGGCCGTCTCGCCGCGTTCCGCGCCGGCCGTTTCGCCCTGGTCGTCACCGCGGAGGAGGCCGGAGCCTACAAGCCCGATCCGATCCCCTACCGAATGGCCCTCGATCGCCTCGAGCTCGATCCCGCCGAAACGCTCTTCGTGGCCGGATCGGCGCACGACGTCGGCGGGGCGGCCCGCGTCGGGATGGACGTGTACTGGGCGAACCGCGGTGGTGTCGCGCCACCGACCGACGGGACGGCCATCCGCGAGGAGCCGGACTTCCGCGGGCTCCTCGACACTCTCGGCATCCCGTGATCGGCCGCGCCGCGATCACGCAACGCGACGACGGCGCGCTCGTCGACCCGCGGAGCGACGCGGAGTGGCTCGACTGGGTACCGGCGGGCGAGCTGCGCAATTGGTGCGAGGGCGACCTCCTCGCCGACTGGCTGGCTGAGTACGGCGAGCAGCACGGCTTCCGGCGGGACGACCAGCTGCCGACGTACGACCGCGTCTTCGACCTCGCGCGCTATCTCATGGAGCAGGGCCGGCGCTTCGAGCAGGCCGTGATCGTCGACCTGCAGCGGCGCTGGCCGGTGACCCGCGTCACGACGCGACCGGACGAGTCGCGCTCGCTCGCCGCGGCCGAGGCGACGTGGGACGCCATGAAGAACGGCGCGCCGCTCATCGCGGCGGGTGTGCTCCGCGACCCCGAGCGGAGGACCTACGGCATCGCCGACCTGCTCGTGCGATCCGACGTGCTGACCGAGCTGTGTCCCGACGCGTTCGTCGGCGATCAGCTGGAGCTGCCCGTCGTCGCGCTGCGCCACGGCCGCCACTACCGTCTCGTCGAGCTCAAATTCTCGACGCTCCGGCTGTTGAAGGACGGCACCCTCGGCGCGGACCAGGTGCACGTCATGACGCAGGCGTGGATCTACAACGAGGCGCTCGGACGACTGCAGGGATTCACGCCGCCGGCCGCCTACGTGGCCGGACGCGGATGGCGGCAGGGCAGCGATCGCGGGGACCGGTGCTGGGAAAAGCTCGCGCGCGTGCCGCGTGAGACGTACGTGCGCTCGCGCGAGGCGGACATCGCCGAGATCGTCGCCGGCGGGCTGTCGTGGGTCCGCCGTCTGCGCACCGAGGGAGCCGAGTGGCGCGCCCTTCCGGTGCCGTCGGTGCCCGAGCTCTGGCCGAACATGAAGGCGGCGAGCGACTTTCCGTGGCACCACGCGAAGACCGAGATCGCGACCAAGCTCGGCGAGCTCACGATCCTGCCACGCGTGAACGTCGCGCTCCGAACGGCCGCGCACGCCGTCGGCGTGACGCGGTGGGACGACGAGCGGACATCGGCGGGACTCCTCGGCATCGAGGGAGACCAGGCGCGGACGCTCGATGCGGTCATCGAAGTGAACCGCGACGCTCGCGAAGTCATCCGTCCGGCGCGCGTCACCGCCGACGGGGAGAGCTGGCGGACCGCGGCGCCGGCCGAGGCCTTTGTCGATTTCGAGTTCGTGCACGACCTCGACGACGACTTCAGCGCTTTCCCGCGGAAGGGCGGGCAATCGCTCATCTTCCAGATCGGCTCCGGAACGTACCGCGATCGGCGCTGGGCGTTTCGCCAGTTCACCGTCGACGATCTCGGGATCGAGGCCGAAGGACGCATGATCGACGCCTGGCTCGCGCATCTCGGCGAGATCGCGCGCGAAGCCGGACGCGACTCGGCCAGCGACGTGCGGCTCGTCCATTGGTCGCTCGCCGAGGAATCGAACTTCGAGCGTGCGTACGAGTCCGCGCGCTCGCGCCATCCCGATCGCGAGTGGCCCCCGCTCGACTGGTACGACCTGCTGGGACGTGTCTTCCGCGCCGAGCCGATCGTCGTGAAGGGCGCGTTCTCCTTCGGCCTGAAGGCGATCGCACGCGCCATGCGCGCGCACGGGCTCATCCAGACGCAGTGGAGCGAAGGTCTCGCCGATGGCGCCGGCGCCATGGCCGGAGCGTGGGCTGCCGCGGCCGACTCGCGTGCTCGCGGCCGGATCCTCTCCGAGTCCCCCGTCATGCAGGAGATCGCGCGCTACAACGAGGTCGACTGCCGAGTCATGGCGGAGATCCTCGACTACTTGAGACGAGAACGTTGAGCTTTCGTGCGGGGCGAGATCGACCGAGGGCCCCCGCGACACGGGATACCGGCCGCGAGGCCGAGGCGTCCCAGCGAGCAAAGAGGGTTTCGGTCGATCCCGCCGCCTGAGGCGTGCCCTTAGTCGCCGGCGTCGTTCCTCGCGCCGGCATCTCGGCCGAGAACGGAGAGTTTCCCGCCGAAGGCGCCGAAGTAGAGGTTCGTCACGTAGAGCGTCTTGCCGACGAAGATGGGACTTGCCGGGAAGACGAGAGCGTCATCACCGCTTCCGGCAAAGCGCTTGATGAGCGAACCGGTCTTCGAGAGCACCTGCACCTCGTTGGCCTGATTCGCCGAGACCCACAGCATCCCGGACTTGTCGAAGGTGATGCCGTCGGCGCCGTCGAGCGCGCCGGTGGTCCCGCGACGCGCGTTGATCGCCGCGCCGTCGGCGAAGATCGAGATGTCGCCGGCGCTTCCGTTCGGGTTCACCGCGATGCGCAGGATCCGGTCGGTCGAGGTGTTCGCGACATAGAGATAGCGGCCCTTGCCGTCGAACGCGAGGCCGTTCGCGCCGAACGGCGGGGTGCCGTCGGGTTGCAGGAGAAGGTCCTGCTTCCATAGCGCCTTCGCTCCCGTCGCCGGGTTCACGGTGTAGACCGCGCCCGCGAAGGAATCCGAGACGAACAGCAGGCCGTTCCGTCGCTCGATGGCGTTCGGCGCGGCGAAACCGGAGCTGATCTCGGTGACCGTTCCGGTCGTGAGGTTCACACGAACGATCCGGCCCCCGCTGAAATCGCCGTTGTTGTCCGCGACGTACATGCCCTCACCTGGGACCAGAAGCTCGCCGAGCAGGGCATGGCCCGCGGCGACCGTGATCACGCGGGTCACCGTGCCGCTGGGGCTGACGACGCAGACGTTCCCGGAGAGGCCGGCGGCGTAGAGGTTTCCGGCTGCATCGGCCTCGATCCCCTCAGGGTTGTGACATCTCGGGGTGGCGAGATCCGCGAAGTTTCGGAACGCGTCGGTTCGCGTGTGCGTCGCGAGCACGGGCTGTGCCGACAGGAGCATGAGGGCCGCGGCAACGGCGGCGATCGACCAGCGGCGCATTTGGCTACCTCCCCACATGGCGGCCCGGCTCGGCCGCGTGCGAATCGTAGAGGGCTAGTGCCTGACGAGCGGGAAGACCTCCGACGAGAAGCGCTCCATCTCCTCGCGCTGCGGACTCGATTGCAGGAGAAGCAGATCGACGCCGATCCGATCGAGCTCGCGCACGCGTTCTGCGACCTGATCGGGCGTGCCGACCAGTCCCGTCCGCAGTCCACGATTCGAAACGCTGTAGTCCTCGAGCGAGACCTCGGTCTCGAGCTGCGAGCCTTTGACGAACTCCTGGTAGCTCGCGTAGCCGCGCGCGCTCGCGCGAACGTCGGTGATCCGGGCGAGCTCCTTCTTCACAGCCGCGTCGTTCGGCCGGACGATCGCGTATCCCGCAACGCCGAAGCGCAGCGGTGGGAGATCGGGATGCTTCGCGCGACGCGCACGCATGTCCTCGATCTTCGAGGCGATCGCGTCGAGCGGATCGCCGTGCATGAGATAGGCGTCGCACTCGCGGGCGATGAGGTCCTTCGCCGCCGGCGACTCTCCGCCCGCGTAGAGCACCGGCCACGGCTTCTGGACGGGCTTCGGCGCAAGGTGCGCGGCTTTGATCGTGTAGTAGCGCCCCGCGAGCGTGTACTCGTCCTTCGTCCACATGCCTTTCAGGACGGCGAGGAACTCGCCCGTGCGCGCGTACCGCTCGTCGTGCTGGACCCAGGCGCCGCCGTACTGATCGCTCTCCTGCTGCCACCACGCGCTGACGACGTTCAGCGTGAAGCGCCCGTTCGAGATGTGGTCGATCGTCGCGGCCTCCTTTGCGACGAGCGCGGGCAAGCGGAAGTTCGGCCGGACCGCGGTCATAAGCTCGAGCCGTTCGGTGAGCGGCGCGAGCGCGGCCGCCGTCGTCCAGGCCTCGAGCGTGTCGGCCTCGGGCCCCTTGATGTCGTTCAGGTTCAGCTCGGCGATGAGCGTGACGTCCCAGCCGGTGCGGTCGGCGTGCTGCGCGAGGTCGCGCTGGTACGCGAAGGTCGCGGGCATGCCCTCGTCCTCGACGTTGCGCAGCCATCCACCGAACACGGGCATCCAGAAGCCGAAGCGCATGACTTCGGATTCTATTGACGCGAAGTGTCGGCTCAGAAGTGCGGCAGGCCGATGAGCGTGCCAAGCCACACGATCGCGGCGATACGAACGAGCCGGGCCGCGAACACCGCGGAGAAGAACAGGCGATAGGGAACGCCCACCGCTCCCGCCGCGAGCCCACCGACATCGAAGACCGGATTGGGAATCGCGGCGAACGCGAAGAGCACGGCGCCGGCGAGGAGCGGACGCTGCGCGACCCGATGCAATCGCTTGTAGATGGGTTGCTCTGAGACCAGACCGAGCTCAGCCCGGCCGGCCAGGAACGCGACCGACTCGCCGAGCACCGATCCGAGCGCGGCCAGGAAGACCACGAGCGCCGGAAGGTCGGCGGTCGCGCCGATGTGCACGACGATGGGAATGTACGGGATCGGGACCGCGATCAATGCGTTGGCAAGAAGCGTTACGACGAACGCGCCGAGGTACGCGAATGAGGTGAAGGCGCTGTAGTCGATCGGCGCGAGGAAGACCGCGACGTTGAACGCTACGAGGAACACGATCCCCGCGATCGCGAAGATGACATGCCGGCGATGGCGCGCCTTGGGGACGCGCGGCGCACCGACGAAGAGCACCGCCCGGCGCAGGCCGACGAAACGAACGTGCCGCTGCGCGCCCTCGCTCAGGCCGTCACCGCCCACCGTCACCGCAGCACCGCGCATCACAGTACGTGGCCGATACCGAGCGCACACGGCGCCGGCGCTCACGGCGCTTCGCGCCGAGCCCGCTGCGTCGCTAGCAGGCTCCGAGTCTGACTCACGGCGCTTCGCGCCGAGCCAGCTGCGCCTGCAGCTTCGCTAGCAGGCGCAGTAGTAGGCGCCTCCGGGTCCCTCGTTCAGGATGAGCTGGGCGAACGGACCCGGGTCGTCCGGGTCCCAGACGGCGTTCACGACCTCCCCCGTCGCCGGGAAGAGCGGTCGCGATCGCGCGAGGAGCGCGTAGTCGCGCTCGTAGATCCAGCGCAGGCCGTCGCGCGGCTCGGCGGCGTGCGCGGGCTCGCCGATCGCCTCGCTGTACGCGAGCCACGGCAGGTCGACGCCGCTCGCGATCGGCAGTCCGACCCACTTCCAGACGCGCGGGTTCACGTCGAGAAGCAGATGCTCCTTCCGCGCGGGATCCCAGATGAACTCGACCTCGCTGATGCCGTGATAGCCGAACGCTTTCAAGATCGCGGTGCCGCGCTCCACGATCTCCGGCACCTGCTCGCCGATCACCAGGCATCCGGTCCCGAATCCCTCGGGGTACTGCTCGAGTTTGCGACCGACGAAAGCGCCCCGGACCTCGCCGCCCGGCGCTATGTACGAGCAGAACGAGTAGAACCCGCCGGCGGGGACGTCGACGATCTCCTGCGCGACGCAGGCGAGATCGGCGGCCTGCTGGGCGAAGCGGACCAGCTCGGCTGCGTTCTCGGCGCGGAATACCTTCACGCCGAAGCGGTCGTAGAAGCGGCGCTGCTCCGCGGGCTTCACGATCGCGGGATAGCGGATCTCGCGCGCCGTGGCTTTCACGTCGTTGAGCGTGAACGTGCGCGGGATCGGGATGCCGAGGTGGTGCGCGTCGGCGTAGAGCCGGCGCTTGTCGAGGACCGCATCGATGACCGAGAGCTCGCTGAACGGGATGCGGAACACCGTCTCGAGCTGAGAGCGGTAGCGCGCGACGGCCATAACCCACTCGTCGTTCGTCGGAAACAGGACCGCGCCATCGCCGAAGCGGCGCGCGTCCTCGAGCAGGTACTGGACGAACCCGCGCTCGTCCTCGAGCGGATTCGGGCACGCGCGGCTCTCGCGGACCGCGCGCGATGCCTGACCGAGACCGCGCGGGTCCGGATCCAGAGCGATCACCTCGACACCGTGCGCCGCGAGCGAGCGGGCGACCGCGAGCCCCGTGATGTGGCAGTTGAAGACGAGCGCGCGCGGCAGCGGCTTAGACGGCGGCAAGTGCGCGATCGATGTCGGCGACGATGTCCTCTGGTTCCTCGATGCCGACCGAGATGCGGAGGTAGCCGTCGGTTATGCCGATGCGGCGGCGCTCGTCCGGCGGAAGGCGGCGGTGCGAGGAGATCGGCGGGTACAGCACCTCCGTGAACAGATCCCCGATCGTCGTCGCGGATGCGGCCAGCTCCAGCGCGTCGAGGAAGCGGAAGGCCGCCGCTTTCGTGTCCTCGCGCAGGACGATCGACACGACGCCGCCGTAGCGCCCGGCGAACTGCCGCGTGGCGAGCTCGTGCTGCGGATGACCGTCGAGCCCCGGATAACGAACCCGCTCCACCTTGGCGTGCGCCGCGAGGTGCCGTGCCAGGCCGAGGGCGCTGTCGCACTGGCGCCGCACGCGAAGCGCGAGCGTTCGCATGCCGCGGATCGCGAGCCAGGCTTCGTGCGGCGGCAGGTACGCGCCGTCGAGGATCGTGCGCTCGCGCATCGCCGCGGCAAGCTCTCTCGAGCCGCCGACCGCGCCGCCCATGACGTCGCCGTGACCGTTCACGTACTTGGTGAGCGAGTGGATCACCATCCCCGCGCCAAGCCCGGCGGGCCGGCAGAGGATTGGCGTCGCGAACGTGGCGTCGACGGCGAGCGTCGCGCCGTGCTTCCGCGCCAGGGCGGCGAGCGCCGCGACGTCGCTGACGCGGAGCAGCGGATTCGAGATCGCCTCCGCGTAGAGCAGCGCCGTGGGCCGTTCGCCGAGCGCGCGTTCCACGGCGCCGTGGTCGGTCGTATCGACGAAGACCACATCCGCCGAGCGCTCGCGCCGCCAGCGCTCGAACAGCGCGCGCGTCTGCCCGTAGCAGTCCTCTTGCGCGACCACGCGCCCCGCGCGCGAGATCGCGCATGCGTCGACGGCGGCGCTGATCGCGGCCATGCCGGTGACAAAGCAAGTGACGGCTTCGACGCCGTCGAGCTCCGCCAGCGCCTGTTCCAGCGCGGCCGTCGTCGGCGTGCCGTAACGGCCGTAGACGTACCCGGGGCGTTCGTTCCCGAAGACCGCGTCCTGCACGGCCGCGGCGCCATGGTCGAAGGCGACGCTCTGGATCAGCGGCGGGACGACCGGCTGGCCCTCACCCGGTGGGAGCGAGCGGGCGGCGCGCACCACGCGCGTCCCCGCTCCAAGCTCCCTCCGGTCCATCAAGGGACCAAGGTACGCTCGCCGCAGCTACTCGGCGGGGGTCGCTTCCTGCTCTTGTCGCTCCTGATCGGGGGCGGATTCGAGGGTCTTGGCGCGTTCGATGAGATCGGCGACCTTCTGGCCGCCCTTGCGTCCGATCCGCTCGAAGTGTCCCGCGCCGTACTTGGCGGTCACCGCGCGACCGCCCTTCTTGCCGATGCGGCCGAAGAATTCGGGCCCGTACTTGTTCGCCGTGCTCGAGCCGCCCTTCTTGCCGATCTTCTCGTAGAACTCAGGACCGTACTTCTCGCTGACCAGACGACCACCCATTCGACCCGCTTCGGCGACGGTCATGCCGCCGCCTGCTTTCCGTGCCATGGCCTGCTCCTTTTCCGAGTGACATATGTACGGGCAGGTGCCATGCCGAGCAGGCGTTCGGACGGCTAGACGGCGTAACAGTTGGGCAACGATGCGGGGCGCGCTTCAGACCGCGGGTGCGATCTCGAGATCGATGGGCTCTTCACGTACCAAGAACCACACGACGACAGAGGCAAGTGCAGCCGCGCCGAAACAGAACACGCCGAGCGCGCCGAACCCCGCGCCGTCGATGATGAGTCCACCGACCGTGGCGCCGGCGACGATTCCCGCTGCCGTCACCGAGGCGGAGAGAGCGAGCAGCGTTCCGCGAGCTTCGGGCACCTGCTCGGTGAGGAGCGTCGTGTTCGAGGCGAAGCGGGCTCCGATCACCGCCGAGAGCACGAGATTGAGGAGCGCGGTCGCGACGAGCGGTAGCCCGATGTTCGTCTGCAGCAGGAGCAGCGCGCCGGAGATCACGACGCTGCCGGCCACGACGGGACGATGGCCGATGCGCGTTCCGATGCGTGCCCCGAGCTGGCTTCCGAACAGCACGCCGAGGCCCTGCGTCAGCGCGTAGCTCGAGGCCACCCCCTGCGACAGCCCGAACTCGTGCTCGAAGAACACGACGATGTACGTCGCCCACGTGAACCAGTAGAGCGAGCCAAGGAAGCCCGAGCCGACCGCGGCCAAGGCGGAGCGGTTCGTGACGATCGAGCGATAGAGCTCCGCCACGCGCGCCTCGTTCAGCGCGGTCTGAGCGGGACGGAGCTTCCACAGGAGGGTGAGCGAGGCCACGATCGAAAGAGCGCCGACCATGCCCATCGCGACACGCCAGCTCGTGCCCTCTCCGATGATCCCGGCGAGCGGCACGCCGATGACGCTCGCCATCGTATTCAGACCGATGACCGTCCCCATGACGGTCCCGCGTTCGCGGTACGGGAAGTTGTCGCCGACCGTCGCGGTGACGTTGGGAAAGATGACCGACGCACCGACGCCGGCGATGATCCGCGTCGCGACCAGCACCGCGAAGCTCGTCGCGAAGGCGCTCAGCAGCGTGAACACCCCCATGATCAGCGAGCCCGTCACGAGGAACCGCTTACGTCCGAAGCGGTCCGAATAGGGTCCCGTCAGGACCGCGACGACGATGCCCGGCGCCCCGTAGGCCGCGACGACGAGACCCGCGGTGCCCGGCGTGATGCCGAACTCATCGGCGACCTGCGTGAGCACCGGAGCGGTCACGACGCCGCTGTAGACGGCGTTGAACGTGAGAAAACCGAGAAGAGCGATGAGCGCGCGACGGTCGCGTGGATTCAATCGAGCGCGCGGCCAGCGAACGCGTGAAGGAAACGGCCGAAGGCGCGGATGTGGTCGATGTAGTCGGCGATCGCGATGTTCTCGTTTGGCGCATGGTTCGCGGACGCGGCGTTCCCGGATCCGAATCCCACGACCGGGATCTGGAGCGCATCGCAGACTTGCGCCATCGGCCCGGACCCGGCCATGAGCGGATACACCACCGGATCGCTTCCGTATGCCGCCCGGCATGCGTCGACCGCCGCCTTCGCCGCGATCGAGTCCGTCGGCCAGCGCGAGGGCGGCTCACCGTGGCCGGGAACGACCTCGACATCCGAGAACCCGCGGCGGTCCAGATGCGCGCGGAGGAGCGCCGAGACTTTTTCGGGGGTGAGGTCCGGAACGAGACGGAAGTCGATCTTCGCGCTCGCGACCGCGGGAAGGACGGTCTTCGATCCGGCGCCGCTGTAGCCGGAGACGATCCCGCAGATGGTGCAGGTGGGCTCGAAGAAGTGCTTGCGCTTGAGCTCGGTCCCCGTCAGGCCGCGGACGAATCGGTCGATCCCGTGGATCCGTAGCATCCCCTGCTCGTCGAACGGCAGCCGCTCGAGAAGCGCCCGGTCGCCGGCCGTCGGCGGACGCACGAGGTCCATGAAGCCGTCGATCGTGATGCGGTCCTCGCGGTCCTTCAGCGTTCCGAGCGCCCATACGAGCCGCCACGCGGCATTCGGGACGATCGTCGCGAGCGAGGAGTGCGCGTCCTTCGCCGCTCCGCGAACCCTGAGCTCGACGTAGGCGATGCCCTTCAGGCCGCATGAGATCGTCGGCCGTCCGGCGGCATCCTTGTAGCCGGCCTCCCACACGCAGCCGTCCGCGCGAAGCCTCTCACCGTACTTCGCGACGAAATCGGCAAGGTGCGCGGAACCGCTCTCCTCCTCCCCCTCGTACAGCACGCGCACGCGAAGTGGCAGCTCGCCCACCGTCGCCCGGTAGGCCTCGATCGCCTGAAGGCGGGCGAGAAGATTGCCCTTGTTGTCCGACACTCCCCGCCCGTAGAGGTAGCCGTCGCGCTCCGTCGGTTCGAACGGGGGCGTCTCCCACTCGTCGAGCGGGTCCGGCGGCTGGACGTCGTAGTGGTTGTAGACGAGGAGCGTGCGCTCGCCGGCGCCGGTCTCGCCCACGATCGTCGGCGGACCGCCGTCGACCCTGAGCGTGGTCGCCGAGATCCGCGCACGAGCCTTCGCGCGATCGAGGACGATCTCAGCGGTCTCGGGGATCCCGATGCCCTGCGCCGAGACGCTCGGCTGTCTGATGAGACGCTTCAGCTCGTCGACGTACTCACGCTCACGAGCGCGGACGTGCGCGTCGAACCTGTCGAACGTGCCGGCCACCCGACGAAGGCTAGCGTCAGGTCGGGACGGTCGTCGTTCGGGTCTTGCTCTTCCCGAGATCGCAACGCGGCGAATACGGGGTGATCTCGATCCATCGCTGCTGGCACAGGTAGTGGACCACCCCGTCCAGGTCCTCGAGGGTCTCGCGCTTGTAGACCTTCGCGCGCGGGATCATGAACACGCAGTCGCCGCAGTTCGCCGGCAGCGCGGCGCGCGGGCGGTGCGCCGCGCGGATCGCCGCAAGGGCAAACGCCAGGCTCGCCACCGCGAGTGCGGCGAGGACCACGACGATGACAACGACACCGAAACTACCCATATCCGTCGCCGCCCTCCGCCCGTACTCACGGTAGCAGGAGGTACTTCGATCATGACCGGTGTTCGCGCGCTCCTTGTGGCGACCCTGTTCGGCGCCATCGCGATCGCGGCTTGTGGAAGCGCTGGCAGTGGCGGGCCCGGTGGCGCGCAGACGGCCGCTCCCACGACGGCAGCGCCGGCGCTCGGGACGAACAGCCCCGCGTCGCCCTCGCCGTCGGGCGACCCATACTCGGATTACGGGTACTAGATTCGGGATACACCTCGGCCATCTCGGCGGTCCGCTCGATGAGATGCGAAGGCTGTGGCGCTTCGCGGACGAACGCGGGTTCGACTGGTTCTCTGTGTCCGATCACTTCCAGGAGACGCCGCCGCAGGGTGGAGACGGCGATTGCTTCGAGGCGCTCGCGACGATATCGGCCGTCGCGCTCGAGACGACCCGGATCCGCGTCGGCTGCCTGGTCTTCTGCGTCGGTTATCGCCACCCGGGTGTGCTCGCGAAGGCGATCACGACCATCGATCACCTCTCCGCGGGACGCGTCGACTGCGGGCTCGGCGCGGGCTGGGATGAGGTCGAGTTCGCCGCTTACGGCATTCCATTCCCGGCGATCGGCACACGCGAAGATCAGCTCGAGGAGTATGCGGCCGCCCTGCGGCTGCTATTCGATCGGGGGCGCGCCGAATTCAGCGGAACGCACTACCGCTTCGTAGACGCCCCGAACAACCCGAAGCCGGTCCAATCCCGGCTCCCCATCTGGATCGGCGGGTCCGGCGAGAAGCGCACGCTGCGCACGGCCGCGCGTCACGCGGACGGCTGGAACGCCCCGTACCTGACGCCGGCCGAGTGGAAGCGGAAGAGCGCCGTCCTCGATGCGTGGTGCGAGAAGATCGGACGCGAGCCGTCCGCGATCGCGCGAACGATCAACGTCGGCTTCTACATGGGCGCCGACGCGAGCGGCGCCAAGCGGCACGAAGCGCTCTATCAGAAGCACTGGTCGAAGGACACGCGCGGGATGACCGGGTTCCTCCGCGGGACGCCGCGCGAGGCCCGGGAGGTCGTCGCCCAGTTCGTCGACGCGGGCGCGTTTCGCGTGAACATCGCGCTGCGCGAAGGGCCGTACGACTGGGATGCGCTCGACGCGTTCGCGCGCGACGTGATGCCGCAGTTCGCTTGACCGACGACTCCCCGCGCCTTCGGATCGGTCCGTTCGAGACCCGCGGCGAAGCCGGGGCATGGACCGTGCGCTGGCCGATCGTCAACCAAGGAGACCGGACGGTGCGTCTGGTCAGCGCGCTGCAGCCACACTCGCAGTTTCGGGCAAGCGAGCGCCGGATCGATCTCGATTTGCCGCCCGGGGCGAGCGCGGAGGTCAGTCTTCCCGTTCGGTTCAGCGAGCCCTCGGGGACCGTCGTCGAGAATCCCTTCCTCATCGTGCACGTCGATGACGGACGTGCCTGGCGCGTCATGGCACGCGTCCGCGTGACCGCCGGGCCGCACGCCGAACCGATCGCCGGACCGGAGGTGGTCACGACCACGCAGAAGATCCGAGGTCCGTCGTAGTGGCACCGGGGGCGGACCGCGATCGAGGTCGAGCGCCTCCGGATGCGGAACCAGCCCGCCTCCCTCCGCGGAGTGCACGGGACCGCACGCGCCGAGCTGGAGATCCGGCGGGACTAATCTCAGCGCGATGAACGACAGCGACCGCAACGTCCTGCAGCGCATGCGCGGCTGACGAGGCAACTGAAGCCTGGGCTTCGAAGAGACCACGGGTATGGTCTCCAACGTGCTCGAGGTCGACGAGGAAGACCTGCTTCAGCGCCTTCGCTCGTTCAAGCGAAAGTACGCCGACGACCCTGAGTATCAGAAGCTGCGCGCTGCGCTCCCGAAGGAGTGGCCGATCTAGCCGACGCGCGACGGCAGCTTGACCTCTGGATGGCGCAGCTCCAGCTTTCCGGTCCTGCCTGCCCAGTACGCGTTCCGCTCGCCGGTCATCGCTTGGACGTGCCCGTCCCATTCGAAGTTGAAGGCGTTCAAGCCCAGGTACACCGCACGGCGGCAGCGCTCGCGAGTCGCGTCGTCGCTGGCGTACCGGCGGATCGCCTCGATCTGCCGGTCGCCGTGCCCGGTGTCCTGTTCCGCGTGAAGCTCGTAGGTCGCGGCCGCGCGCGGCGAGAAGCCGTAATGGCCGGTGAGCTCCTTGTACACGCGCGCGGCGGCACCGTCCGGACCGCCGTGCATCGCCTCGACGAAGGATAGGAGCGCGACGCCCTCGAGCGCGGAGCGATTCTGGCAGCCCGACCGGATCATCTCGATCGCCGCGAGGGTGCCCGGCGCGGGATCGGCTTTGTCCGCGGCGTCGCGGCTGATGCCGGCCTCGTCGAGCATCTGCAGCATGATGTCGACGTGCGTCTTCTCGCCTCCGAGCTCCTCCATGAAGTTCTCCATCACGATGTCCATGAGCGCGTAGTTGCGCTCGCTCGCGACGTTCGTGACGATGTAGCCGAAGAAGATGGGGTTCGTGCGGACGCGCAGGTAGTGCTGGATCTCGCCGAGGACGATCTGCTCGCGCGTCCAGCGATGCTCGACGATGCCCTTGAACCACGGATGGTCCGGCATGAAGAGCTCGCGTGACATTCGCCACAGCTCGTCGATGAACGCCTCGTTCGCCACCGCTCACCCACTCTATTCCGCATGAGCGATCGGCAGCGGGTCGCATCGGGCTCGCCGTTCGAGCGAACGATCGGCTTCAGTCGCGCGGTCCGCGTGGGGCGGAGCGTCTACGTCTCTGGAACGGCGCCGATCTGGCCGGACGGTTCGTGCGATCCCGACCCAGAGGCGCAAGCGCGGCGGTGCATCGAGATCATCCTCACGGCCCTCGCCGCCGCAGGAGCATCAGCGAAGGAGGTCGTCCGCACGCGCATGTTCATTACCGATCCCGCCTACGCCGACGCCGTCGGGCGCGCGCATGGCGCCGTCTTCGGGGAGGTCCGCCCGGCCGCCACGATGGTCGTCATCACGGGCATGCTCGACCCCCGGTGGAAGGTGGAGATCGAAGCCGAGGCGGTCATCGATTAGATACGGGCGGTCGCCCTAGGCTCAGACCCCGTGGAACCGGGCCTGTACGTCACGTTCTTCACCGAAGGCGAGCCGTTCGAGAAGGAGCTACCTCCGGTCGGGCCGCTCGAGCATCTCGTGGTGCGGGACCGCTCGCTCATCGCCGAGCGCCGCGAGGTGCGCCACGCCGACCACTTCGGCGGCGCCCAGTGGATCGAAGCCGAGCGCGAGCTGCAGCGCGCGCTCGGCGAGGAGCCGGGCGGCGCGAGACGACCCGATCTGCGAGTCGGTGCGCCCGAAGGGGTCTATCTGCGCTTCGTCTCGTTCGGCGAGGCCGCGCGCGATCCGCTTCCCGAGCTCGGGCCGTATGCGGTGGTCGTGATCGGCGAGCGCGGCGTCGAAGCGGACGGGGATCAGCTCGCGACACGGGACGCGCTGAGCAGCACACGATGGAAGCTCACCGGCGCCGGCGGGAGCGCGTTCGTCGGCATCGCCCGCGGCGACATCGCCTTCCGGACCCGGTCCACCGCGTACCACCCGCACGTCCCGCGATTCGGCGTCCGTCCGCCGCCGGCGCGCACCGCGCCGGTCCACATCCCCGCCGCCGCCCCACCCGCGCCGAAGGTCGCCCGGCCGCCGGCCCCGCCGGTGGCGGCGTCGAAGCCTTCGCGGCAAGAGGCGCCGGTCGCGGTCGCGACGCTGCCGCGGCCCGCGGCGCCGGAGACCACGACCGCCACACTCCGCGGTCGCATCGGGGCGGAGCCGGCGCCGACCGTCCTCCGCGAGACCAGGAGGTCGGTCCGCGATCCCCTCGAGTTCGCGGGCGCGCTGTGGCGCCTTCGGTTCGTGATCATCGCCGTGCTCGTCGTTCTCATCGGCGTGTTCAGCGTGCCCGCGCTGCTGTCGTTCTTCGACGGCAGCCGGCCGACATGGTCGACGGTGAGCGTGACCACGCCGGTCACCGCACCGGAGTGGACGTACACCGTCGGAGTCACCCGTCGCGTGACGCGGCTCGGCCAGGCGCAGGCGCGTGGGATCTATTACGTCGTGCAGATGGGCGTGACGAACAGATCGAAGAGCGGGGCGCAGCTTCAGCCCGGCAACTTCGCGCTCGCGACCCCGAACGGCCAGCAGTACGTCGCGCAGTCGAGCGCGAGCGGCGTGTATTCGAGCGACACCAACCTCGACTCGCCGTACCTCTGGCCGAGAGAGTTCCCGGTGGGACGTCAGGTCGTGGTCCCGCTGGTCTTCGATGTCGACCCGTCGATCGAAGGCGCTCAGCTCGTCATGCTGGACGTCCCGGGGACACGCATCCGTCTCGAGTAGCGTGCCCCGCGCACTCATAATTGAGCGTGCGAGGGCCGTTAGCTCAGTGGATTAGAGCACCCGCCTTCTAAGCGGGTTGTCGCGAGTCCGAATCTCGCACGGCCCGCCGATGCTCCGTCAGCTGGACCATGTGGTGTACGTGGTCCGGGATCTCCGCGCGGCGATCGAGGATCATCAGCGGCGCGGCTTCACCGTGACCGCAGGCGGTGATCACGCCGACCGCCTCACCCAAAACGCGCTGATCCCGTTTGCCGACGGGAGCTACCTCGAGCTCGTCGCCTTCCGTGATCTCGACCGGTCGCTGACGCATCGCTGGTGGAACATCGCCGCGGGCGGCGGCGGCATCGCCGACTTCGCGCTTCTGTCGGACGACCTCGCGTCCGACACCGCGGCGCTCGGAGCGCTCGTATCGGGTCAGCCCTTGCCGGGAGGGCGGCTGCGTCCGGACGGCGTCGAGCTGCGCTGGCGCACGGCGATCCTGAAGCCACCGCTGCCGTTCCTCATCGAGGACCTGACGGCGCGCGATCTTCGGGTGCCCGGTGGCGCCGCGCGCGAGCACGCGAACGGCGCGACGGGCATCGCTACGGTCGTCGTCGGCACCAAGGAGCCGACCGACGCCGAGTGGGGCTACGCCGCGCTGCGCGAGCGAGGCGCGCCGGCCGTCGAGCTCAGGGAATCAGCCCGCGACGGCCTCATCGACGTTCGGTTCCGAAGCAGCTAGCGCGGCGAGTGGATCGGCCTGCCGACCGCCGAGAGCGCGGCCTCGCGGAACGTCTCCGCGAGCGTCGGGTGCGCATGGATCGTCGCCACGACGTCCTCGACCGTCGCCTCGAGGCGCATCGCCAGCGTCGCCTCGGCGATGAGCTCGCTGGCCTGCGGCCCGACGATGTGGACGCCCACGATCCGCTGCGACTTGCCGGCGGTGACGATCTTCGTCAGGCCGTCCGACTCGGCGAGCGCGAGCGCGCGTCCTGAAGCGCGAAAGTTGTAGCGCGCGACCTTCACGTCGGCCCCGAAGCGCTCCTTCGCCTGCGCTTCGGTGAGTCCCACCTGCGCGACCTCGGGGTGCGTGTAGACCACGTTCGGTACGACGTCGTAGTCCATCGTCGCCTGCTCGCCGAGGATGGTGTCGACGGCGACCTCGCCCTGCGTCGACGCGACGTGCGCGAGCTTCGCGGCGCGGGGGTCGCCGATGCAGTCTCCGATGGCCCACACATTCGGGACGTTCGTGCGCATGCGCTCGTCGACGGTGATCCCGAGGCGGTTCGTGGCGAGGCCGGCCTGCTCGACCCCGGAAAGGTTCGCGACGCGACCCGCTCCGAGAAGGATCTCGTCGCCTTCGAAGGTCTCCATCTTGCCTTCCACGTCGGCCGTCACGGTCACGCCGCTCGCCTTGCGCGCGACCTCGCCGACCTTCGCGTTCGTCCGGAGCTTCACGCCGCGCGACTCCAGGGTGCGGACCAGGACGCGTACCACCTCCGCGTCCATGTACGCGATCGGCTGCGGCAGGAGCTCGAGGATCGTCACCTCCGTGCCGACCTCGGCGAAGAAGGTGCCCAGCTCGAGGCCGATCGCGCCCGCGCCGATGACCACGAGGCGCTTCGGCGGCTTCGTCAGCGCGAGCGCGCTGACGTTGTCCAGGGGCTTGGCCTCGGCGAGGCCCTTGATGGGCGGCATCCCGACCTTCGATCCGGTCGCGACGATGACCGCCTTCGCGTCGACGTTCTGCGTGCCGGCCCGGATCTGCGTCGGCGAGACGAGCGTTCCTTCGGCCTTGATGAGATCGACCTTGCGTCCCTTGAGAAGCGCCTCCGTCCCCGACACGAGCTGGGCTACGACGCGATCCTTGCGCGCCACCGCCTTCGCGAGGTCGAAGCGCGCGCCCTCGAGGACGATGCCGTGCTCCTCGCCGTGGGTCGCGACCCAGTACGCGTGACTGGAATCGAGGAGCGCTTTCGACGGGATGCATCCCACCGTGACGCAGATGCCGCCGACCCGG
>DATBKH010000148.1:0-1911 GCA_036555955.1 Candidatus Limnocylindria bacterium | reverse complement strand
GTCGCCGTGCACGCACAGCGTCTGGACGGGAAGCTGAAGGAACGTGCCATCGTGCGCGCGCACGCCGCCGTCGCGCGCGAATGAGAGCGCCTGCGCCGCCGCGGCGGCCGGGTCGGTGACCATGGCGTTGGGCAGCGCGCGCGAGCGAAGGGTCCCATCCGGTTCGTACGCGCGGTCGAGGAACCCTTCCTTCGCGACGCGGAGGCCCGCCTTCAGGCCCGCCCGCAGCAGCGCCGACCCGGGTGGCGCGAACAGGAGCACGTCCGGCGCGCTGGCCTTCACCGCGTCGGCGATCGCGCGCGCGACGTCGTCGTCGCGCTCGGCCTGGTTGTAGAGGGCGCCGTGCGGCTTCACGTGCGCGAGCGGCGCGCCCTCGCTGCGCGCGATCCCCGCGAGCAGCTCGATCTGCGAACGCAGGTCACGGACGAGCTCGTCGTAGGGAACGTCGAGCCGCTTGCGGCCGAAGTTGGCAGGGTCGCGGTATCCGGGATGCGCGCCGACGGCGACCCCGAGCGACCGCGCCAGGCGCACCGCCTCGCGCATCGTCGCTTCATCGCCGGCATGCGCTCCGCACGCGATGTTGGCCGAGGTGATGGAGGGCATGATCGCGGGCTCGGTGCCCGCGCCTTCGCCGAGGTCGCTATTGAGATCGATCGTGGTCATCGAGGCCTCCTGTTCGTCTCTCGTGCTCTCGTTCAAGTGGCGTGCTCGAGCTCCAGCGCGGGAAGGACCTCCGCGGCGATCCGCTCGAGCTGTTCCGGCTCATAGCGGTACGGCACGAGGACGAGGCGATCGACGCCCGCTTCGAACTGCTCGCGCAGGCGCTCCGCGCACTCGCGCGCGTTCCCCGTGATCGCGTGATCGAAGGTCGACTCGCTTCCCTTGGAGAGGTCCCATTCCTTCTCGAGCCACGATCGCATCGCGCGCTCGCTCGCCTGACCGTCGTCGTCGACGAGGATCGCGACCTCGTTCGTCACGCTGAGCTCGGCCGGGTCGCGCCCGATCTCCGCCGCGTGGCGGCGGATGCGTTCGACGGCGCGCCGCACCGAATCGGGCGTATAGAAGTAGGTGAGCCAGCCGTCGCCGAAGCGCGCCACCCGGCGGAGGGCGCGATCGACGTACCCCCCGATGAGGATGGGCGGCCGGGGCCGCTGTACCGGCGGCGGCAGCATGACGGCGGCCCGCAGGTGGTGCGCGCCCTCGACCATGTCGAGCGGCCGCTCCGTCCAGAGGCGCGTGAGCATCCCGATGCCCCGCTCGAGGATCCGGCCGCGCTGTTCGTGAGGAACGCCGACGGCGTCGAACTCGCGCTTGTACCAGCCGGGCGCGACGCCGACGACGAGCCGTCCGTTCGAGAGGCGATCGATCGTCGCGAGGACCTTCGCGGTCACGACCGGCTCGCGCAGCGGCAGGACGAGCACGCTCGTGCCGAGGAGCACGCGCTCGGTCCGGACCGCCAGCGCGGCCAGCAGCGACAGCGATTCGAGGATGGGGAACGCGGGATCCACGCCGAGGAGGATGTGGTCCCAGACCCACACCGACTCGAACCCCAGCGCCTCGGCTCGTTCCGCGTAGCGGAGGAGCGCTCTGGCGTCCGGCGTCTCGCCGGGACCGACGAAATTGCGGACCGCGACGCCGACCGTTCTCACGTGGGAGCTCCGGTGAGCTCGCGGAGGAGCGCGAGCTCGTCCGCCGTCGGTGGTTCGGGCCGCTCGACGGAGTCGGCGGCGGCGAGGTCGAACGCCGTCATCGCGCGGATGCGCTCAGGGCTGCTGCCCGCGTGCACCGCCGCGAGCACGGGATGGCGATCGATCGGATCGAACGTGATGCGGCCGAGGTCGGTGATGATGTCGGTCACGCCGCCGAAGACGAGTCCGGCCTCGGCGCGCGCGCTGCCGCCGGAAAGCCAAC
>DATBKH010000147.1:0-2604 GCA_036555955.1 Candidatus Limnocylindria bacterium | reverse complement strand
CAACAATCTCGCGAGCCCTGTGACGACGAACGGCGAGATGACGATCGCCGGCAGGTAGTCCGCGACCTTCACGTCGCGGATGTTCAGAAGTTTGAGACCCACGCCGATGATGAGCAACCCGCCGACCGCGCTCATCTCTCGCAGCTGAACGTCGGTCAGCGCCCCGGCGAAGAGCGAGGCGCCGAGCGCCAGGCCGCCCTGATAGAGAAGGATGAGCGGGATGGTGAGGAGGACGCCCCACCCGAGGGTGGCGGCGAGCGCGATCGCGGTGAATCCGTCGAGCACGCTCTTCACGACCAGGAGGCTGGCATCTCCGGAGAGACCGTTGCGGATCGAGCCGAGGAACGTGAGCGGTCCGACACAGAAGACGATCGACGCGGTCACGAACGCTTCCGCCACCGTGCTCTCCGCGCCGCGCCCGAACCGCCTTTGCAAGCTCTCGCCGAGCGCGTTCAAACGCCCGTCGAGATCGGCCGCGGCTCCGAGGACGCCACCGAGCAGCATCGCGCCGAGCACGAAGAGAAGGTTCGTCGTCTCGCTCGCGAACTTCGCGCCCATCGCGAGGACGAAGAGGCCCACACCGCGGACGACGTTCTCGCGCAGGCGTTCCGGAACGCGATCGCCGAGCAGCGTGCCGAGGAAGCCGCCGACGAGCACCGTCGCCGCGTTGAAAAGCGTCCCGGAAAGCGCGAACACGAGGGTCCGTAGTATGCGGAGCGGGTGACGAACATCGTCGTGTGGTCGTCGTTGTCGGCCAAGCCTGAGAACTTCGTGTCGCGCTTCCCCGAGGACCGGGTGGTCGCGATCACGGACGAGGGCGGGCTCGATGCCGCGAAGGACGCGGAGGTCGCGTTCGGCGGGAACAATCCGAAGCGGGTCCGCAAGCTGCTCGAGGCGACTCCACGCCTGCGCTGGTACCAGAGCATCTCGGCCGGGGTCGAGAACATGCCCCTTGCCGAGATGTCCGAACGGGGCATCGTGCTGACGAACAACAGCGGTTCGTACGACATCCAGATCGCCGAGCACCTCATGGCATTCGTGTTCGCCGCGTCACGCCAGCTGCACCGCTACCGCGATCTCCAACGCGCGACGGAGTGGACCGAGCTGCCCCATGCCGAGCTGCGCGACGCGACGATCGTCGTGTTCGGGATGGGAAGCATCGGCGGCGAGATCGCACGCCTGGCGAGCGCCGTCGGGATGCGCGTCATCGGCGTCCGGCGCAATGCGGGCGCACCGGGCGACGGCGTCGATCGCGTCGTGTCGCCGCGCGAGCTCGGCGATGTGGTCGGCGAGGCCGACTACCTCGCGATCGCCGCCCCCCTCACCGCGGAGACGCGCGGCTTCGTCTCGCGCGAGGTCATCGCCCGCATGAAGCCGACCGCATGGATCATGAACATCGCGCGAGGCGGCATCGTGGACGAGCTGGCCATGATCGATGCTCTGAAAGCAGGTCGCATCGCCGGCGCCGCGCTCGACGTGTTCGCGACCGAGCCGCTGCCGAAGGACAGCCCCCTGTGGAAGCTCGACAACGTGATGATCACGCCGCACAACTCCGGATCGTCGCCGCGTGCCACGGAACGCACTCTCGCGCTTTTCGCGGAGAACCTCCGCCGCTACAAGGCGGGGGAGCCTCTCCTGAATCGCGTCGACTTCAAGGCGGGCTACTGATGCGCCTCGCGCGCGAGCGCGTCGCGCGCCGGACGGCGGGATTCACGGAGTCCGTGATCCGCGAGATGACCCGGTTCTCGGCCATGTACGGCGGGGTCAATCTCGCGCAGGGGTTTCCGAATTTCCCTGCGCCGCCGGAGCTGAAGGCGGCGGCGAAGCGCGCGATCGACGCCGACATCAACCAATACGCGATCACGTGGGGCTCGAAAACGCTTCGTGACGCGCTCGCCCGAAGCTACCGCGAGCTCTACGCGATGGACGTGGACCCGGAGACGATGCTCACGGTCACGTGCGGATCGACGGAGGCGATGATCTCGACGCTCCTCGCGATCTGCGATCCAGGCGACGAGGTCGTGGTTCTCGAGCCGTTCTACGAGAACTACGGGCCCGACGCCGCGATCTCCGGAGCCACGCCCGTGTTCGTGCCGCTGCGGCCGCCGCGGTTCACGTTCGACCCGGACGAGCTGCGTCGAGCGTTCACCGATCGGACCAAGGCGATCATCGTGAACACCCCGAACAATCCGACGGGCCGCGTGTTCACGATGGACGAGCTGGAGACGATCGCCTCGCTCTGCCGCGAGCACGACGCGATCGCCGTGACCGACGAGATCTACGAGCACATCCGCTACGAGGGCGATCACGTCCCGATCGCCACCCTGCCGGACATGGCGGAGCGGACCGTGACGATCTCGGGCGCGAGCAAGACGTTCTCGGTCACCGGCTGGCGCGTGGGCTGGATCGTGGCGTCGCCGGAGCTCTCCGCCGCCATTAGAAAGGTGCACGACTTCGTGACCGTCGGCGCCCCGGCGCCGCTGCAGGAGGCCGTCGCGGCGGGCCTGGAGCTTGGGCGCGCGTATTACGACCGGTTGGCGGACGACTATCGCGCGCGCCGTGACCGATTAGTCGGCGTGCTCCGGACAGCGGGACTGACCCCGA
>DATBKH010000146.1:0-10140 GCA_036555955.1 Candidatus Limnocylindria bacterium | reverse complement strand
ATGAGCTTGCCCTTGCGGATGATCCCGCCGACGAGCGCACCGCTCGGCAGCCGCAGGCTTCCCACGGTCTTGCCGGCGGGCGGCGTTCCGACCGCGATCTCCGCTTCGATGAGCTCGTTGGCCGTCCCGGCAAGCGGCATGAGCGGCATGAAGCCACCCGACGGGAGCTCCTGCTCGATCACGTTCATGAGGACGCGAGTCGATGAGATCGTCTCGTCGATCCCCAGGGTCTTGAACACGATCTCGTTCTTCGGGTTGTTCACGCGCGCGATGACGCGCGGGGTGTGGCAGCGGTATTTCGCGAGCTGGCAGATCACCAGGTTCTTCGCGTCGTCTCCGGTCACCGCGATGAGCGCGTCGGCGCGGCTGCAGCCGGCCTCCATCTGCGCTCGGCCCTCGTCCGCCGCGGCGTTCATGACGATGGAGCCGAGCTTCTCCTGGACGAAGTTCGCCCGGCGCCGGTCGGCTTCGATGATCGTGATCTCGTGTCCCGCCTCGAGCAGCGCCTGCGAGAGGTGGAACCCGACCTCGCCCGCGCCGGCCACGACGAAGTACATCTATCTATGGCAGGGGAAGCGGGGGCAGGGGCCCCCGTGGAGCGCAGCGACCCTGCACCCCTCTCCGTCGGCGGCGTGAGCCGCCTCCTTCATCTGACTTTCACCGGCTCTTGGACCATGTCCGCCTCATGGGCGAGCGCCTTGCGGACGAGGACCTCGCCCACCTCACGGTCGTCCTGCAGCATCGCGTGGAGCAGCGTGCCGAGGATCGTCGTCCGCGAGAACGTGTTGATGCCCATCGCGCGGTAGGTCTGGGCGCGCACCGGATCGTTCACCTTGGCGATGACCTGCTTCACGCCGAAGATCTTCTGCGCGATCTGCGCGGCCATCAGGTTGCGGTTGTCGCCTTCGGTGAGCGCGAGGAGCGCGTCGGCGCGCTCGATGCCCGCCTGCCTGAGCACCTCGAGGTCGGTGCCGTCACCGAGGATCGTCTCTCCTTTGAACGAGGGCGGCAGGTGCTGGAACCAGGCGCGCTCGGCGCGAGCGGGACTCGTCGACGCGATGTCGACCACGCTGACGCGGTGCCCCTCTGAATCGAGAAGCCCTGCGAGGAATCCACCGACCCGACCGCACCCAACGATGACGACGTTCACTTGATCTCTTCCTGACGATACGCGAGCACCGCGCACGGCGCGTTCACGTACACGTTCTGGACGGTCCTTCCCACGTACACCCTTCCGAGACGCTTGCGGAAGGGCATCGCGACGACGACGAGGTCGCTCTTCCGCTCGACTGCCGTGTCGACGATCGCGGCAGCGGCATCCCGAGCCTGTAGCAGCTCGGTCTCGAGGTCGAGGCCCATGCCGTCGGCGACCTTCTTGGCGCTATTGAGCAGCTCCTCGCCGCGATCGAGTTCCGGCTCCATGACCGCGTCGAGCGGCAGGTTCCAGCGGACCTCGATGACATGGATGCCGACGACCTCGGACCGCGCCGGCTTCGCGATGAAGGCGACCAGACGCAACATGTCCGGATCCGCGCTCGTCCCCGCGAGCGCCACGAGGACGCGCTTCGGCTGCATGAGTGCGCGAGTCTAGCCGGGCTTGCCGGGCTTGCCGCCGGGGAGGTCGGATGCGTCCTCGAAGTGATACGGCACGTCGATGACGATCGTGTTCGGCCGGAAGAGCAGAGCCGCTTTCAGCCGGAACGCCGTCTGGCTGTGCAGCAGCCATTCCCACCAGTGATGCGGCACGAACTCGCTCACGACGACGGTGATTGGACGGTCGTCGGACTTGTCGAGGGCGTCGATGTACTTGAGGAGCGGCGGAACGAGCGAACGGTACGGCGATTCGACGACGTCGAGGGGGATGTCGGTGTCGAGCAGCGCCCATCGCCGCTTGAAGTCGTCGGCGCTCGCGCGCGACGTCGAGATGTGCACGGCCTTCACGGCCGGAGACACGGACCACGCGAATTCGAGCGCCAGCAGCGCCGCGCGATCCAGCCTCGCGATGGGCACGACGACGACCGGCGCCGCGAGGACCGGTACGCGATGCTCACCGCCCGAGATCACCAGCGCGTCCTGCACCGTCTGGTAGTGGCGGTTGATGAAGAACAGGATCGCCGAGATGAGCGGGATGAGGACGAGGACCATCCACGCGCCGCCCTCGAACTTCGTGTACGCCACGACGAGCAGCACGGTGCCGGTGACGACCGTGCCGACGGAGTTGATGACGACCGAGGCGCGCCAACCCGGATTGCGCAGCCGGCGCCAGCGCCGCACGAGACCGGACTGCGACAGCGTGAAGGCGAGGAACACGCCGATCGTGTACAGCGGTACGAGGTTCGTCACGCTCCCGTCGAAGGACGCGAGGATGACGCACGCGAGGAGCGCGAGGGCGACGATGCCGGTGTTGAAGGCGAGGCGCGACCCGACGTCCGCGAAGTGCCGCGGCATGAACCGGTCGTTCGCGAGGACCGACGCGAGGCGCGGGAACCCCGTGAACCCGGTGTTCGCGGCGAGGAGGAGGATCACGGCGGTCGTGACCTGCACGGCGTAGTAGAACGGCGTCCCCCCGCCGACGATCGACCGCGTGAGCAGGCTGTTCACCGTCTCGCGCTCGCTGAGGTCCGGCTGGATGCCGATCGTGGTCGTGAGGAACGTGATGCCGAGGAAGATCACGGAGAAGATCGATCCCATCAGGACGAGCGTGATGACGGCGTTGCGCGTCTCGGGACGGCGGAAGCTCGGCACGCCGTTCGCGACGGCCTCGCTTCCGGTCAGGCCGACCGAGCCGGACGCGAAGGCTCGGAGCACGAGAAGCACGGCGAGTGGCGTCCCGGTCTCGCCGAACGGGACGGGCGGCGCGGCCGCCGCGGGGACGTCTCCGATGTACCAGCGGAACATGCCGTACGCCAGCAGCGCGAACATCGCGATCATGTACGCGTACGTCGGCGCGGCGAAGAGGAGGCCCGCCTCGCGAACGCCACGCAGGTTGCCGATCGCGAGCACCGCGATGAGGACCAGACCGCCGACCACACGGTAGTCGTGCAGCTCCGGCACGAAGCTCGAGATCGCGGCGACACCCGCGGCGGTCGACACCGCGACGGTCAGGACGTAATCGATGAGCAGCGCCGACGCCGCCACCAGACCCGCGACGACGCCGTGGTTCTCGCGCGCGACGAGGTAGCTGCCGCCGCCATTGGGATACGCGCGGATGACGCGGGACTCGGAGAGGATGACGATCGCGAGGACGAACACGACGGCGAGCGCGATCGGCATGGTGAGGGCGAGCGAGGCGGTGCCGGCGAGCGCGAGCACGCGCATCGCTTCCTCGGTCGCGTACGCCGAGGACGAGATATTGTCGGAAGCGAGGATCGGAAGGCCCGTCGCGACTCCGACGCGCTCCTCCCCTTCGGCCTCGGTCTCGAGACGCTTGCCGATGAGAAAGCGCAGCGTCGCGTCCCACGCGCGGCCGACGCGGCCGGTGCGCTCCATGGTCTCCTCGGTCGCTACCCAGCGCCCGCCGTGACCGCGCAGGCCGCTGCCGGTCGGGCGGACGATCCGCACGCGGCGGTCTCCGATGCGCCGGCCGGTCTGGGTCACGCGCTTCTCGAGGGATGGGGCCGCCGGGCGGTCCTTCGCGCTCTCCGGGCGCGTCAGCTGGTCGCCGGAGGCGTCGTCCGTCGACTCGTCGTCGGTCACTTCAGGGCAGCGATTGTGTCACGGGGCTCCCGCGTCACGAACGGCCAAGCGGCCCGCTGAGCGTCACAGCCCGTACGAAAGCCGCTCCGCGAAGATCGGCGGCAGGCCCTTGTCGCGGATTCGCTGCTGCGTCTCCGCGATCGGGTACGGCACACGATGGAACGCCACCGTTTGCGCCGGCAGGTCCACGACCGCGTATGCGGCGCGCGCGTCGCCGTCGCGCGGCTGGCCGACGCTGCCCGGATTGAAGAACGACCGCGGCGCGAGCGGATACGGGCTGCCGTAGCGAACGCGCTCGGGTCTGTCGTGCTGGTCGGCGCGGAAGAGCGAGGGGATATGGGTGTGACCCGCGCAGCAGTGCGTGGTCTTCGCGATCGTGAGCGACGCGGCCGCGGCCTTGGGCGTGGTCACGTACTCCCATAGTGGATCGCGCAGGCTGCCGTGACAGAGCGTCACGTCCTCGAGCTCGATCGTGCGCGGAAGACCGGCGAGGAGCTCGCGCTCCGCCACGGAAAGCCAGGCCTGATGCAGCCTCGCCGCGGCCGCGGCCTGCGCGTTGAACAGCTCGAGGTCCTCGCCCGAAGCCACCGCCCGATCGTGATTGCCGGCGACGATCGTCGCCCCTCGGTCGACGAGGAGCCCGATTACCTCGGAGGGGTCCGGGCCGTAGCCGACCGTGTCGCCGCAGACCCAGAGGGCGTCGACCGCGCCCATGTCCGCGAGCACCGCCGCGAGCGCCGGGAGATTCGCGTGCACGTCGCTCAGGACGCCGACCCTCACGCCGCGGCTCGCATCGCGTCGCGGACGCTGAAGCGATGCTCGGCCAGCGCGCGACCGATGACCACGGACGCGACGCCGCGCGAGGCGAGCGCCCGGATGTCGTCGAGCCCGCGGACTCCGCCGCCGGCGTGCAGCGCGACCTTCGCTCCGACGACCGCGCGCACCGAGTCGATGAGGTCGAAGGGCGGACCCGCGAGGCGCCCCTCCGCCGACAGGTCGATGAGGTAGAGGTTCGTGACGCCCGCGAGCTGCGCGGCACGCGCTGAGGCGAGCGCGCCACGACCCGTGGCGACCGCGACGAGCGTCGCATCGCCGCCGCGCGGCTCGAGAAAGCCGTCGCGCGCCTCGATCTCGACGATGCCGCGGTCTCCGAGCGCGGCGAGCTCGCGAAGGAGATCGTCATCTCCGAACACGGCGCTCGAGAACAGAACGCCGGCGAAGCCTCGCGCGATCGCGCGCTCCGCGTCGTCGAGGCGGACGATCCCGCCGGCGAGGCGGCACGGCACTCGCGCGACGCGCGCGAGCGACGCGAGCCGATCCAGGTGTTCGACCGTCCCGCGCTCCGCCGCGTCGAGATCGACGAGATGCAGCTCCTGCGCCCCCTCGGCCACGAGCTCGCGTGCTCGCATCTCGGCGCGGTCCGATCCGCCGTCGACGAGCTGACCGCCGCGCACGTCGAGCGACGGGACGATCACCACGGCCGGCGTTTGGCCTCCGCGGGCGACCGTGGGTAACGCGCCGGGGTTTCGCGCACCTTCCGCACGACGACGAGCGATCGGCCGGGGAGGACCGCTCCCAGTCCGAGCTCGGCGGTGGCCATGACCCGCACGATCTCGCCGCCGATCGCGGCGCACGCGCGCTTCGCGCCGTCCATCTCCGCATCGACGCGGCCCTTCCACGCGATCGCGTCGCCGCCGACGCGCAGGAACGGAAGGAGGTATTCGATCACCGCGCCGAGTGAGCCGACGGCGCGCGCGGTGCCCACGTCGTATTGGCCGCGGCGCGCGCGGCCCAGCGCCTCCGCGCGCTCGTTCCGTACTTCCACGCCGCTGATGGCGAGGGTGCTCGTCACCTCCTCGAGAAAGCGTGCCTTCTTGGCCATCGACTCGACGAGCGACACGCGCGTGCTCTCGAGCGCGATCCGCAGGGCCAGACCCGGGAATCCCGCCCCGCTTCCCACGTCGACGATCCGCTCCGTGCCGGTCCACGCGCGGGCAGCGACGGCGGTGAAGGAGTCGAGAAAATGCTTCGTTGCAATATCGTCGGGGTCGGTGATCGCGGTGAGGTTCACCGTCGTATTGCGTTCGATGAGGAGCTCGGCGTACCGCGCGCAGAGAGCGATGCGCTCGGGATCGAGGTGGACCCCGACGCGCTCCGCATCGCGTGCGAGCGCCTCATACGGCGTCTCCGCGGAAATTCGCGCCACGCCCCGTCAAGTATGGCGATGAGTCGCGCGGTCGTATGGGCCGCCGCGCTCGCGTTCTCCGCCGCGCTGCTCGCGACACCCTTCGTCGCGATGGCGGCGACGAGCGCCGTGACGATCCAGGACTCGTCGTTCAAGCCACCAACGACGTCGATCCGAGTCGGAGACACCGTCACCTGGACGAACGCCGACGCGTTCAGCCACACGGCGACGTCCGACACGGGTGCGTGGGACACCGGCGTGATCGTCGCGAACGCGGCGAAGTCGATCACCTTCACGAGCGCGGGCACGTTCCTGTACCACTGCGCGATCCACTCGTTCATGAAGGGCACGATCGTCGTGCAGGCCGCGGCGACTCCGCAGCCGACACCGACCCCACCGCCGCCGCCTCCGTCGACGCCGCCACCCCCTCCGCCGTCGACGCCGCTGCCGACGGTCGCGCGAACGCCCGCGCCGACGAATCCGCCGACCCCGGCTCCGACCGCGGCGCCATCGGCCGCGCCGACGAGCGAGGCGCCGTCGCCGAGCACGTCACCGAGCCCGTCGACGACCGCGGCGGCGACGCTCGCGGTCTCGCCTTCGCCGTCGCCCGTCGCCGCCGCGCTCTCGCCATCGCCCGCACCCGCCGGAAGCGACGGCTCGGGCGCGGGTCTCATCGCCGCGGCAGCGGTGACCGTCGTCGGCCTCGCGATGGTCGGACTCGCGCTGCGACTCGTGCGCCGCACGTAACGCTCGGGCTGGTACGCGACCTGCGACAATTGCTCGCTCATGACCGTGGTGACGCGCGCGCAGCAGACCGACGACGTCGCCGAAGTCCTCGTCACCGCTGACGAGATCGCCGAGAAGGTCCGCGAGCTCGGCGCGAAGATCGCCGCCGACTACCGGAGCAAGGACCTCGTGCTGGTGTCGATCCTGAAGGGCGCGCTCCCGTTCCTGGCGGACCTGATGCGCGCGACGCCGATACCGCTCGCGCTCGACTTCCTCGAGGTCTCGTCGTACGGCGCCGGGACGGAGTCGAGCGGCGCGGTCCGGATCCTGAAAGACCTCGCCAATCCCATCGAGGGCCGGCACGTGCTCGTGGTCGAAGACATCCTCGATACCGGGCACACGCTCTCGTACGTCTTCGAGCATCTGCGAGCGCAGCGGCCGGAATCGGTGCGGCTCTGCGTGCTCCTCGACAAGCCCGCCCGCCGCGTGATCCCGATCGACATCGATTACCGCGGCTTCGAGATACCCGACAAGTTCGTCGTCGGATACGGGCTCGACTACGCCGAGCGGTACCGGAACCTCCCGTTCGTCGGCGTGCTCAAGCCGGAGGTGTACGCGAGGGGATCGTGATGATCTGGCTCGCACGCGTCGCCATCGCCGCCGTCATCGTCGCGAGCATTCCGCAGCCGGCCGCGGGCACGCCCGCGCTCGCTCCCCTCCCCGCGACGGTTCGGGTGAACATCTCTCTCCTCGGGACGACGTATGCGCGCATCGGCTCGACCGGCTCGCTCACGGTCACGCGCGCCGACGGCACGAGCGTCTACCAGGGCTACGCGAGCACGATCGCCCGGCGCGGCGTGCGGCGGCTGGCGGACCCGAGCCAGGCGGTCGCGAGCGTCCGCGACCCCGACGAGCGCCGCAGCCGCGTGCAGCAGTTCCGTGACGCGAGGCTCCGCGCGCAGATCGACGACGTCGCCATCGTGACCGTGCCGTTCGAGTTCTCGATCGAGGGCGACGGATCCGACGCCCTCGCCGCACCGCTCTTCTCCGCCCAGCAGATCACGCCGCTTCGCTACACGGCGAGCGGCGGCGTGCTGACGTTCAACGGCCGCGCCTACCGCGGGTTCTTCGACCTCACGACCGATGACGAGGGCGACATGATCGTCGTCAACGAAGTCGACACCGCCGTCTACCTCGCGTCGGTCGTCGGCTCCGAAGAGCCGTCCACCTGGATGCCCGAAGCCCTCGCCGCGCAGGCCGTCGCCGCCCGCACGTATCTGGCGACGCACCTCGGTAAGCACGAGCGCTACGACATCGAGGGCGACACGCGTGACCAGGAATACGACGGCATCGCGGGTGAAGCGGCATCGACGGTGAAGGCCGTCGACCGCACGAAGGGGATGATCGCGACGTATCGCGGCGCGCCGATCGAGGCGCTGTACTCCGCGAACGCCGGAGGCATCACCGAGGACAGCGAGAACGTCTTCGCGAACGCGCTGCCGTACCTGCGCTCGGTCGCGTCGCCTGCCGACGACATCGCGGAAGCGTCGTCGTGGGGGCACACGAGCTGGCAGTGGACGGCCGAGTTCACGGCGCCGCAGCTGCGCAGCTACATCGGCGCGCGCGGCATCGACGTCGGCGACCCGCAGCGCATCGACCTCGTGCAGCTGACGCCGACCGGGCGCGTCCTGAGCGCGACGATCGTCGGCTCGAACGGCACGAAGGACATCGGCAAGGACAAGGCGCGGTACTACTTCGGACTGCGCAGCACGCTCTTCACCGTCGCGAACCGCCCTGAGGAGACCGAGTACGTGGACGCGTCGAACGTCGAGCGGCAGCGGCAGGTCGAATTCCTGGGCGCGACGGTCGCGCGGACCTTCACGGTGAACGTGCGCGACCCCGACCGCGCCGGCCGCAAGCTCCGCGTGCTCGGGTGGCAGTACCGCCTTCCGGCGCGCTTCGTCTTCACGGGCCGCGGCTACGGGCACGGCGTCGGCATGTCGCAGTGGGGCGCGCAGGGGATGGCCCTCGGCGGAAAGTCCGCCGAGGAGATCCTCACGCACTACTACCAGGGGATCCAGCTCACGACGATCGGCGGCGCGTAGGAGCGGGCCAGCCCGCTCGGCTCACTCGCCCTTGAACTTCTGCGAGTTGCCCATGTGCGGCCAGACGCGCTCCTGCGCGATGGCCAACAGCTGCTTCGTGTGATTGCGGTCGTGGTGGATCCACTCGTGGAGGAGGCCGCGCACGGCCAACCGGCCGGCCTTCGGATGCTCGATGTCCTTGGGCAGATCCTCCGGCCTCAGCGAGCGGACGAGGTTGATGCTGTCCTTCCGTAGTCCCATGAACTCCATCCACAGGCTCTGGCCCATGCGCTCGCAGTCCTTGCGATCGCGGGCCACCGCCTCCTGGTCCCACGCGCTGGTCGTCGGCTTTCCGGCGAGGATCTCGCGGATGCGGCCCGCGAAGCCGCGCTTCTCCGACTCGATGAGGTGCCCGACGACCTCGTTCGCGCACCACTCCTTCGGATCGAAGTGCCAGCCGCTGTCGTCACCGTGCGCGGCGAGCTCGGACTCGATGAGCGCGCACGTCGCCTCGAGGAACGCCGCGACCTGCTCGGTGTCGAGAGCGCTTGTCTCGACCGAGGCGGCCGTCATGCGACGAGCTGAGGTGCGCTCCGTATGGGGATCTTCACCTTGAGCACCACGTTACCGTCGGCGCGCGCCTCGTGCGTCGACTCGCCATGGAGGAGCTCGAGCCGCTCGCTGCGCCGGATGCCCGACTGGAGCTCGCCGTCGGGCGGAAGCTCCTTGCCGTCGCTCTGGAGAAGGACGTCGAGGGAATCCTCTCTCCACTGCAGGCCGAGCACGATCGATTGCGCCTGCGCCTTGTCGATCCGCTCGACCAGCGAATCCTGGATGAGCCGGAAGATGGCGACCTCGTCGTCCGACGGGAGGCGCCGGTCGCGTCCGACGCTCGAGAAGTCGATGCGGACGCCGTGCTTGTCGATGAGCGTCTGCACGTAGCGGCGGAGCGTCGGTACGAGCCCGAGGTCGTCCAGGATCATCGGCCGGAGCTCGAAGATGAAGCCGCGGAGCTCCTGCAGCGTCTTGTTCACCATCTGCCGCAGGGACGCGAGCTCGCCTCGCGATTTCTGCGCGTCGACCTCGAAGAGCCGCTCGCTGATCTCCGATTGGAGCACCACGTTCGCCATCGCCTGCGCCGGGCCGTCGTGCACCTGGCGCGCGATGCGCTTGCGCTCCTCCTCCTGCGTGTCGACGACGGCCTGGAGAAGGCGGCTTTCGTCGATGAGCGGCGCGGTGTCCGGAGGGAGCGGCGGCGCCGTGTACTCGGCGAGCTGGCGCTGGGTCGTCGCGAGGATCTGCGCGCTGCGGTCGATGAGCTTGCGCTTGGCCTGGAGCGAATTGAGCTGGCCCTCCATGGTCATCCGCCGCGCGAGCGCGGTCGCGTGCTCGTCGGTCGCGCCGAAGATCTCCTCGCGCTGGAAGTTGCCCGGATTCTTGCGGACCTCT
>DATBKH010000145.1:0-8394 GCA_036555955.1 Candidatus Limnocylindria bacterium | reverse complement strand
CACCGGCGCCGGCGTACGCGTTCGAACCGAGGTCGCGGCCGCTCTGGCGCGCGGTCTTCCGGTATGGAAACGCGAGGACGCGTGGCGCGAGCTGGCCCGCGGCAAGCGCGTCGTCGCAATCGCGGGAACCCACGGCAAGAGCACCACCACCGCGCTCGCCTGGACGGCGCTCCGCGCGGGGGGACTCGATCCGTCGCTGATCTGCGGCGCCGTCCTTCGCGACCTCGGTTCGAACGCGTACGCCGGCGCCGGTGAGGTCCTCGTCATCGAGGCCGACGAATACGACCGTGCGTTCCTCGCTCTCGAGCCGGAGGTCGCGATCGTCACGAACGTCGAGCACGATCACATCGACGTCTTCCCGACCCACGACGACGTGAAGCGGGCGTTCCGGCGATTCGTGGCGGGGATCGTGACCGGCGGCTGGCTCGTCGCGTGTGCCGACGAGCCGGGGGCGGCGGCTCTCGCGCGCGAGACGACGGCCGAGCGGGCGGGAGTACAGGTCGTGTCGTATGGGACCGCCGCCGGTGCGTCCTTTCGCGTGGTCGACCTCGTGCAGAGACCCTCCGGCGTGTCGTTCGTCGTCGAGGGTCCGCTGGACGAGCCGCTGGCGGTCTCGCTCCGTCTGGCCGGAGCTCACAACGCGCGCAACGCGACCGCCGCGCTCGCCGCCGCCGATGCGCTCGGCGTTCCGGCCGGCGCGGCGGCGAAAGCGTTCGCGACGTTCAGCGGGACCGAGCGTCGCCTGGAAGAGCTTGGCGCGGCGCAGGGCGTCACGGTGGTCGACGACTACGCGCACCACCCGACCGAGATCCGCGCCTCGGTCGACGCGATGCGGGCGCGCACCGCGGGACGCGTCATCGTGCTGTTCCAGCCACACACCCCGAGCCGCCTGCGCGCGTTCTTCGCCGAGTTCGCAGACGCGCTGCGGACGGCCGACGAGCGCGTCGTCGCGGAGACCTTCTCGTCGGCACGCGAGGCGGCCGACGACCGCGCCGGCGCGCGCGCGCTCGCGGAGCGCGCCGGCGCCGCGTACGTCACCGACGCGGAGGCCGCCGCGCGCGCGCTCGCCGGACGAGCGCGATCCGGCGACGTGGTGCTCGTTCTCGGAGCCGGCGACATCCGGCCCGCCGGCATCAGGCTCCTCGAGCTGCTGCGGGAGCGCGCGATCGCATGACCACGACCGCCTTCGGCGTGCGGGGCGAGCCGCTCGCTCCGCACACGTCGCTTCGCATCGGCGGCCCGGCGGAGTTCTATCTGCGCGTCGCGAGCGAGAAGGACCTCCTCGGCGCGATCCAGGTGGCGCGCGAGAACGAGCTGCCGGTCTTCGTCCTCGGCGGCGGTACGAATCTCCTCGTGGCGGACCGCGGCATCCGCGGCGTCGTCCTGCACAACGGCTGGCGCGAGGCGGCCGCCGCCGGCGAGATCGTGACGGCGTCGTCGGGCACCGAGCTCGCGCACGTCGCCGCGGTGGCCGCGAGGAACGGGATCGAAGGGCTCGAGTGGATGGCGACGGTACCGGGGACGGTCGGCGGCGCCGTCCATGGAAACGCCGGCGCGTTCGGAGGCGAGACCGCCGACGCGCTCGTCGACGCGGACCTCGTCGACATGAACGGCGATACCTGGACCGCGCGCGTGGACGAGCTCGGCTACAAGTACCGGACGAGCTCGCTGCAGGGGACGCCGATCGTCTGCGTCCGCGCACGGTTCCGCGGCAAGCTCGGGGATCGCGCGAATGCGGTGAAGCGCATCAAGGAGATGGCCAACGAGCGCATCAAGAAGCAGCCGCTCGCGCAGCCCAACACCGGCTCCATCTTCCGCAACCCGCCGGGCGACCACGCCGGGCGTCTCATCGAAGCCGCGGGCCTGAAGGGGCACCGCATCGGCGGCGCGATGGTGAGCGAGAAGCACGCGAATTTCATCGTGAACACCGGCGGCGCCACCGCCGTGGACGTGCGCTCGCTCATGGCACTGGTGCAGCGTGAGGTCCGCGAACGCTTCGAGGTGAAGCTCGTTCCCGAGGTCGAGCTCGTGGGGGAGTGGTGAGCAAGCGGATTCGCGTGGGGGTCCTCACCGGCGGCGCGTCGGCCGAGCGCGACATCTCGCTCGCCACCGGCGCGCAGATCCGCGCGAGTCTGCCGGAGGACCGCTTCGAGGTGGTCCTGCTGGATCCGCTCGCGTTCATGGCGCGCAATCCCGAGATCACCGCGGAGCAGCGCGAGCAAGCACGCCGTCTGGCGGAGGGCGGAGCTCGGCTCGAGCCCGGCCACCAGCTGCCGCGCGGTCTCGAGGAGCAGATCGAGAACGTGTCGCGCTCGCTCGTGCCCGCGACGCGCGTGATGGCCTCGTCAGCGGACCCGATCGACGTCGTCCTCATCGCGCTCCACGGCACGTGGGGCGAGGACGGACGCATCCAGGGACTGCTCGACACGCTCGGGATCCCGTACACCGGATCGGGCGTGCTCGCGTCGGCGCTCGCCATGGACAAGGAGGTCGCGAAGCAGGTGCTCGCGGCGGCCGGCATCGAGGTCCCGCGTGGCGTCGTCGTCACCGGGACGGCCGACGCCGACATGAAGCTCGCGCGATCGGTCGGTCTGCCGGCGTTCGTGAAGCCGGTCGCGAGCGGCTCCAGCGTCGGCGCGACGATCGTCACGAGCGACGACGCGCTTGCCGGCGCGATCTCGCTCGCGCTCCGCTACGACCACCGCGCGATGGTCGAGGAGCACCTCCAGGGCCGCGAGCTGACGGTCGCGGTCATCGGCGGCGACGACCTCGTCCCCCTGCCGGTCATCGAGATCGTGACGAAGCGGCCGTTCTTCGACTACACCGCGAAGTACGACGCCGGAGAGAGCGAGGAGATCTGCCCGGCGGACATCCCGCCGGCCGTCGCGGCGCGCGCCCAGGACATCGCGGTCCGGGCGCATCGCGCGCTGCACTGCCGCCACATGTCGCGGACCGACCTCATCTGGTCGGGCGATCGCATGACCGCGCTCGAGGTCAACACGATCCCGGGGATGACGGCGAACAGCCTCTTGCCGAAGGCCGCGCGAGCGGCCGGCATTCCGTTCGGCGATCTGCTGTCGCGCTTCGTGGACTGGGCCCTCGACGACGCGCGCCGGCGGGCGCGCTGAGCTCGCGGTCGCGCGCGCGTCCCCGGCGACTCAAACGACCGCGCTCGCTCACGGACATCGATCGCGTCGTTGCCGGCCTCCTGGCGGTCGCATGCGCCGCCGCGATCGTCGCCGTCGCCACGGGGCAGTTCTGGCGCATCCGCGACGTCGAGATCGCGGGAACGCATCACGTGACGGTCGACAGCGTCGTGTCGACGAGCGACCTCGTCGGCGCGCAGGCGTTCACCGCGAGCGCGTCCGGCGCGCGCGCGCGGCTGCTCGGGTTGCCGGCGGTCCGCGACGCGCGGGTCGAGATCCGCATACCCGACCGTGCCCTGATCAGCCTCACCGAACGCGTCCCCGTGCTCCGCTGGACGGCGGGGACGATCGAATGGCTCGTCGACGGCGAGGGCGTCGTGTTCGCGTCGATCGATCCGCGCGCCGGTCCCGCGGCGAGCGTCACCGACGAGCGCGGTCCACGGAAGGCCGGCGATCGCATCGATCCGGCGCTCGTCGACGCCGCGCTGAAGCTCACGCGGCTCGGGCCGCAGGAGCTCCGGCCGGACGCGACGTCGGCGCGCGTCATCCTCACGGCGGGCGGGACGGGTCTCGTGCTTAGGGTCGCGGCGGGGTGGGAGATCCGCTTCGGAGGCGCGGAGCGCATCGACGACAAGATCGCGCTCGCACGTCGCTACCTCCGGGACAACCCGCAGCGAAAGCTAGACTACGTCGACGTGCGGACCCCGGATTCGATAGTCGTCAGCCCCGCCTGACGTGCTGCTTCCGCTCCTCGGCCTCCTCGCCGGGGTGCTGCTCGGATTGGCGCTCCGCTTCAACCTCCCGATCGAATGGGCCCGCTACACCGCGGTGGGCATCCTGGCCGCGCTCGATTCGCTCCTCGGCGCCGCGCGCGCCGAGCTCGAGGGTCACTTCGACACGCGCATCTTCCTGTCCGGCTTCTACACGAACGCGCTCCTCGCCGCGGCGCTCACGTTCCTCGGCGATCGTCTCGGGATCGACCTCTATCTCGTCGCGCTCTTCGCGTTCGGCTGGCGGATCTTTCAGAACGTCGCCGTCATCCGGCGACATTTCCTGTGAGCCGCTGCCAGAATCCGTTAGCGTGCCGGTGCCGCGTGAACATGGCCGAGAGGGATCGCCTGCGATGATCGGACCGCGACATGGCTGAGCAGACCGTGCTCGTCGCCATCGACATCGGAACGACGAAGGTCTGCGTGCTCATCGGCGAGATGGCCGCTCGGGGCGGCGTCGACGTCATCGGCATCGGCCAGGCGCCGTCGGACGGCCTGCGCAAGGGCGTCGTGATCGACATCGACCGCACCGTCCAGTCGGTCGCAAGCGCGGTCGAGGCCGCCGAGCGCATCTCGGGCCTGAAGGTCCGGTCCGCGTTCGTCGGCATCTCCGGCAGCCACATCGCCTCGCAGAACTCGCGCGGGATGGTCGCCGTCTCCGGCTCCTCGCGCCACGACGTCGATCGGGGCGACACCGTCCGCGCGATCGAGGCGGCGCGCGCCGTATCGATCCCCAACACCCGGGAGATCCTCCACGTCGTGCCCCGCGGCTACGTCGTCGATGGGCAGGAGGGCGTGCGTGACCCGATCGGCATGACCGCGGTCCGCCTGGAGGTGGAGACCCACATCGTCACGGCCTCCTCCACGAGCGTCCAGAACCTCACGAAATGCGTCCAGCGGGCCGGGGTCGAGATCGACGAGCTCGTGCTCGCGCCGCTCGCCACCGCGGAGGCGACGCTCAACGACGAAGACCGGGAGCTCGGCGTCTGCCTGGCTGATATCGGCGGCGATACGACCGACGTCGCGATCTTCCAGGACGGCTCGATCTCGCACAGCGCGACCATCCCGATGGGCGGCCGGAGCGTCACCGCCGACCTCGGGATCGTCCTCCGCGTGACGCCCGACGTCGCCGAGAGCATCAAATTCCGCTACGGATCGGCCGTCCCCATGGACGTCGACCCCGACGAGGTCCTGCAGGTGACCTCGATCGGCGAGGAGACCTCCCACGGCGTGACCCGCCGGCACATCGCCGAGATCGTCGAATCGCGCGTGAGCGAGATCTTCAAGTTCGTCGGTGCGGAGATCGAGGCCGCGGGCGCGACGAATCGCCTCCAGGCGGGTCTCGTGCTCACGGGCGGCGGATCGCTCCTGAACGGCGTGATGAAGGCGGCTCGCGATCAGCTCGGGATGAGCGCGCGCCTCGTCGGTCCGTCCGGTCTGGGCGGTCTGACCGACCAGATCGAGAAGCCGCCGTACTCCGCGGCGAGCGGGCTCCTCCTCTGGGGCGCTCGCAACTGGCCGTCCGACGAGGATCGCGCGAGCGCGCGCTCACTCGACGGCGTCACGTCGCGCATCGGGAAGATCTTCAAGGGCCTCATGCCCTGACCGTCGCAGATTCCACTCGCCAAACGTTCAAGTAGCGGTCTATAGTCAGCGCGCGAACTGAATACTCCATGAGCGCACCGCTAGGGGAGGGGCAGCGGCATGGACATCATGGAGGCTCACCCATGCCCCTCCGAAGCGATATCGAGAACTTCGCGCTCATTAAGGTCGTCGGCGTCGGCGGCGGCGGATCCAATGCGGTGAACCGGATGATCCGCGCCGAGCTGCTCGGTGTGGAATTCATCGCGGTCAACACCGACGCCCAGGCGCTGCTGCTCTCGGATGCGCCGCACAAGCTCCGCATCGGCGACAAGGTCACGAAAGGCCTTGGCTCGGGCGCCGACCCGACGGTCGGACGCAAGTCCGCAGAGGACGACAGCGAGAAGCTCTACGAGGCGCTGAAGGAAGCGGACATGGTGTTCGTGACCGCCGGCATGGGCGGCGGCACGGGGACCGGCGCGGCGCCCATCATCGCGGAGATCGCGAAGGACGTCGGGGCGCTGACGGTGGCCGTGGTCACGAAGCCGTTCAGCTTCGAGGGCGCCAAGCGCCGGCTCCTCGCCGAACAGGGCATCGCCGAGCTGGTCGACAAGGTCGACACGCTCATCACGATCCCCAACGACCGTCTGCTCCAAGTCGTCGAGAAGCGCACGAGCATGGTCGACGCGTTCCGCATCGTCGATGACGTCCTGCGCCAGGGCGTCCAGGGCATCAGCGACCTCATCACCGTGCCCGGCCTCATCAACCTCGATTTCGCCGACGTGAAGACGATCATGACGAACGCGGGCTCGGCGCTCATGGGCATCGGCCACGGCACGGGCGAGACTCGCGCGGCGGAGGCCGCGCGTCAGGCGATCATGTCGCCTCTCCTCGAGCAGTCCATCGACGGCGCGCGCGGCGTGCTGTTCACGATCACCGGCGGTCCGGACCTCACGCTGTTCGAGGTGAACGAGGCCGCCGAGATCATCCACGCGGCCGCCGATCCCGAGGCGAACATCATCTTCGGCGCGGTCATCGACGAGCGCATGGGCGGCGAGGTGAAGATCTCGGTCATCGCGACCGCGTTCGAGCAGGCGCGTGCGATCCGCAAGCTCGAAGGGCCGATGTACAAGCGCCAGGCCCCGTCCGTCGAGCAGCGCGCGACGCCGGTCGCGCAGCCCGTCGCGGCGCCGGCGATGCCGCCCCCGGCGCGAACCGACGAAGCGCGCAAGTACGACGCCGACGACCTCGAGGTGCCGAGCTTCCTGAGGCGCCGCTGACCTTCGGGCCGAACGGCCCATGGCTTGCACGCTGCACCCCCGTCTTGCGAGGAGATTCGCGACGGGGGTGCTCTCGTGATGCGTGAAGGACGGACGGTGATGGCCGACGAGGCGTGGACGGCCTGGCCGGTCTACTGGACGCCGATCGTCGTCGGTGCGCTCGCGTCCATCGTGGCGGTGGTGCTCTTCGGTGTGATCGGCACCGCGTTCGGGGCCTGGAAGGCGGGAACCGAGGGGCGCGTCACGGATTTCACGGGGATCGGCCGCGCGGCCGTGGCCTACGCCGTGTTCGCGTCGTTCTTCGCATTCGTGATCGGCGGCTGGATCACCGCTCGTATCGCCGGGATCCGGCGCGCGGAGACCGCGATCCTGCAGGCGGCGATCGCCTTCCTCGTCGCGACGGTCGCGCTCGTCGCGATGGCGAGCTTCGGCGGCGCGGTCTTCAACGGCTGGTACGTGAGCCTCGCGCCCTCGCCGATCGTTCCGACCCCGGCGGGACAGCCCGTCGACCCGAATGCCGCGAAGGCCGCCGCCGCCGGCGCCACCGCCGCGGCCGTCGCGATCCTGCTCGGTCTCTCCGGGAGCGTCGTCGGCGGTTGGATGGGCTCGGGCGAGACGATGGACCTGAGCTTCATCGAGCGCGAACGCCGGCGGATGAGCGGCGCGCGGCCCGCGGCGAGCGATCGGACGACCCGGATGTAGCCCGAATCACGCGCGCGGCCACTAGATTTGGGCAACTATCCCCTCGACGGCGGTAGTCAGTCTCAAGGCTCGTACCGTCGGGGGGGGAGGAAGACGGTGCCGCCGTTTCGCGCGACGGCGGCAACAACAGCGCCGACGGGACCGGCTACGGTTCCGGCGGGGAGGGCAACAAAGTGAATAGGCGGATGAACGTCCTCACGGAGGACCAAGCGAAGACCCGTGGCGTTCTTCACCCGGTGGGCGGAGCGATGACCTTTCCCGGTTCGCACGGTGTCGAATTGGCGACCTACCTGTGCTGGAAGTGCGGCCAGCCTACGATCTCGATTCCGCACAACATCCACATGCTCAACGGTGCGATCAGGTGCCCGTCGTGTAGTGCGATCAATGACCTTGACGCGGCGAGCAGACAATCCAAACCCTCCTAATGCCTTATGTACTTGACGGCAGTACTGCCTTCTGCTACACATGACGCATGTCGCAGGTGAACCGAAATCAGCCCCGACGTGGGACAGCCTCGGAGTCCCGGTACACGCTGTTCGAGTTCGAAAAGCAATTCCCGGACGATGCCGCATGCCTCGCATATCTCATGGCCGAGAAATACCCGGACGGGGTGTTCTGTGAGAAGTGCGACAAGGTCACGGCCCACTACCGCGAGAAGGCGCGTCCGTCGTGGTCTTGCCAGTTCTGCGGTCACCGTGTCCACCCGATGGTCGGAACGATCTTCGAGGACTCGGCCACGTCCCTGCGGCTGTGGTTCTACGCCATGTACCTCATGGCCAGCACTCGGTGCGGAATCTCCGCGAAGCAGTTGGAGCGCGAGTTGGGTGTCACCTACAAGACCGCCTGGCGCATGGCCAATCGCATCCGCACTCTGCTTACGCAGGACAACGACACGCTGTCGGGAACGGTCGAGGT
>DATBKH010000144.1:0-5349 GCA_036555955.1 Candidatus Limnocylindria bacterium | reverse complement strand
CTCCTCACGCTGCTCACGCGACGGATCGGCGACGCGGCGGAGCTCGGCACCACCACGATCGAGGTGAAGAGCGGCTACGGGCTCGAGCCCGAGGAGGAGCTGCGCCAGCTTCGGCTCATCGCCCGCGCCAAGGCCGACGCGCCCATCGACGTCGCCGTGACATACCTCGCGGCTCATGCGCTCCCGGCGCCCTACACCGACGACCGCAAGCGCTTCATCCGCGAGGCCACGCAGGCGGTGGCGACCGTCGTCGACGAGAGCCTCGCCGAAGCGGTCGACGCGTTCGTGGAGAGAGGCGTGTTCGAGGTCGACGACGTGCGCCCGCTGTTCACGGCCGCGAAGAAGGCCGGACTCGCGGTCACGATGCACGCGGATCAGCTGAACGACGTGGGCGCGGCGGGGTTCGCGGCGCGCGCCCACGCGCGATCCGCCGACCACGTCGCGCACGCCTCGGCGGAAGGCATCCGCGCGCTGGCGCGTGCCGACGTGCCGGCGGTGCTGTTGCCGGGGAGCGCGTTCTTCGTCGGCTACGCGCCTCCCGAAGCACGGCGTTTCGTCTCGGCGCGCGTCCCGGTCGCGCTCGCGTCCGACCACAACCCGGGCACGTCGCCCCTCGAAGGCATGCCTATGGCCATCGCGCTGGGCGTGACGCTCTGCGGCCTCACCCCGCATGAGGCGATCGTCGCCGCGACGATCAATGCCGCACATGCGCTCGGCCGCGGCGGTCGCATCGGAGCGCTCGTGCCGGGCCGTCGTGCCGACATCCTCGTGCTCGACACCGACGACGAGCGCGAGCTCGCCTATCGCATGGGCGCTCCGTTGATCGCGGAGGTGTACGCCGCCGGCCGGCGCGTGGCCTAGCCGTCGCTAGACTCCGCGCCATGGCCGATCCGCGCGTCGCGCGTCTTCGCTCGGTGCCGCTGTTCGCGAGCTGCACCGATAAGGAGCTCGGCTTCATCGCCTCGCGCACCGACGAGGTCGACATCGAGCAGGGCCGCGTCCTGTGTGAGGAGGGTCGGAGCGGCGGGGACTTCTTCGTGATCCTCGAAGGCAAAGCGGACGTCGCAGCGTCGAGCGGACGGAACACCACGCTGGGTCCGGGCGACTTCTTCGGCGAGATCGCACTCATCGACAACGGTCCACGGACGGCGACGGTCAAGGCCGAGACGTCCATGCGCTGTCTCGTGCTCGGCCACACCCAGTTCCGGGACGTCCTTCACCAGAACGGCGACATCGCGGTGAAGATCCTGCGCGCCGTCACGCAGCGCCTTCGCGCGGCCACCCAGCTGCACGCCGACTAGGCATTTCGCGGTGAAGCCGCCGCCGACCCGATACGCGAAGAGCGGCTCGTACAACGTCGCCTATCAGGTGGTCGGCGACGGGCCGTTCGACCTCGTGTACGTCCCGGCCTGGATCTCGAACATCGAGATGATGTGGACGAACCCGCAGCTCGCTCACGTGCTCGAGCGGCTCGCCCGGTTCTCGCGGCTCATCCTTTTCGACAAGCGAGGGACCGGACTCTCCGATCGCGTCCCGAACGATCGGCTGCCGACGCTGGAGGAGCGGATGGACGACGTTCGCGCGGTGATGGACGCGGCAGGTAGCGAGCGGGCGGCCCTGTTCGGTCACTCCGAGGGCTGCTCCATGAGCATCCTGTTCGCTGCGACGTACCCGCACCGGTCCACCGCGCTGGTGCTCTACGGCAGCTTCGCCAAGCGCCTGCGCTCGGACGACTACCCCTGGGCTCCGACGCTCGCCGAGCGCACCAGTCTCGCCGACGAGATCGAGCGCGGCTGGGGCGAGGCCGATCTCGACTACTACGTGCCGAGCCGCGCCGGCGACGAGACCGTGCGGGAGTGGCTGTCCGCGTACTTCCGCGGCGGCGCGAGCCCGGCCGCCGCCGCCGCGCTGCTTCGCATGAACAGCGCGAACGACGTGCGGGCGGTGCTTCCCGCGGTGCGCGTTCCGACGCTCGTGATGCACGCCACCGGGGACCGCGACGTGAAGATCGAGGAAGGGCGCTACATCGCCGAGCACATCGATGGCGCGCGCTTCGTCGAGATCGCGGGCGGCGACCACATCTGGAATCTCTCGCTGAACGCGGACGAGGTCGTCGACCTGATCGAAGAGTTCCTGACCGGCGCACGGCCGTCGCCCGAGCCCGACCGCTTCCTCGCGACCGTGCTCTTCACCGACATCGTCAACGGGACCGTGCGCGCCGCGGCGCTCGGGGACCGCGGCTGGGGCAGGCTCATCGAACGGCATCACAGCGTGGTCCGGGCCGAGCTCGGCGCGTTCCGCGGACACGAGGTCGATACGGCGGGCGACGGCTTCTTCGCGACGTTCGACGCTCCGGGTCGCGCGGTGCGCTGCGCGATCGCGGTCCGCGACAGGGTGCGCGCGCTCGGCCTCGAGATCCGTGCCGGCCTGCACACCGGCGAATGCGAGGTGATCGCCGGCAAGACCGGAGGCATCGCCGCGATCGTCGGGGCGCGGGTGCGCGAGCAGGCGGCGCCGGGCGAGGTCCTCGTGACGAGCACGGTGCGGGACCTGACGTCAGGCTCCGGGCTCACGTTCTCCGACCGAGGAATCCGCGCGTTGAAAGGGGTCCCGCGGGACTGGCAGCTCTTCGCGGCCGGTTAGCATGCCCCCCGCGGCGTGCACGCCAACAGAAGGAGGTATCGCGACCGCATGAGTGACCGCGTCGCCATCTATCCGGGGTCGTTCGATCCGCCGACGAACGGCCACCTCGACATCGTCGAGCGCTCCGCGCGGCTGTTCGACCACGTCGTCGTCGGCGTCGGCCGCAACCTCGCGAAGAAGACGGTCTTCACGGCCGACGAGCGGATAGAGCTCATGCGCGAGGCGTGCGGGGCTTTCGCCAACGTCGAGGTCCGAAGCTTCGACGGGCTCCAGGTCGAATTCGCGCGCGCTTGCGGCGCGAGGTTCATCGTGCGTGGCATCCGCGCGCTCTCGGACTTCGAGTTCGAGTTCGAGATGGCGAACATGAACCGGTCGCTCGCGCCGGGCATCGAGATGGTCTACCTGATGACCGCGCCGGAGTTCCTCTTCGTATCGGCCTCGCGCGTGAAGGAGCTGGCCGCGTTCGGCGCACCGATCGACAAGTACGTGCCTGCGAACGTGGCGAAGCGTCTCAAGGCCATGGGCAAGCGCGGCATGCGCACCGGGGCGACGGAAGCGAAGGACTAGGTGACGACGCTCCTCGCCGTCGACGTCGGAAACACGAACATCGTCATCGGCGCGTACGACGGCGACAAGCTCGTCTCGACGTGGCGCACCGCCACGCGCCACGACCAGACGGAGGACGAGCTCGCGGTCACCGTCGACGCGCTCCTGGCGCGCGAAGACCTGTCGCTCGAGGACCTCGACGCGCTCGTGCTCGGCTCGGTCGTGCCGCCACTCACGGCGTCGTTCACCCGTCTTGCGGAGCGTTACCTCGACCGGCCAGCGCTGGTCATCGGTCCCGGCGTGAAGACCGGCGTCCGGCTCCGCGTCGACAACCCGTCCGAAGTGGGCGCCGATCGCATCGCGAACACGCTGGCGGCGCACCGCCGGTACGGCGGGCCGGCGATCGTCGTCGACTTCGGGACGACGACGAACTTCGATGTCGTGAGCGCCGAGGGCGACTTCCTCGGCGGCGCGTTCGCGCCGGGGCTCGAAGTGTCGGCGGAGTCGCTGTTCGGCCGCGCGGCGCGTCTCTTTCGCGTGGCGCTCACGCCTCCGGCGAACGCGATCGGGAAGAACACGGCCGACTGCCTCCGCTCCGGCATCGTGTTCGGCTACGTGGGGCTCGTCGAGGGTCTCCTTGCGCGTCTTGTGGCCGAGCTCGGTCCGTCCCGGCCGCGCGTGCTCGCGACCGGCGGCCTCGCTGCGACCATCGCGCCGCTCACGAAGGGCATCGAGCGCGTCGATGAAGACCTCACCCTCGAGGGCCTGCGCATGCTCTGGGACCTGAACGCGTGAAGGTCGACGGGAAGTTCGTCGTGCTCGCGGTCACCGGTTCGATCGCGGTGTACAAGATGGTCGAGCTCGCGCGGCGGCTGCAGCAGGCGGGCGCGACCGTCCAGGTCGTGATGACGCGCAGCGCCGCCGAGTTCGTCACGCCGCTCACGTTCCAGGCGCTCACGCATCGTCCCGTCGAGCTCGAGATGTTCGCGATGCAGGACGAGCGCTCCGCCGGCCACGTGGCGATGGGGCGGCAGGCCGACGTCGTCGTCGTCGCGCCCGCGACCGCGCACGTCCTCGCCCGGCTGGCGCACGGATTCTCCGACGACCTCATCGCGACGACGGTGCTCGCGACCTCGGCCCCGGTCATCGTCGCTCCGGCGATGGAGACGCACATGTGGCAGAACGCGGCGACGCAGGCGAACGTGGCCGCGCTTCGCGCGCGTGGCGTCCGCGTGATCGATCCCGAGACCGGACCGCTCGCCTCGGGCGACGTCGGCCCCGGACGGCTCGCATCGCTCGAGCGGATCGAGGCGGCGATCGATGACGCGCTGGGCCGCCGGCAGGCGCTCTCGGGACGGACGATCGTCGTCACGGCGGGCCCGACCGTCGAAGCCATCGACCCGGTCCGGTTCGTCTCGAACCGTTCGAGCGGGAAGATGGGATACGCGATCGCGTCAGCGGCGCGCGAGGCCGGCGCGGACGTGGTCCTCGTGACGGGACCGACCGCTCTCGTTCCGCCGGCCGGCGTGCGCACGTTCTCGGTCGAGAGCGCCGACGATCTGAAGGAAGCGGTGCTCGCGCAGCTCGAGCGGGCCGACGCCGTGATCATGGCCGCCGCCGTCGCCGACTACCGGCCGATCGAGCGCGCCACCAAGAAGATGAAGAAGAAGGACCTCGGAAACGAGATGCATCTCCGCATGATCGAGAACCCCGACGTGCTGAAGGCGATCGTCGCCGCGCGGCGCCCGGGGACGGTCGTCGTCGGGTTCAAGGCCGAGACCGGCGACGCGACGGCCGAAGCGAGCCGGATGCTCCGGGAGAAGAAGCTCGATCTCGTCGTCGCAAACGACGTCGCCGATCCGCGATCGGGCTTCGGCTCGGACGACGACCAGGTCGCGTTCGTCAGCGCCGACGGGGTCGAGAAGCTGCCACTCCTGAAGAAGACCGAGGTCGCGCGGCGCCTCGTCGAGCTGCTCGCGACGCGACTGGCGCGATGACGGCGGAGCTCGCCGACCTCAAGACCCGGCTCGAGCAGCTCGACCTCCCGATCCGCAGCTGGCGTCAGGCGCGCGAACGCGCCTTCACGGCCGCGTTCGGTCCGAAGGAGGGCAGGCTCTCGGGCCTCATGGGGCGGCTCCCGCAGGCCGCGGCCGCCGCGTC
>DATBKH010000143.1:0-2484 GCA_036555955.1 Candidatus Limnocylindria bacterium | reverse complement strand
GACGACGCTCTCCGGCGGCGAGGCGCAGCGCATCAAGCTCGCGACCGAGCTCTCGCGGCGCGCGACCGGCCGCACGCTGTACATCCTCGACGAGCCGACCACCGGGCTGCACTTCGCCGACGTGGAGAAGCTGCTCGACGTGCTGCACCGGCTCGTCGACGCGGGCAACACGGTCGTCGTGATCGAACACAACCTCGACGTCGTGAAGACGGCGGACCATGTCATCGACCTTGGGCCGGAGGGCGGAAAGGCGGGTGGGGAAGTGATCGCCGAGGGCCCGCCCGAGGCCGTGGCGCGCGTGCGTCGTTCGTTCACCGGGCGGTACCTCAGGGATCTCCTCGCGACCGGCGAGGTGCGCGGGATCGCGTGACGGCGCCCCCGCACCGGATGATTCCAACGAGAAGGTAACGACGCCGCCCCAGGACACGTAAAGAGCCGGTAAACGGCAGCGACCATGCCCCAGGTCGCGCGATGGCTTCATCTCTCAGTCCGCGACAGCGCGAGATCCTCGATCTCGTCGCCGCGGGACGCACGAGCAAGGAAATCGCGTCCGAGCTCGGCATCTCCGAGAGCACCGTGAACTGGCATCTCGCGAACGTGTTCGCTCGGCTGGGCGCGTCGAGCCGCGCGGAAGCGGTCGCCCGCGCGTTCGTCACGAACGGACACGGCACCGCGAGCGCCCCGCCGCCCGCGCCAGCGCCTGCGCCCGATCCGATGCCGAGGCTGCTGCCGCGTTTCATCGCCATCCTCGTTGCCGTGGCGATCGCGGGCGCGCTGCTGGGCGGCGCCGCCGTCGCCGCGTTCCGCATCGGTCTTCCGCCCGCGCCAACACCTTCGGCCGGCGGCGCCGGGCCGGCAGCCTCGTTTGCCGCGACCCCACCGCCGAGCGCGACACCGGACGTCGGGTCTTCCGCTCCCGCGACGCCCACGAGCGCGCCCGCCGCTTCGGCGACCGCACTGCCCGCGCCGATCGTCCCGGCGCCGGTGCCGGCCGTGCCGATCCCCGTGCCGCCCGCGCCGACGCCGATCGTTCCCCTTCCGACGTCCGCTCCCGTGCCGACGGCGGTACCCACGCTTCCGGTGACGCCACCACCGCTGCCTTCGGTTCCGCTGCCCGTACCCACGCTTCCCGTTCCGGTCCCATCGCCGACGCTGCCGATCCCGTGAGGGACGACCGAGTCCCGTAGCCTCTGCGGGTGAACGAACGCAAGATCGACGCGCTCGAGGTCGATCCGGGCGCGGGCTCGGTCGCACCGCAGGCGATCCGCTTCGAGGCGCTCGCCAGCCCGACCTTCCGCTGGTACTGGATCACGAGCTGGATCAGCTCGACCGGCGACGGCATGGAGAACGTGATCCGAAACGTGCTCGTCTACCAGCTCGCCGGGCCCACGGCGCCGTTCTGGCTCGGCATGATGGTCTTCGCCCACTGGATCCCGTTCACGTTCTTCTCGCTGTACGGCGGTGTGCTGGCCGACCGCTACGACAACCGCAAAGTCCAGATCGTCTCCCAGCTCCTGCTCATGGCGGCGGCCATCGCCGTCGCTGCGGCGACCCTCGCCGGCGTCGTCACCACCTGGTGGCTCTTCGCGCTGCTGCTCCTGCACGGCTTCGCGGGCGCGGTCGGCAGTCCGGCCCAGCAGACGCTGATCCATTCGATGGTCGGACCGTCGAAGCTCCTCTCCGCCGTCAGCCTGAACTCGACCGCTCGCCAGTTCTCGCAGGTGGTCGGACCCGCCGTCGCCGGATTCATCGTGGTCGCGTTCGGACCGGGATGGGGATTTCTCGTCAACGCGCTCACGTTCGTTCCGCTGCTCGTCTTCCTCGCGCTCGTGCGGGTGAAGCCGTTGGGCGAGCGCTCGACGACGCCGGTCCGCGCGGCTTTGCGAGACGGACTCCGATTCGTGGGAGGCCGCCCGTTCATCGCGTCGCTCATCGGGGTGGAGATGCTCAGCGTGGTCTTTCTCGGGCACACGTTCAACTCGTTCCTGGTCCTGTTCGCTCACGACGTGCTCCATGTGGACGACCTCGGCTACTCGTTCCTTCTCGTGGGAAGCGGGATCGGCGCCATCGCGGCGGCGTTCTATCTCGCGTACTCGCGCGACCGGCGGCACACCGGCCGGTTCATCGTCGGCGCGGCGATGGCTGAGATGCTCGCGGTCCTCGTCTTCGCGTTCTCGACCAATTTCGCGCTCTCGTTCCTCCTGCTCATCGTCGTCGGCGGCGCCGCCGTCCTGACGCAGTCGCTCACGAACACGAAGATCCAGCTTTCCGCGCCCAACGAGCTGCGCGGCCGAGTCATGGGCGCGTACACGCTAGGGACGCAGGGCGTGCGCATATTGAACGGGCCGCTCCTTGGCGGGGCCGCGATCGTGTTCGGCACGCCGATGGCCGTCGCGGGTGCGGCGGCCATCGTGTTGGCCGGACTCGGTGCGATCCTCGCGCGCGTTCCGCAGCTCGGGCGCGATCGATAGACTCGATTCGATG
>DATBKH010000142.1:0-3655 GCA_036555955.1 Candidatus Limnocylindria bacterium | reverse complement strand
GGCGGCGCCGGCGCCGGCGATCTCGGGTACTGCCTCGCGCTCGAGCAATTCGGCCGGACTTCGGCGGCGTTCTCCAACATCGTCGGCGCGCACACCTCCATCGGCTCGATGTCGATCTTCCTCGGCGGCACCGAGGACCAGAAGAAGCGCTACCTGCCCGATCTCACAGCCGGCCGGAAGATCGCGGCGTTCTCGCTCACGGAGCCGTCGAGCGGCAGCGACGCCGCGTCGATCCAGACGACCGCGGCCTTGCGTAACGGGTGCTGGATCCTGAACGGCACGAAGATCTGGGTCACGAACGGCCCGATCGCGGACGTGGTCGTGGTCTACGCGGCGAACGATCGCGAGAAGGGGGCGCGCGGCGGCATCACCGGATTCATCGTCGAGAAGGGGTTCAAAGGCTTCCGCGTCGGGAAGATCGACGACAAGATGGGCCTGCGCGGCTCCTACACCGGCGAGCTCGTCTTCGAGGATTGCGAGGTCCCCGAGGAGAACGTCCTCGGCGGACAGGTCGGCGCGGGATTCCGCACCGCGCTCGGCGCCCTCGACATCGGCCGCATCTCGCTCGCGGCGGGCGCCGTCGGATCGAGCCAGCACCTCCTCGAGCTCGCGATCGCGCACAGCAAGCGCCGGCAGCAGTTCGGGAAGCCGATCGCCGCGAACCAGGCGATCCAGTGGATGCTGGCGGACTCCGCCGTGGAGATCCACGCCGCGCGGCTCATGGTCTACGACGCGGCCTGGAAGATGGACCAGGGCAAGCGCGCGTCGCTCGAGGCGGCGATGGTGAAGGTCTACGCGTCGGAGATGGCGAACCGGGTGGTCGATCGCGTGCTGCAGATCCACGGCGGGATGGGCTACATGAAGGACTCGCCGGTCGAGCGCGCCTACCGCGACGCGCGGATCCTGCGCATCTACGAAGGGACGAGCGAGGTGCAGCGGATGATCATCGCGGAAGCGCTGCTCGCCAGCTGATGGCCGGCCGGATCAAGGTCGAAACGCGCATCGCGGCGCCCGAGACGGGGAAGCCCTGGACCCGCCACTACGACCCCGATGTCCCGTCCTCGCTCGTGTACCCGCCGGTGCCGCTTCAGGCGCTCCTCGACGACGCTGCCGAGAGCCATCCCGACGCGACCGCGACGATCTTCTTCAACCGCAAGCGCACGTACCGCGACATCTCCGATGCCGCGTGGCGTTTCGCGAACGGCCTGCGGAAGCTCGGCGTGAAGAAGGGCGACCGCGTGGCGCTCGTCCTCCCGAACACACCGCAGTTCGTCATCGCGTTCTATGGCGCGCTCCGTGCCGGCGCGGTCGTCGTCCCGTGCAATCCGCTCTACACGCCGCCCGAGCTGCAGCACCAGCTCGCCGATTCCGGGGCCAGCGTCGTCGTGGTCCTCTCGCGGCTCTATCCGGTGGTGAAGGCCGCGCGCGCGGGCACCAAGGTCGAGCACGTCGTCGTCACGAACATCAAGGAGGAGATGCCGCCGGTCCTCCGTCTCCTCTTCACGGTCGCGCGCGAGAAGAAGGACGGGCATCGCCAGCCGTTCGCGGGGGATCCCGGCGCGCTCTCGTTCCGCGAGGTGCTCGCCGCGCCGGCCGAGCCGTTCGACGCGGGCACGAGCCCCGACGATGTCGCGGTCCTCCAGTACACCGGTGGCACGACCGGTGTATCGAAAGGCGCGATGCTCTCGCACCGGGCGCTCGTCGCGAACACGCTGCAATCGCGATCCTGGTTCACGAATCTCCGCGACGGGCGGGACACGGTGATGGCGGTCATGCCGTTCTTTCACGTCTACGGCCTGACCGTCGTCATGAGCCTCGCGATCCAGGCCGCCGCGGCGATGATCCTCGAGCCGCAGTTCGACCTCGAGCACGTCTTGAAGGACGTGCAGCGCCACAAACCGAAGCTCTTCTCGGGCGCGCCGCGCATCTACAACGCGATCAACAACTCGCCGCTCGCGCAGAAGTACGACCTGCGCTCGATCGAGGCATGCATCTCGGGGTCCGCGCCGCTTCTCGTCGAGACGCACCGGCGTTTCGTCGAGCTGACCGGCGCGAACCTCGTGGAGGGATACGGCCTGACCGAGGCCGCGCCGGTGACCCACTGCAATCCGATCTTCGGCGAGGGCAAGCAGAAGATCGGCTCGATCGGCGTGCCGTTCCCCGACGTCGAGTCGCGGATCGTCGATCTCGAGGCGGGCGAGAAGGACTGCGCACCCGGAGAGTCGGGCGAGCTCGTCCTGCGGGGGCCGCAGCTCATGGACGGCTACTACAACCGGCCCGACGAGACCGCGCAGACGCTCCGCGGTGGCTGGCTCTACACGGGAGACATCGCCACGGTCGATCCGGATGGATACGTCTCGATCGTGGACCGGAAGAAGGAGATGATCATCGTCTCGGGCTTCAACGTGTACCCGCGTGAGGTCGAGGAAGTCCTCGCGACGCACGCGGCGGTCATGGACGCCGCGGCGATCGGCGTGCCGCATCCGATCAAGGGCGAGGAGGTCAAGGCCTTCGTCGTGTTGAAGCCGGGCGCGAGCGCCTCAGCCGACGACCTGCGAGCGCACTGCGATCGGTATCTGGCCCCGTTCAAGCGGCCGAAGGAGATCGAGTTCCGCGAGTCGCTGCCGAAGACGCTCATCGGAAAGACCCTCCGCCGTGAGCTCGCCCGTCAGGACGAGGCGAAGCGGAAGAACACCGTTCCCGCCTGAGGATCGCGTTCCCGGACGGTCCCGGGTGTCCCCGTTTGCGCTACCGCGCCGCGACGCTCGCCGTGATGACGAAGTAGTCGTTCACGATCCCGTCGAGCGTGTTGTAGACGAGCCGCAGCATGACGTTCACCGGCGGCACCACCGTCACCTGTGTCGGCGGCAGTGACACCAGCTTCGCGCTCCAGATCGCCGCGTATCCGCTGTACATGCGCAAGAAGTTCGCATGCGCGGACCTTGCCGCCATCGGCCGCGGGGGTGAGAGCCTCTACCGCGTAGGTACTCCCCCGGCGGCGTACTCCCCCTCGCGAGTGAGTACCGTACGAGCCGTGGTCGAGCCGGACGTCGTCGTGGTGCCCGCGGGCGATGCGCTCCTCGGCGATCCACCGCGGACCGAGCACGTAAACGTGTTTGCCATCGCGCGCCGTCCGGTGAGCGCCGCCGAGTACGCGGTCTATCTCGCCGAGGATCGGCACGAGCCGTCGCGCTCGAGCTCTTCGCCGGATCGGCCGGTCGACGGGGTCACGTGGGCGGACGCGGTCGCGTACTGCCGCTGGCTCACCCTCGGGACCGGCCGCATCTACCGGCTCCCCGACGAACGCGAGTGGGAGAAGGCCGCGCGTTCCGCGGGCATGCTCGAGCCGAGCGGCGACCTGCGCGAATGGACGAACAGCTGGCAGGACGGCGGCCGAGTCCTGCGCAGCGCCGCGGAGCCGGCGAAGCGCTTCTTCGCCGCCGACGGATCCGGTCCGATCGGGTTTCGCGTCGTCCGCGGGATGACCGGTCGCTGATGCCGATCACCCCGATCGTCGTCGCGAGCGGGAACGGCGGTCCGGCGCTCGCGGTCGGTGTGCGCATCCTCTCGCGCGGCGGGTCCGCGCTCGACGCGGTCGAAGCCTGCGCCAAGGTCATCGAGGCGGATCCGGCGGACACGAGCGTTGGTCGGGGAG
>DATBKH010000141.1:0-15801 GCA_036555955.1 Candidatus Limnocylindria bacterium | reverse complement strand
TCCACGCCTAGGCCTCCCCAACGTGGATCGCCGCTACGCCAAAGGTTAGACGCTCGAAACGCACGCCGGTGTACCCCGCCTGTCGAAGGAGATCGGCGAGCGCCTCGGGATCGTGGAAGGCCTTGATGGAGCGCGGCAGGTAGCGGTACGCGGACGGATCGCTGCCGACCGCGGCCGCCAGACGCGGGCAGAGGAGGGCGTGCGAGCGGTAGAGCCGGCGCAGGACGGGGCTTCGCGGAGTGTGGAGGTCGAGGATGACGAGACGGCCGCCGGGCCGCAGGACGCGACGGATCTCCCGGAGCGCGCGGGGGATGTCGCCGACGTTGCGGACGACGAACCCGGCGACGGCGACGTCGAACGACGCGTCCGCGAAGGGGAGCGACTCCGCGCTCGCGAGCAGCCGCTCATAGCGAGCTCCGACCCCGGCGCGCTCCGCACGCCGCTCGGCGACCGCGAGCATGCCCGGCGAGATGTCGACACCCACGACGCGCGCGGAGGCGGGCGAACGCGCCAGGAGGGCGAGCGCGAAGTCGCCGGTCCCCGTGCCGACGTCGAGGGCGCGCCCGCCCGGCGTGAGCCGCGCCAGCGCGAGGGCGCGCCGCCGCCAGCCGAGGTCGGCGCCGAACGAGAGGACCCGGTTCAAAAGGTCGTACCGGTGCGCGATGCGATCGAACATCGCGGCGATGCGCCGGTCGTGCTCGTTTGAGACGGTCACGCCGTCAAGCTAGCGTCAGAGCGTGGCGACCGTGCTGTTCGTGTTCGCGCATCCTGACGACGAATCGTTCGGCGTGGCCGGGACCGCGATGAAGCTGAAGGCGGGCGGGCACCGCACCGCGCTCCTCACGCTCACCCGCGGAGACGCGGGGCTGTGGTTCGGCAGGGAGCGCGGCGCCTGGACCCCGACGGACCTCGCGGCCGAGCGCACGAAGGAGTGGCGCGGCGCGACGGAGATCATCGGCTTCGACGAACGGCGCCTCCTGGAGTGGCCGGACGGCGGCCTCGCCGCGTCCCCCGTCGACCGCGTGACCGCCGACGTCGTCGAGTTCATCCGCGGCGTGAAGCCCGACGTCGTGTGCACCTTCGGACCCGAGGGAGCCGGCAGCGAGCACGACGATCATCGCGCGGCGAGCTTCTTCGCCGTCCGGGGATTCCACCGCGCCGGCCTCGCGGATCAGTTTCCGGACCGCGGCGCCGCTCACCAGGCAAAACGCCTGTTCTTCAACGCGTCGCCGTTCATCGCCGACTTCCCGATCGTCGCGATGACGCCGACCCACGCGATCGACATCCGCGAGTACGAGGACCGCAAGAAACAGGCGTTCGAGTGCCACAAGACCCAGCTCAAGGACCGCGATCGCTTCTACGAGATGATGAAGCGGCGCGAAGGTCGCGAGTTCTTCCATCTCGCGATCGACCGCGGTGCGCCGGCCGCGACCGCGACCGACCTGCTTTCGTAGATGGCGATCGCCACTCTTCCCATCGTGCTCGCGGTCGTGCTGACGGAGCTGGCGATCGGCGGATCGCTCGTGATGTGGATGATCGATCGCGGCGGGCGCGCACCGACCGGCTTCCTCAAGCTCGTCGCGTTCGTCGACGCAGGGGCGGTCGCCGCCGCGCTCGCCCTCGTACCGACGTTCCCGCGCGGCGACCTCGCCGACGCGGCGGGCATCGACACCAGCGCGCTCGGTGCGTTTGCCGAGGCGCTCGTGGTCGTGACGATCCTCGTCGTGATCCAGCTCGTCACCTCGTTCCTGCCGGTGCGCGGGCTGCGCGTCTCCGCGGGCATCGTCACGACCATCGCCGGCGCGCTCGCGCTCGGGATCGCAGCGATCGCGCGGCCGATCCCCGGGCTGTCGCAGGTGCCGTACGACCCGCTCGCGCTCGTCGCCATCCCTCTCGGCGCGATCGCCCTCGGCGGCTCGGACGGCGCCATGCTCCTCGGCCACTGGTACCTCGTGACGCCGAAGCTGTCGCCGGGGCCGCTCCGCCAGGCGTCGCTCATCGTGGTGTTCGGCGTCCTGCTCCAGATCGTCGTCGTCGCGATCGCCGCGCTCCGCGGTGACTTCACCGGGACGTGGGAGACGGGCCTGTCGGTCGCGCTGCTTCTCCGCGTGGGCGTCGGGCTCTTCATGACCGGGATCGTCGCGCTCGCCGCGTGGTGGACCGCGGGGATGAATACGCAGTCGTCGACCGGCCTGCTGTATGTCGCGCTCGGCTGCGCGTTCGCGGGCGAGGTGTCGGCGCGGGTGGTGTTCTTCCTGACCGGGGTCGCGCTCTAGCGGTTTCGCTCCGCGCGCACGAAGAGGAACGTGCCGACGACCATGAAGAGCACGAACAGCGCCCCGATTATGGCGAGGTTCGTCGCCGCGTCGAACAGCGCGACGCCCGTGCCAGAGCCGTAGTAGGCGTCGCGTAGCAGGTCCACCGCGTAGCGCATCGGCGCGATCTTCGAGAGGATGTCGAGCGGCAGCGGCAGGTTCTGGATGGGGTTGAAGATCCCGGCGAGGAAGAACTGCGGCAGCATCACGAACGGAAAGATCTGGTTCGCGGCGCGCTGGCTCGACAGGTTCGCGAGCACGATGACGCCGAACGCCCCGCCGAAGAGCGCGACGACGGCGAGCGCGCCCGCCATGCGCACCAGCTGCTCCGGCGACATGTGGATCTGAAGGACGAAGCCGAACACGATGATCCCGAGCGCTTGCGGCAACGCCACGAGCGACTCGCCGAGGATCTTGCCGAGCACGATCGAGTAGCGCGAGATCGGCGAGACGAAGATCTCCTGGCTGAAATCCTGCTCCCGATCGGCCAGCAGCGAGATGAGCCCGAGTGCGGACGACTGCCACACGGTCTGCGCGAGCACGCCGGTGAACACGTAATCGAGCAGGTTGATGCTCGAACGGTCGCCGAATCCGGCCTGCAGCGTCGTCCCGAGGATGCCGATGAAGATCAGCGGGAACGAGAAGTCGGCGACGATGCGCGCGCGATCGCGCAGCAGCTTGATGAAGTCGCGATGCGCGAGCGCGAGGATGGCCGAAGCCTCACTCATTCGTCTTCCCCACGATCTCGAGGTAGGCATCCTCGAGGCTCGGCGTGTGCGTCTTCACGACCGAGAGCGGGGTCTCGATCGCGCGGAGGATGCCGTGGACGGTGTGACCGTCCAGCTGGACCTTGTACGGCGCGCCGCCGCTCGTCGCATGCCCGAGCCGCGCCAGCTCCTCGCGGAGCGCGTCGCGATCGTCCGCGTCGACGAGCACGTAGTCCTCGACGAGGTCGCGCTTGATGTCGTCGGGCGTTCCGAGCGACACGACGCGACCCTTGTCGATGATGCAGATGCGGTCCGCCTCCTCGGCCTCCTCGAGGTAGTGCGTCGTCAGGAAGATCGTCGTCCCGCTGGTCCGCCGGACCTGGGCGAGGTGCTCCCACAGCGTGCGGCGGCTCGGCACGTCGAGACCGGCGGTGGGCTCGTCGAGGAAGAGGACCTTCGGGTCGTGCAGGAGGCTGCGCATGATCTCGAGCTTGCGGCGCATGCCGCCGGAGAACGTGCGGACGGGTTTGTGGATGTCCGCGAGGATGCCGAGGAGCTTCGCGAGCTCTTCGACCTGGGTGCGGTACTCGCGCGACATGAGCCCGTAACTCGGCGCGTAGGGATAGAGCCCGTACAGGATCGCGTGGAAGCGGACGTTCTCCTCGGCGGTGAGGTTCTGGTCGAGGCTCGGCCGCTGGAAGATGATCCCCACCTTCCGGCGCACGGCACTCGCGTCGCGGACGATGTCGTGGCCATCGATCGTCGCCCGGCCGCCGGTCGGCGAGAGCGTCGTCGTGAGGATCGAGATCGTCGTGGTCTTGCCCGCGCCGTTCGGTCCGAGCAAGACGAAGAAGTCCCCCGCCTTCACCTCGAAGGAGATGCCGTCGACGGCGTTGCGGTCTGCCTTCTTGTAGCGCTTCACGAGATCTTCGACGCGGATCACGGGAAGAGGATATGAGCGAGCTTCGCGTGGGAACCTCGGGGTGGCAGTACCCGCACTGGAGGGGCCGGTTCTATCCGCCCGAGCTGCCCACCGCGAAGTGGCTGGCCCACTACATCCGCTACTTCGACACGGTGGAGCTGAACAACCCCTTCTACCGGCAGCCCGAGAAGAAGACGTTCGAGAAGTGGCGGAACGCGGTGCCCGATGACTTCGTCTACGCGGTCAAGCTGAACCGCTTCATCACGCACATCAAGCGTCTGGCCATCGAGCCAGACAGCGTCGAGCGCTCGTACGGAACGCTCGCCGGCTTGGGACCGAAGGCGGGCGTCGTCCTGGTGCAGCTCCCGCCGCGCATGAGGTTCGACGAGAGGCGCGCCGATCGCTTTTTCCGCATGGTCGCGCCGCGCCGGCGGCGCCACGCGCTCGAGCCGCGCGACGCCTCCTGGTTCACCGACGAGGCGCTCGACTTCCTTCGCCGGCGAAAGGTCGCGCTCGTCATCGGGGAGACGCCGCACTGGCCCACGCATCTCGCGGTCACGGCCGACCTCGTCTATCTGCGCTTCCACGGACCGGGACGCCGGTATGCGTCGAATTACGAGGACGCCGATCTGCGGGTGTGGGCCGAACGCATCAGGACCTGGCGCGCCGAGGGCCGCGACGTATTCGCGTACTTCAACAACGACGAGATGGGCTACGCGGTCCGGAACGCCCTGCGCTTGCGGGAGCTCGCCTCGGGCTAACGGCTGGCGGCGCGCCTCCGCGGGCGGCGGTCGCGTAGCGGCTCTTCCTCGAGCTCCTCCCACTCGCGCGCGCTGTACAGGTTGCCCGCCACGGCGGCGTCGACGAACGTCACGATGAGGCCGGCGATCGCCAACAGGAACGGCGCGGGGCTCGCCGCCGGCGCGCCCGCGTCGAACATCCGCAGGAACGTCGACGCCGCGTAGATGAGGAACGCGACGAGCCCGGCGACGAGGTCCAGCCGTGCGAGTGCCCGATCGTCCCCTGGGACGTCGATGTGCTCGGCGAGCGCGGCGAGGACGGCGAGGGCGAGCACGACCGTGACGGTGTGCGCGAGCCAATCCGAAACGATGACGAAGCCCGTCGTGTCGGACGCGCCCCACGCGAACCACGCCATGAGGTCCGTGAGCGTCAGCGCGATTCCGAGCCCGACCGCGACGTAGGCCAGCGCCGGACGCGGCGCGAATCCGAAGCGACGACCCTGGAAAAGCTCTTTCAAGGACGGGCCAATGCTAGCGGCGCGGAGGACCCTCCGGCTCTTTGGTCACTCAGCAGCCCGGCTCGCCGTCGTGGCCACAGCAGGTCTGCCGGAGCACGAACCGCCGCGTCAGGTTCCGCGCCGTGATGCCGAGGCGGCGCGGGAACGGGATCTCGCTCGTCCGGAAGTTCTCGAGCGCCACGGCGAAAGAGCCGCGTCGATGATGGTCGTTCACGTTCGTACTATCGCGCGGTGGCCGACGAACCGCAGCCGAGCTTCACCGTCGACCAGCTCGCGCAGCTCCTGCCCGGGACGGGAGAGCTGATGCAGTCGGTCGGCAACGCCTGGTGGAAGTGCGCGTATGCGGCGCGCGGCGGCAACTGGGACCTCGGTGCGTACTTCGCCAGGCGCGTGCGCGGCTTGCAGCGCAAGCTTGCCCAGATCCGTCCCAAGTACGCCGACGACCTGGCGTCGTTCGAGCACGAGAAGATCGCGCCGGTGCTCGCCGCCCTTGCCGCGCATGACGGACCGTCGTTCGAGCGAAGCTACGCGGACGCGACTGAGACCGCGAACGCGATGCACCGGAAATGGGCGAAGCCGTACATCCGGTGGGTCCTTCCCGACGAGCCGCCGAAGGATCTCGAGCTCGGACCGGAGCGCTAGCGCCGCCTCAGGGGTGCGCGTCGAACCAATCGGCGATGCGGCGCGCGTGCTCCACACGGTGCTTCGGCTTCCCGCCGCGCGTGAGGTCGTGGTTGTCCTCCGGGAAGCGCACGAACACCGCTTCCTTCCCGAGCACCTTCAGCGCCGTGAAGAGCTGCTCGGCCTGCTCGATGGGACAGCGCAGATCGCGCTCGGCGTGCAGGAGGAGGAGCGGCGTGTTCACCTTCGTCACGTAGGTCAACGGCGAGCGGAAGACGAGCTTGTCCCCGTCCCGCCACGGCGTCGCGTCGCCCATCTCGTGCTCCCAGAAGTGCCACCCGATGTCGCTCGTCCCGTACGCGGACACGTTGTTCGAGATGCTGCGCTGCGTGACCGCCGCGCGGAAGCGGTCGGTGTGCCCGACGATCCAGTTCGTCATGAATCCGCCGTAGCTGCCGCCCGTCACGTAGAGACGCTTCGGGTCGACCCACCCAAGCGCGATCACGTGGTCGACGCCGGCCATCAGGTCCTCGTAGTCCTTGCCGCCCCAATCGCCGACGCACGCCTCGACGAACCGCTCGCCATACGCGTGACTGCCGCGCGGGTTCGTGAACAGCACCGCGTAGCCGCGCCCCGCGAGGAGGTGGAACTCGTGAAAGAAGGAGTGACCGTACGCGGTGTGCGGGCCGCCGTGGATCTCGAGCACGAGCGGCCACTTCTTCGAGGCGTCGAAGTCCTTCGGCTTCATGAGCCAGCCTTCGATCGTCCAGCCGTCCGCGCCTGCGAACTCGACCCGCTCCGGCGCTTGGACGAACCGCGAGCCGAGCAGATCGTCGTTCAGGCAGGTGACCTTCCGCAGCTGGCCGCCGACCTCGCCGACGTAGAGGTTGCCCGGATCCGTGGCCGTCGCGCGGATCGCCGCGAAGCGGCGGCTGGCCGCGTCGAGCGACCACGAGACGAGCTGATGGCTGCCCATCGTCACGGCGCGCACGTCGCCACCCTTTGCCGCGCAGGAGTACGCGTTCGCCGTTCCCTGGTCGGACCCGAGAAAGAGGATGCGGCCGTCCTTCGTCCACGCCGGTGGAAGGGTCTGCGCATGCGCGCGCATGTCGCTGATGACGGAGGAACCCACGGTCCGATCCCAACCGTCGAGCAGGTCCCGTCCCGCGCCGCCGCGCGCGGGGAAGGACCAGAGGTGGGCGTTTCGCGCCGCCGAGCCGATCGCGCGATCCGTCCCGTATGCCGCGATGCTCGCGCCGTCCGGCGACCACGAGGGGTTGCCGTAGCTGCCCTTGCCGTCGGTGATCCGCCGCGTCACGCCGTCGAGGCTCGTCACATGGATGTCGGCCACCGTGTTGATGTCCCGGTCGTCCGTCCGGTTCGAGACGAACGCGATCTCTCGCCCGTCCGGCGAGAACTCCGGCTGGCCGTCGTCCCAGTCTCCGTCGGTGAGCTTGCGCGGTCCCGATCCGTCGAGCGCTACGAGCCAGATGTGCTTCCGGCGTCCGTCGGACAGGCCGCCCTCGTCCGAGCGGTATCGGGCACGGTCGTACACGCGGATGCCGTCGTCCTCGTCCTCATCCTTCGGATCGCGGACGACGAAAGCGAGCGTCCGGCCGTCCGGAGACCAGGTGAGGTCGCCGCAGTCGTCGCCGAAGTGCGTGAGCTGGCGCGCCTCACCACCCGCGAGGTCGAGGAGAAAGACGTTTCGCGGCGGGCGCTTTCGGCCCGCCGGCACGTCTCCGCGATCGGAGGTGAAGGCGATCCGTCGCGAGTCCGGCGACCACCGCGGAGACGAGTCGTGCCGCTCGCCGGAGCTGATCTGTACCGGCTCGTCGCCGTCGAACGAGACCAGCCAGAGCGCTCCCTGGTACCCATCTCGCTCGGCGTTCGCGGTCTTGACGGCATACGCGACACGCTCGCCGTCGGGCGAGATCTGTGCATCCGTCAGGAAGCGAAAGTCGTAGAGATCCTCTGAAGTCAGGGGAAGGAGCGACGAAGACAACGCGGCGTATCGTGCCATATATGGGCCGGTTCGACCGGCGTGCACGCACCGGGATGCTCGTCGGAGCGCTCGCGATGTTCTTTGCCCTCGACGTCGCGTTCCTCTTGAGCACGGCGGGCATGCCTTTCGTCGCGGACAGTCTCGGTCAGGCGATCATCGACGTGCTCCCCGGTTGGATCTCGATCCCGCTCATCGACGCGCTCCATCAGTGGGCGAAGATCCTCCTGATCGTCGGCGTGCTCGCGCTGTTCCTCATCGCCGGCGCCGCGACCGGCGCGCTCGCGACGTCGCCGCGGCGCCGGACCGCCCTGGTGGTCGCCGTCGGCGTGCTTCCGTGGGCGGCGGCGTTCGGGCTCGCGCGCATCTTCGCGCCGCAGCGCATCGAGCCGGTCACGAGCCTGATCGACGCCGCGGCCGGCGCGGCCGTCTTCCTTGCGGCGCTCGCGTACATCCTGCCGAGCGCGGAGCGCTCCGCACCGCCCGTGGCGATCGGCCGACGGCGAGCGCTGCTCTCTACGGCCGCCGTCGCCGCAGGGCTCGCGATCGTCTCGCTTCCGCTCTCGCGCCTGACCGCGGTCGGGGCGGGCGGACTGGGCGGCGTCACGGCGACCGCGCGCCGCCTGCGCTCGCGCGTCGACGTACCCGCGGCCGATCCGCAGCTGGACGCGCTGCCGGGGATCACCCCCCGCATCACGAAGAACGAGGACCACTACACCGTCGACACGACGCTCGTGAAGCCGCGCGTGCTCATCGACGAGTGGCGACTCGACATCAAGGGTGCGGTCGAGTCTCCGTTCTCGCTCACGTATGACCAGCTGCTGGACCTCGAGGCCGTCGAGCAGCTGCACACGCTCGAATGCATCTCGAACTACGTCGGCGGCGACCTCATCTCGACCGCGCTCTGGACCGGCGTGCCGCTGCGCGATCTCCTGAACCGCGCCCAGGTGAAGCCGGGCGCGTACGACGTCGTGTTCACGTCGGTGGACGGCTACACCGACTCGATCCCGATCGCGAAGGCGATGGAGGATCGGACGTTGGTCGCGTACCTCATGAACGGGAAGACGGTCCCTCAGGATCACGGCTATCCAGCGCGAATGCTCGTGCCGAACATCTACGGCATGAAGAACGTGAAGTGGATCCGCTCCGTCGAGGTCGTCACCTTCGACTTCATCGGCTACTGGCAGGGCCAGGGCTGGTCGGACAGCGCCAACATCAACACGAACGCGCGCATCGACGTACCGGGCCGCTCGGTGCAGTGGAACGGCGGAGCCGTCACCGTCGCGGGGATCGCGTTCGCGGGCTCACGCGGCATCTCGAAGGTCGAGGTCTCGACGGACGGCGGCAGCTCGTGGGGACAGGCCGCGCTCGAGACGCCGCTCGGCGCGCTGACGTGGCGGCGCTGGAGCTATCCGTGGACACCGAGCGCGACGGGCCCGGCGAAGCTGATCGTGCGCGCGACCGACGGCACCGGAAACACCGAGACGCCGGTCGGCCGACCTCCGTTTCCCGATGGATCGACCGGCTATGACTCGCTCGACGTGACCGTCCAGCGCGGCTAGCGCGACGTCCTCGCCGCCGGCGGGTCTGGGGCGGCGAGCGGCGAGGGGGCAGACAGTCCTCTCTCGTCGTAACTTCGCTACGCCGGCCCTGCGTGCTTGGCCCGCGTGACGACGGGCCGGCTGGGCTCAGGCACTCCGCGAGGACTGTCTGCCGCCTCGCCTCTGGAGACCCGAGACCGTAAGGCTGCGAAGCGACCGAGCCGCGCGAACGTCACGTCGAGCGGGTTCGCTTTGGTCCGGAGACGCCCAGCGGCAGCGGCACCGGTGAGGGTCCGGCGGAGAGGGGCGGGCAGTCCTCGCGGAGTTTCTGAGCCCAGCCGGCCGTCGTCACGCGCGCTGATCACCGGCGGCCGGCGTAGCGAGGCAACGACGAGAGGACTGCCTGCCCTCGCCGATGGGACCCAACACCGGAGAGCGGCGCCGCGCCTAAGGGCTGGTCGAGCGCTTTGGTCCGAGTGTGCGCGGCTTCGGGAATTTCGTGCGGAGGTCGGCGACCTCGATCTGGTACAGCTTCTCCGGCTGCGCGACCCCGTGGAGCGAGTAACTTCCTAGGCTACGGAGCGCGACGCCGGTCGCGAGCTCGCCGGCGAACGCATCGCGGGCCGCGGACGAGAGCAGGATCTGCCCGCCGTGGCTCGCCCAGCACACGCGCGCAGCGATGTGGACCGGGATCCCGACGTAGCCGGTCTCGGTGAGCGTCGGATGGCCGGTGTGCATCCCGATCCGCACGCGCACGTCCGCGCCACCCGGCCAGGACTTCGCGTGCAGCCCGCGCTGTATCGCGAGGGCGGCCTCCAGCGCATGGGCCGGCTTGCGGAACACCGCGAAGAACTCGTCGGCCCGCGCGTCGACCTCATGGCCGCTCGAGGCGCGGATGCTCGCGCGGATGAGATTCCGCACGTCGCGAAGCAGCCGGGGGTACCCGTCGCCGAGCCGCTCCAGGAGGCGGGTCGATCCTTCTATGTCGGTGAGCAGGAAGGTGACGGTGCCGCGTGGGAGGGTCCTCACCGTCGCCGACTTCGCCTTGCGCAGCTGCCCGTCGAAGAAGCCGAGCGGCACGATCCCGTACTTCTTCGCGGCGCGGAGCAGGCGCTCGCGGGCACGCTCGCGCGCGGCGTCATCCTCGAAGCCGACCTGATCGAAGCGCGCCAGCGCGTTTCGGACGTGCGACGCGTCGGGGATCGGCAAGCGGCGACGCCCCTGCGAATCGATGTAGGCGAACGCGCTGTCGGGAAGACGCGCGCGGGCCGCCTCGCTCAGCGTTGGCAGGTCAGGTCTCCTCGGAGAGAAAAATCATAGAGCGCTAGTCTCGCTGTGTGGCGAAACGCCGATTCACCTTCAGCGCGACCCTTCCACCGTACGCCCCGCCCCGCAACGAGTGGCGGCGGAGGATCCACGCCGCCGTCCTCGAGGCGCAGGCGTCGCGCGGCGTCGGCTACAGCGAGAGCGACCGGCTCGAAGTGCGCATCGAGCTGTACCTCGGGTCGCGACCGCTCGCGATGGCCGACATCGAGGAGCGCGTGAACGACGTCGTCGACGCGCTCGGCGGCTACATCGCCGGACCGAGAAGCACGCGCCGCATCGCGCCGATCGTCCCGAACGCGGACCAGATCCGACGCATCACACTGGAGAAATCGACACGCGTGCCTCGCGGCCGTCCGCTCGGGCAGATCACGCTCGCGCGGTATCGCCGGCGACGGAGGTCGTGACAGAGCTCGGCACCGGCGCGCTCGTCTGGGCGGGCTTCGACGGCGAGCACGCGCCCGGCCCGATCCTCGACGCGCTCCGCGGGGGACGCATCGGCGGACTTCTGCTCTTCGCGTTCCGCGGCAACATCCGCTCGCGCGAGCAGCTGCGCGCGATGCTCGCCGAGGCGCAGGACGCTGCGGAGAGCGGCGGGCTTCCGCCGGTGCCGGTCGCCGTCGATCAGGAAGGCGGCTCGGTCGTGCGTGTCGGGTACCGCGCCGTGTTCCCGAGCGCGATGGCCATCGGCGCGACGGGCGACCCGCGCAACGCCGAGCGCGCCGGACGCGCGGTCGCCGAAGGGCTGCTCGCCGACGGCATCACCGTGAACCACGCGCCGGTGTGCGACGTGAACGTCGATCCGCGGAACCCGGTGATCGGAACGCGGTCGTTCGGCGACGACGCGGAGCGCGTCGCCGAGTTCGCGGCCGCATGGGTGCGCGGATCGGAGGGAGCGGGGGTCGCGTCGACGCCGAAGCACTTCCCCGGTCACGGCGACACCTGGCTCGACTCGCACTTCACCCGGCCGGACGTCACCGCGGACCGCGCGACGCTCGATCGTCGCGAGCTCCTTCCGTTCCGAAAGGCGTTCGCTGCCGGCGCGACGACGGTGATGAGCGCACACATCCGGTACCCGGCGCTCGACCCGAACACGCCCGCCACGATCTCGAGGCCGATACTCACCGACCTTCTGCGAGGCGAGATGAAGTTCGACGGTCTCTCGATGACCGACTCGCTGGACATGAGCGGCATCGCGGACATCTCGATCGAGGACGTGGTCGTCACGGGGCTCGAGGCCGGCGTGGACGCGATGATGGTCACGAGCGGCCTCGACCGGCAGCTCGCGGCCTCACGGTGGATCGCCGAGCGCGTCCGCGCCGAGCGCGTCGCCGAGGCGCTGCGCCGCGCCACCTGGTTCCGCGAGCGGTTCGGCCGGCGAGCGAAGGAGACCGAGCTCGACGATGAGCCTCGCCGCGAGCTCGCCCGAGCGATCGCGGCCGCCTCGATCACGCACGTCGGCCCGCCGCTGCCGCGCCTTGGCGGACATCTCCGTGTCACCTACTTCGAGCCGACGAAAGCATCGCCGGTGGAGGAGCTCGCCACACCCGCCTCCACGTTCGAAGCGGCGCTGCGTCGCGAGCTCGGCGACCGCGTGAGCTTCGCGCGAAACGGGTCGCTGCCGACCGACGACGGCACGCTCGTCGTCTGCTCGACGAACGCGAGCTTCCAGCCGGAGCAGGCCGCGCGCGTCCGCGCCCTGCTCGCGCATGGCGGCGTGCTCTGCGCGCTGCGCAGCCCCTACGACGCGGCGCTCGTCCCCGAAACGCCGGCACTGCTCACGTACGGCGACGTGCCGGTGTCGCTCGAGGCCCTCGCCGCGGTGCTCGCGGGACGGAGCCAGCCCGAAGGCCGCCTTCCGGTCACGCTCCGGTGAGGCGGCGCGCGTTCCTCCGCGCGGCCGCGGCCGCCGCGGTGGCGGCGTGCGCGCCGAATGCCCCGTCGGGCCCGCGGGGCGATCTGATCGCGGACATGTCCCTCGAGCGCAAGGTCGGCCAGCTCATGAGCGTCGCGTTCCACGGGACGAGGATCACGACCGCGCTCGAGGCGATGATCCGCGAGCGCGGCGTCGGCGGGGTCATCCTCTATTCGGAGAACTTCACCGACGCGGCGGGCCTGGCGAGTCTCATCGCCGATCTGAACGGGATCGCGCGCGAAGCGAAGACGCCGCCGCCCTTCTTCGAGATCGATCAGGAGGGCGGCCCGGTCATCCGGATCACGAAGGGCATCACCGTCCTGCCCGGTCAGATGGCGCTCGCGGCGACCGCCGAACCCGAGCGGAGCGTGCGCGCCGCCGCGACGATCTCCGCGAACGAGCTCCGTTCGATCGGCGTGAACTGGAACTTCGCCCCGGTCGCCGACGTGAACGACGAGCCGACGAATCCGATCATCGGGAATCGCTCCTTCTCGAGCGATCCGGCGAGGGTGGTCTCCCTCGTCACCGCCGCGGTGCAGGCGTACGCGGCGGCGGGACTCTTCTGCTGCGCGAAGCACTTTCCCGGTCACGGCTCGACCACGACGGACTCGCACACCGGTCTCCCGAAGATCGACGTCGACCGCGCGACGCTCGATCGGGTGGAGCTGCCGCCGTTCCGAGCCGCGATCGCTGCCGGTGTGCCCGCGATCATGAGCGCCCACATCGTCGTGCCGGCGCTCGACCCGACGCCGGATCTCCCGGTCACGCTCTCGAAGCCGGTGCTGACGGATCTGGTCCGCGGCACGCTCGGCTTCCAGGGGCTCATCGTCACTGACGATCTGGAGATGGGCGCGCTCCGCAGCGTCGGCGAGGCCCAGGCGGGGCTGCGCGCGCTGCAGGCGGGCGCGGACTATCTCCTCTTCCGCTTCGACGAGAGCGCACAGCTCGAGGGGCACCGCCTCATCACCGACGCCGTCCGCGCCGGCACGATCTCGCAGGACCGCATCGTCGCGTCGGTCACGCGCGTCATCGACGCGAAGCGGCGCTTCGGGATCCTCGACGGACCGGCGACGCAAGCCGCGCCGGACTTCGCCGCGAACGCGAAGGCTTCGCTCGAGCTGGCCCGTGGCGCCACGACGCTCCTGCGCAATCGCGGCGTGCTCCCGTTGCGCGGAAAGATCGCGGCGATCTCGCCGACGAACGCGGACATCAGCTTCTTCGTCGGGCAGCCGACGCTCGGCTCGGTGATCGCGGCGAAGCGCCCGGACGCGCTGTCGCTCTCGCTCCCGCTCCACCCCGCGCAGAGCGACATCGATCAGGCCGTCGCGGCCGCGCGCAGCGCGGACGCCGTCGTCGTCGGGACGACCGATCTCTTCGCGTATCCCGAGCAGGTGCAGCTCGTGAGGGCGCTGCAGAGGGATCATCCGGTCGCGGTCGTCGCGCTCCGCGGACCCTACGACGTCCTGAGCGTCCCCGACGTCGCCGCGTACCTGTGCGCGTACGACTCGCGCGAGCCGAGCCTGACCGCGGCGGCCGAGGTCCTGCTCGGAGAGCGCAAACCGACCGGCGCGCTGCCGGCGGTGATCCCGGGCGTGTTCGGCATCGGGTCCGGGATGCGCGACTTCGCATGAGCGCGACCGCCAGCGCCGATGCGGCGAAGCCGATCGTCGATGACGCGATCGGCACGCTCTGCACCGCCGCCGTGGTCCGCGTGCAGCAAAAGGGCGCGACCGACGTCTACGCCGCGGGAACGCTGTGCCCCGACCCGGCCGCGGGTATGGACGGCCCGTGCACGCCGGATTCGCTCTTCGACCTCGCCTCGCTGACGAAGCTCGCCACGACGGCCCTCGTCCTCGCGTTCGTTCGCGAGAAGCTGCTCGCGCTCGACATGCCGTTCCGCGAGGTGCTGCCGGAATTCCGCGGCGGAGCGAAAGACCGCATCACGCTGCTCCACGTCCTGACGCATACGGCGGGACTCGCCTGGTGGAAGCCGTTCTGGAAGGAGTGCTCGTCCGCGGGGGAGATCGTCTGGCGCGCCGCGTCGGAGCCGCTCGCGCAGGACCTCGGCGAGTTCCGGTACAGCGACCTCGGCTACATCATGCTCACCGAGGGACTCTCGCGAGTGGGCGGCGCGCCGTTCGCGAAGCTGATCGCGGAGCGCGTGCTGGCGCCGGTCGAAGCGGCCACCGCGGCGTACGGACCGCGCCCGCCGGCCGAGTGCGCGGCCACCGAGGAAGACCGGGATTGGCGCCACAAGCGGCTGCGTGGCGAGGTCCACGACGAGAACGCGTACGCCATGGGCGGAGTCTCAGGACATGCCGGCCTGTTCGGGACCGCCGCGGACGTCGCGGCGATCGCGCGCGTGTACCGCGACGGCGCGGTCGTCGGCAACGAGCTCGCGTCGCTCGCGCGCACCGAGCACTACAAGGGCGGCGGGATCCGCCGCGGCATCGGTCTCGTGCTTCGCCCGCCGGAGGGTCTCCCCTTCTTCAGCCCGGACGCCTTCGGGCACACGGGCTTCACCGGGACGAGCGTGTGGGTCGACCCGGCGAAGGACCTGACGATCGTCGTCCTCACGAACCGCGTCTACTTCGGCCGAGCGAACGACGACGCGCTGCTGCGTTTTCGCCTGGCGACGTACGAGGCGCTCGCGTCGAGCGCGACAATGCGCCGGTGATCGCGATCGGCATGATGTCCGGCACGTCCATCGACGGCATCGACGTGGCCGCGATCGCGATGGACGGCGGCGACGTGAAGGTCCTGGGGACGGCCCACCACGACTACGAGCAGGATCTCCGCACGCGGATCCTCGCCGCCGCGTCGGGCGAGCGTCTCGGCGCGGCGGATCTCGCCGAGCTGCACGTCGCGATCGGCGAGGCGTACGCCGAAGCGGCGGGCTCCTTCATCCCGTCGCTCTCGAGCACGCCCGACCTCATCGCGATGCACGGCCAGACGGTCGCGCACCTGCCCAAGCGCGCGACGCTCCAGCTCGGAGACGCGTCGCGCGTCGCCCTCCGGACCGGCGTGCGGACCGTCACCGACTTCCGCAGCGCGAACCTGGCCGCGGGGGGCGAAGGCGCGCCGCTCGTTCCGTTCGCCGACTTCGTCCTCTTCGGACATCGGGCGCCGGTCGCGCTGTTGAACCTCGGTGGCATCGCGAACCTCACGCTCATCCCGCGCTCCGAAGCCGAGAGCGT
>DATBKH010000140.1:0-5601 GCA_036555955.1 Candidatus Limnocylindria bacterium | reverse complement strand
GTGAACCCCGAGGCCAAGATCGCCACGCTCGAGCCGGACTCGTCGTTGTGGCTCGAGCTCACCGTCGAGACCGGCCGCGGCTTTCACTCTGCCGATCGACGCGAGGGCCTCCCGATCGGCGTCATCCCGATCGACGCGCTCTACAGCCCGGTGAAGAAGGTCAACTTCGGCGTCGAGAGCACGCGCGTCGGTCAGGTCACGAACTACGACCGGCTCATCCTCGAGGTCTGGACCGACGGCACGACCACGCCGGACGACGCGGTCGCGCAGGGCTCGCAGATCCTCGTCCAGCAGTTCTCGCTGTTCGCGGGACTGACGCGTTCGCAGACCGCGCTCGCGCAGCCTGAGCGCACGAACGGCTCGGCGCTGCCGGCGGCGATCGCCGACATGCCCATCGAGGACCTCGACCTGCCGCAGCGCGCGTTCAATTCGCTGAAACGGCACGGCATCACGAAGGTCGGCCAGCTCCTGCAGACGCCCGACGACGAGCTCCTGCGCATGCGCAACTTCGGCAAGAAGTCGCTCGACGAGATCAAGGAGCGACTCGCGGCGCGCGGCCTCATCGAGGCGCCGGTTCGGGACGACTCGTCGCCGATCATGGAAGAGCCGATGGCCGAGATGGACGAGGATTCGGAGCCCGAGGGCGAGTCGGAGTCCCCGACCGAGACGCGGATGGACGACGGCGAGGAACGGATCGGCTGATGCCGCACAAGGTCCACGAGCGGAAGTTTGGGCGGCGCACCGGCCATCGCCGGTCGATGCTGCGCAACCTTTCGCTGTCGGTCCTCCGCTACGAGCGCGTGAAGACGACCGAGGCGAAGGCCAAGGAAGTGCGCGTCTTCGTGGACCGCATGATCAACCTGGGCAAGGACGGCTCCCTCGACGCGCGGCGCCGTGCGCTGGCGTGGCTTCCGGAGCCGGTGATCGTGGAGAAGGTGTTCGGCGATCTCGCCGCCCGGTGGCCCGACCGCGGATCGGGGTACGTGCGCGTGACCCACATCGGCCGCCGCGTGGGTGACGCCGCGCCGCAGATGCTCCTCGAGCTCGTCGCGGGTACGGAGAAGCCGGCCGGCGAGAAGGCCGACGAGGCCGCGGCGGCGAAGCCGCGCCGCCGTCTCGCGCTCCCGCGCCGCGGAGCGAAGAAGGAAGAGAAGACCGAGGCGAACGCGAAGGCGGCGGCAAAGGCGACGACGAAGACGGCGACGAAGAAGAAGACGGCGAAGGGAGCAGCGACCTAAAACGCCGCACTGGAAGGCGCGCGTGGCGTACGACGGAACGGACTACGCGGGCTTTCAGGTGCAAGCGAACGCGACGACCGTCCAGAGCGAGCTCGAGCGAGCTCTGTCGATGGTCTGCGACGAGGCGGTGAAGGTCACCGGCGCGGGTCGGACCGATGCCGGAGTTCACGCGAGCGGTCAGGTGATCGACTTCCGGACGGCGAGCGCGCTGGACGGGGCGACGATCGGCCGGGGGGTCAACGCCCTCCTGCCGGAGGACATCGCGGTCTCGGCGATCGAGCCGGCGGCGGAGGACTTCCACGCGCGGTTCTCGGCGACGGGGCGGACATACGAATATCGGATCAGGCACGCGGCGGAGCGCGATCCGCTCGAGCGCCGGCGCGAGCTGCACATCGCCGGCTCGCTCGACTTCGACGGGATGCGCGACGCGAGCCGGGCGCTCGTGGGACGGCGGGACTTCGCGTCGTTCGCGGCCGGGACCGGCGGCGTGCGCACCGTCCGGCGCGCGGAGTGGTGCGTCGACGGGCCGCGCGTGCGCTTCGAGATCACCGCGGACGCCTTCCTGCGAGGGATGGTCCGGGCGATCGTCGGAACGCTGCTCTGGGTCGGCCGGGGCAAGATCGACGCCGCCACGTTCGCGCGGATCGTCGAATCGGCGGATCGTGCGATGGCCGGTCCGAGCGCACCGGCGCGAGGCCTGTGCCTGGTGGCGGTGGACTATGGGACGAAGACGAACCAAGCCAACGCGGCGGAACGAGAGGAACCGGACGACAACGGTGAGTAGAGAAATGAAAACGTACGCGACGAAACAGAGCGACATCACGCGGAGCTGGCGCGTCGTCGACGCGGACGGCGCGACGCTCGGCCGCCTCGCGACGGAGGTCGCGTCGCTCCTCCGCGGCAAGCACAAGACCACGTTCTCGCCGCACCTCGACACCGGAGATCCGGTGATCGTCGTGAACGCGGCGAAGGTGCGCGTCACCGGCAACAAGCTGCAGGCGAAGAAGTACGTGCGTCACTCCGGCTATCCAGGCGGCATGCGCTCCGAGACGCTCGACAGCCTTCTCGCGCGCCGCCCGGAAGAGGTCGTTCGCCGCGCGATCCGCGGCATGCTTCCGCGGAACCGGCTCGGCGAGCAGATGGCGCGAAAACTCCACATCTACGCCGGCGCGGAGCATCCGCACGCGGCCCAGAAGCCCGAACCCGTCCGTAAGGAGTCCGCCTCATGAAAGCAGCGCCGTACTTCCAGGGGACCGGCCGCCGCAAAACGTCCATCGCACGAGTCCGCCTCGTCCCCGGCGAGGGCGCGGTCGTCGTGAACGGGAAGCCGCTCGACGACTACTTCGCGCGCGACGGCGCGACGGAACAGGCGCTCCTGCCGTTCTCGGTGACGAACACCACTCGCCGCTTCAACGCGATGGTGAAGGTCGAGGGTGGCGGCGTGACCGGTCAGATCGGCGCGATCGCGCACGGCATCTCCCGCGCGCTGCTGCAGGTGGACCGGGAGCATCTCGGCTCGCTGCGCAAGGCGGGGCTCCTCACGAGGGACCCGCGCGCCAAGGAGCGGAAGAAGCCTGGTCTCAAGCGCGCCCGAAAGGCCCCGCAGTTCACGAAGCGCTAGCCCAAAGGCGCCGCGCGAGCGCAGACTACGGCGATGGCCCCTTCGAACTTCAACTACCAGGTCGAGCTCAACAAAGGCCTCCAGAGCCTTAAGCAGGGCCGCCTTCGCCAGGCGGAGCAGAGCTTCAAGTACCTGGTCGACAAGTTCCCCGGCGCCGAGGGCGGCTACCGCGGTCTCGCGAAGGTCCACTTCGAGCAGGAGGACCGCGCCTCAGCGCTGCGCGTCCTCCGTGACGGCGCCGCCGCCGTCACGAGGGCGGGGGAGCGATCCGCCGCTATCGGGCTCCTCCGTGAAGCGGTCGGTCTCGACCCGCGCGACCTCGCGACGCACCGGCGTCTCGCCGCGGCGCTCGCTCTCGCGGGCGACCTCGAAGCGGCGGTGCAGGAATACGCGCGCTTCATCGGCGACCTGCGGCAGAACGGCGAGATCGACCGAGCGAGGAACGAGGTCGCGTACGCCAAGGGACAGCTGAAGGGCGCGCCGGACCTCGCGTCGCTGGACGGGATCGTCTCGGGAACGGCGCCGAAGGCCGACGCGAGGCCGACCGCTCCTGAGCCGCCGACGACCACACGCAGCGCGGCGGACGTCTCGAGCGACGGCGCACCGGCGAACCATGCGCCGGGTGTCGATCCCTGGTCGTTGCCGCGCCCCGAACGCACGTCGTCCTTCACGCCGCCGCCCCCGGTCGAAGTCGGCCCGGACGATCCGTGGGCGGCCCCGCCCCCGACGACGTATCCGCCGCCGAGCTACGACCGCTCCCCGGTGCAGGAGATCACGCTCGAGAACGACCCGTGGGCGAACCCGACGTTCACGACCGCGCCGCAGCCACCGCCGAGCTTCGCGGCGCCGTCTCGGCGCCCCCCGGAGGCCGAGGCCGAGCCGGAGCTCGAGGTCGGGCCGGCGGAGACCGAACCGTGGACGCCCGAGGCCGCCGCGCCGGAGCCGCCGAACGGCGACCCGTCCATCGAGGAGGATCCGGCCGCCGTCGAAGCGGCCGCGGCGCGCTACCTCGCGACGCGCGACCCGCGGGCCGCGAAGCTGGCGCTCGCCGCGGCCCGTCATTACATCGACGAGGGGCACACCGACGCGGCATCGGACCTGCTCCTGCAGCTGATCTCGTCCGGCGTCGCCGACCATGACGCCCAGCGCCTCTTGATCGCGGTCGCGCGCACGTTAGGCAAGCGCGAGGTCGCGAGCGCGAAGTGCCAGCTGCTGGTGCAGGCGCTGCGGCTGAACGGTCGCGACGACATGGCGGCGGAGGTCGAGGCCCTGGCTCAGGGCGAATAGATGGATCGCATCGCCCAGCAGATCAACGACCTCCTCCACGGCCAGATCTTCAAGTGGAACAACGCGCTCGACATCCTGATCGTGGCGGTCTTCATCTACTACGTGCTCGTCCTCATCCGTGGGACGCGCGCGGTCCAGCTCCTCCTCGGCGTCCTCGTGCTCGTCCTCATCTATCAGATCGCCGTCTGGGCGCAGCTCACGCTCACGACGCTCCTGCTGCAAGCGCTCTTCGCAGTGGCTTTGGTGGCGCTCGTGGTCGTGTTCCAACCGGAGCTGCGGCGCGCGCTCGGACAGCTCGGACAGCTCGGCCCGCTGAACCGCCTGCTCGCCCCGGGAAGCGAGGAAGAGCTCGAGGGGATCGTCGACGAGCTCGTTCGCGCCGCGCTCCTCATCAGCGAGGCAAAGCACGGCGCGCTCGTCGTGCTCGAGCGCGCCACGGGCCTTCAGGACTACAGCGAGACCGGCGTTCCGGTGAACGGCAAGCTCACCGCGGAGCTCCTCGCGTCGATCTTCATGACGCGGTCGCCGCTGCACGACGGCGCGGTCATCGTGCGCGGCAGCCAGATCCTCGCCGCGGCGTGTCTTCTGCCCCTCGAGGAGAGCGCGGATCGCGGCGCGCACCGCTACGGCATGCGGCACCGCGCGGCGCTCTCGATCAGCGCGCAGACCGACGCCATCGTGGTCGTCGTCTCCGAGGAGACGCAGGCCATCTCCATCGCGGCGGGCGGACGCATCATCGGCGCGCTGGACGAGGAGCGCCTGCGCCGAGTTCTCTCGTCGCTCCTCCGCAGCCGGATCCAACCGCTTCCCTTCCGCAGCAAGGCGTCGTAGGTGGTCGTCGGCAGCTTCGCTACGTCCGACCGTCCTGCTGCCTCGCCTACGGCTCGGGAGTAGCGGATGGCCCGCGTGCCCGCGCCGACGCGGGCGTTCCTCCCGCGGCGCCGCATCGACTTCCGTCGCATGGTCACTTCGGACCTTCCGCTGAAAGTGGCGGCGATCCTGATCGCGGTCGTGTTCTGGGCGGTCTCCCTCCTGAGCGCTCCGCCGACCGAGACCGTGCGCGATTACGCCGGCCGCGTCGCCGTCGAGCGGCCCGAGGTGCCGCCCGGCTACGTGCTCCAGGGGCAGCTCGGCGACGTGGGGGTCCGCCTTCGCGGCACCGAGGGCGCGCTCGCCAACGTGGTCGCGGCGGACCTGCACGCGACGCTCGACATTTCCACCGCCGATCTGCACCGGTCGGATCCGCAGGATCTCCCGGTGCACGTCGACGTCGCGACGGCGGGCGTGAAGGTCGAGAGCAACGCGCCCGCGACGGTCACCGTGCGCATCGAGCCGATCACGTCGCGCGCGTTCCTCGTGCAGACGCGGTTCGCGAACGAGCCGCCCGCCGGCACGTTCGCGGGCGACGCCGCGATCGTCCCGACGGAGGTGCGCGTGAGCGGCGCGGCGAGCCAG
>DATBKH010000139.1:0-3737 GCA_036555955.1 Candidatus Limnocylindria bacterium | reverse complement strand
TGCTCGGGATCTTCTTCGCTGGATACGGCCTGCTGGTCTCCCGCTCCTGGTCGCGAGTGCGATCGGCCCAGGAGCGCGTCCGGACCGCGCGATTCACTCTCGCCGCCGACATCAGCCTGGTCGGCTTCTCGCTGTTCGTGTTTTCGCCCGACCCGGGGTGGACCGTGTACGTCTGCGGGTTTGTCGTGATCGCGAGCGGCGCTTTCCGCATCCCGAACGGCTCGCTCCTCGCCGCCACGTCCCTCACTCTGACCTACGTGGTGGTGATGATCTGGCGCGCGATGGATCTCGGGATGACGGTCGGCCTGGGCCAGGTCGTGATCCATCTCGGCGGCTACATCAGCGCCGGCGTGCTGTTGAACGCCGTGCTTCCGGAGCTCGATGCGCTTCGCGAGCGCGAACACGAGCTCTACGAGCCGATCCTCGAAGCCGAAGCCGAAGCCGGCGATGCCGTGGTCATCACCGACGCCAGCGTGCCCATCTTCTGGAACAAGACCCTCGAGCACATGACCGGGTTCAGCGCGCATGACCTCCGCCGCGTGCGCTCGATGAACGATCTGGTCGTGCCGGCGGCGGAGCCGCGCGTGGATCGTGACCACGAAGAGTTCCGGGGCCAGCTCGTGACACGGGAGCGTCCCTGGATCGACGTCGACGTGATCCGTCGCGAAGTCGTCGGGGCGGCGCGGCCGCGGCGCGTGTGGATCGTCCGCGACCGGACCAGCCGGGACAAGACCGAAGCGGAGCTTCGCGACCAGGCGCTGCACGATGGCCTCACCGGACTGCCGAACCGAACGCTCCTCGCCGATCGGCTCAGCTCCGCGATCGCCGCCGCGGCGCGCCAGCTGACGCCGCTCAGCGTGCTCCTGATCGATCTCGACGGGTTCAAGCGCGTGAACGACGAGAGCGGGCATCACGCTGGCGACCTCGTGCTCGTGGAGGTGGCGTCGCGGCTCGCCGGAGCGGTTCGCGAGAGCGACACCGCGGCGCGCATCGGCGGGGACGAGTTCGTCCTCTTGCTGCCGGCGACGCCGGTCGCCGGCGCGATAGAGACGGCCGGGACACTCGCGACGCTCATCGGAGCGCCGATCCTGGCGGAGGGCAAGGAGCTGAGAGTGGGCGCGAGCATCGGCATCGCGGTCTATCCCGAGCAGGGTCGCGACGGCCGAAGCCTGCTGGAGGCTGCCGACGTCGCCATGTACGAGGCCAAGCGGGCGGGAGGCGGGTACCGGACGCACGCGGGGCGTACGGCATGAGCGCTCCGATCGACATGGAGCGGCGCGGCATGACGCTTCTCTCGCCGCTTCCGCTGCGCCGCAATCGCCGCGCGGACGACGGACGGGGCCGGGCCGCCGACCCGGCGCTGACGCCACGGCAGCGCGAGGTCCTCGATCTGCTCGTTCGCGGTCTGACGAACAAGGAGATCGGCGGAAAGCTCGGTATCGGCGCGGACGCCGTGAAGCGAGTGATCTCGCGACTCCTGACGAAGCTCGATGCACCGAGCCGGACGGCATTGGTCCAGCAGGCGCTCCAGACCTCCGTCGCGCGAAATCGGTCGCGCGGACCGAACGCGCTGGGTCTTCTCGAGGCCGCGCCGATCCCCGCGGTCGTCACGCGCGGGGCCGCGCATCAGATCGAGTACGCGAACGCAGCCGCGAAGCGGGTCCTGCCCGGAGCGAGTGCCGGATCGCGCCTCACGGACCTTCTGCCATCGGCCTCACGCCGGACGGTGGAACGGATGGCGAACGAGTGTCTGGCCGCGAGGGCGGAACGCGTGGCACGTGACCTTCCGCTGAACGACTTCACGCGCCTCGGGACATCGTGGCGGCGAGCGGATCTCTTCGCGAGCCCGATCTACGACGGTGCGGACCGCGTCGCAGGACTCGTCGTCTTTTTCGTCGACGTCAGCAACGATCCGCGGCCGGTCGCAGGGCCCGCGGCTGATTCTCCTTCGGAGCACCGGGCCCGGCCCGCCTGATCGCGCCGAGCAGCTCCGCGTACGGAACGTCCTTGCGCACGCAGTTCGCCGCTCCATAAACGCGTGCGACCTCGCAGGTCGTCTCATCGAACGTGTACATGACGACACGGACTTCGGGCTGCCGATGTCTGAGGATCGCCGTGACCGCGATGCCGTCCGCTCCGGGGAGGATCTCGTCGACGATGACGACCTCGGGCCGAAGCTCCGCGCAGAGGTCGAGGCATTGCCTGCCGTTCTTCGCGACGCCGACACACTCCATGTCGCGCTCGGCGTCGATGAGGTAGCGCAGGTTCTCGCGGATCGACGGATGGTGCTCCGCGACGACGACTCGCACGCGGTGCGATAGGAGATTCGACATGAGCTGACTATCGGCGCGCGGCGGTGCGTCACAAGGTCCCATTCGGGCACGCGTCGCTCGCGGCTGGGCACCGCGTACCCAAATGGGACCTTGTCTGGGATGTCTTGCGGCCGAATAGTCCGGGCTGTGATGACGACTTCTTCCCCCCATCCCCCAGCGCGGCGGGGCGAGCGGATCGATGCGTCCACTCGCTCCGCCGTGCCACCACAACCTCGCTCGGTCCGGCTCTTCATCGGCGATGGTGACGCGGAATTCCGCGCGCTGCTGCGCGCCACGGCCGCCGCCGATCCGCGCTTCGACGTGGTCGGCGAGGCCGACGACGGCGTCGTCGCGCTCCGCCTCCTGCGATCGCTCCGTCCCGATGTTGCGCTGCTCGATGCGGACCTTCCGTCGTTCGGCGGTAGCGCTGTGGCGCGGATCCTCTCGCGCGAGCTTCCGCAGCTCCGGGTGGTCGTGCTGGCGCGTGAACGCAGGGAGGCGTGGGTCTGATGGACCACAACGAGGACGGTTTCGTCGAGGACGCGATCTACGAGCTTCGCCAGCGCCTCACCCTCATCACCGGCGACGCGCAACGGGCCAAGCACTTCGCGAAGAACGACCTGCCGCGCGCGACGGAGGCTCTCGACCGAGTCATTTCGGAAGTGGCTCGCCTCGATCGACAGCTCGCGATCCTGCTCGACCGGGCGCGGCAGGAGGCGAACGCGCACGCCATCTGAAATCGGAGGTGTCAGCGTGATCAAGACCATTCTCCGAACAGTCGCGTTCAGCATCGGCATCCTCCTCACGGCGGGCGGACCCGGCCTCGCGGACACGCCCACCGTCTCGGTGCAACCGGACGTATCGCCCTCGACGGACGGATCGACGGTCGGCGGATCGGCAAACGCAAGCGGCGGCGACGCCGGCCCGGCCTCGGTCTCCTCGAGCGAGCCCGTCGGCGCCTCGTCGTCGAACACGGCCACGCCGGACGAGAACGGCGGCACGCACACCGGGTCAACGAACGCGACCGCTCCGGGCACGAGCGCACGCGTCCCCACGGACGCGTCCGCGGCGCAGCCGGGCACCGCCTCGCCCGACGGCTCGTACACCACCACCGGGCCCACCGCCGACGCCGACGCTGACCGAACGAGCTTGACCATGGACGAAGGCCGCGCCCGCGCGCGACTCGACGCGCGCGCGACCGGCGCGTTCGTCGCCGGCGCGACCGGCATCGGATCGGCCGAGGACCCGACGTTCGCGTCCACCTGCTCCCAAGCGGAGGCCGAGCCGGGCGTCCCGACAGACGTCAGCCTCGCGAGCGCCTGCGACGGCACCCCATCGACCGCGGGTGAGGACTTCTCGGCGAGCCGCGCCGACGGGTCGGGAGGCGCCGGTCAGCCCGCCGCGTCGAGCTGCAGCAGCGCGAAC
>DATBKH010000138.1:0-2430 GCA_036555955.1 Candidatus Limnocylindria bacterium | reverse complement strand
TGGAGAACCTCGACCCGATGGGCGTGCATACCGGTGACTCGATCGTCGTGGCGCCGTCGCAAACGCTGACCGACAAGGAGTACCAGATGCTCCGCAGCGCGGCGCTCCGGATCATCCGCGCGCTGGGCATCGAGGGTGGGTGCAACGTGCAGTTCGCGCTGCACCCCGACCGGTCGCCGGCCGCGGACCCCGACGCGCTGACGCCGTACCACGTGATCGAGGTGAACCCGCGCGTGTCGCGCTCGTCGGCGCTCGCGTCCAAGGCGACCGGTTATCCGATCGCGCGCGTCGCCGCGAAGATCGCGATCGGCAAGCGGCTGCACGAGATCCCGAACGCGGTGACGAAGAAGACCTCCGCCGCGTTCGAGCCCGCGCTCGACTACGTCGTCACGAAGATCCCGCGCTGGCCGTTCGACAAGTTCCCGGCCGCGGACCGCACGCTCGGGACGCAGATGAAAGCGACCGGCGAGGTCATGGCGATCGATCGCACCTTCGAGGCGTCGCTGCAGAAAGCGCTGCGCTCGCTCGAGGTGAAGGGCGCGGGCCTTCTGTGGGAGGCGCCGGCGTGGGTCGAGACGCCGGACCCGAAGGCGTTCGTCGCGAAGTTCCTCGCGCACGGCGCGACCGACGACCGGCTGTGGCGGGTGTTCGCGGCGCTCCGCCGGGGCGCGACGGTCGACGAGGTCCACGAGCGCACGCGCATCGACCGCTGGTTCCTGCGCAAGATGGCGGGCATCGTCCGCTTCGCCGAGGACGAGCTGCAGGGCAAGACGCCGACCCCGGACCTGCTGCGCCGCGCGAAGCGCCTCGGCTTCGCCGACTCCGATATCGCCACGCTCATGGGCATGCTGGCGGCGGATGTGCGCCGGCTGCGCGCGCAGTGGGGCATCCGGCCCGTCTACAAGATGGTCGACACGTGCGCCGCGGAGTTCGAGGCGGTGACGCCGTACTTCTACTCGACGTTCGAGCAGGAGAACGAGGCCGGCCCGCTCCCCGGCGAGAAGGCGGTCATCATCGGGTCGGGGCCCATCCGTATCGGACAGGGCATCGAGTTCGACTGCTGCTGCGTCCAGGCCGCGATGGCGCTCCGCGAGCGCGGCGTCGCCCCGGTCATGGTGAACAGCAACCCCGAGACGGTCTCCACCGACTTCGACGCGTCGGCGCGCCTGTACTTCGATCCGCTCGACGAGGAGTCGATCGCGTCGGTGCTCGAGAACGAGGGCGGCTCTCTCGACGACGTGAGCGCTCCGCACCGGCCGCACGTCGGCGAGTCGCGCGTGGCCGTCCTGACCCAGTTCGGCGGGCAGACGGCGCTCAACGTCGCCGAGCGCATCGCCGGCATCGGCGGACGGATCGCCGGCACGTCGGCCGACGCGATCGCGCTGGCCGAGGACCGCCGGCGCTTCCACGAGTTCGCGGACGCGCTCGGCATCCCGCAGCCGCCCGGCGGCACCGCGGCATCTCTTTCGGAAGCGCTCGCGGTCGCGGACGAGATCGGCTACCCGGTGCTTGTGCGCCCGTCGTACGTGCTCGGCGGCCGTGGGATGGAGATCGCGTACGCGAAGGAGGACCTCGAGCGCTACTTCCACTCCGCGCTCGAGGCGGGCACCGGCCGCGTGCTCGTCGACAAGTACCTGCGCGGCAAGGAGGTCGAGGTCGACGCGGTGAGCGACGGCGTCGACACGCTCGTCGCCGGGATCATGGAGCACATCGAGCGCGCCGGCGTGCACTCCGGCGACTCGTACGCCGTTTACCCCGCGCAGAACCTCGCGCCACGCGAGCGCGATGTGATCGTCGCGCTCACCGCGCAGATCGCGAAGGCGCTGCCGGTACACGGTCTTCTGAACATCCAGTTCATCGTCGAGGAGGGCCGGGTCTGGGTCCTCGAGGTGAACCCGCGCAGCTCGCGCACCGTGCCGTTCCTCACGAAGGTGACGGGCGTTCCGCTTGTCTCGCTCGCCGTCGCGATCTCGATGGGCAGCACGCTCGCCGCGGAGGGGTACGCGCGCGAGGACGGGATCTGGCCCGAGACGCCGCTCGTCGCCCTGAAGGCGCCGGTCTTCTCGATGGCGAAGCTGCTCGACGTCGACACGTACCTCGGCCCTGAGATGAAGAGCACCGGCGAGGTCATGGGCGTGGACCGCTCGTTCCCGCCGGCGCTCTGGAAGTCGCTCGTCGCCGCGGGCCTCGCGCCGTTGCCCAGCGGCGACGTCCTCATCACCGTTGCCGACAAGGACAAGGAGGAGGTCGTCCCGATCATCGAGGGCTTCCACTGGCTCGGGTACGACCTCGTCGCGACGCGCGGCACCGCCGCGCTCATCCGCTCGCTCGGGATCGACGTCCGCGAGATCGGCAAGCTCAGCGAGGGGACCGACGCCATCCTGGGCGTGATCCGGTCGGGCCGCTGCGCGGCAGTGGTGAACACGCCGA
>DATBKH010000137.1:0-14116 GCA_036555955.1 Candidatus Limnocylindria bacterium | reverse complement strand
TCGAAGCGGTGACCCAGCTCGCGAAGCTGAGCGATCTCCTCGTGCACACCCACTCGAACGAGAGCGTCGACGAGCGGAACGCGGTGGTCATGACGACGGGGCGCACGCCGATGCAGTACCTCCTCGACACGGGGATCGCGTGCGAGCGTGCGATCGTCGCCCACGGGGTGCATCTCGACGACTCCGAGATCGAGATCCTCCGCACGACGAAGACGTCCGTCGCGCACTGCCCCTCGTCGAATCTCAAGCTCGGCTCGGGGATCGCGCAGGTCGCGCGGCTGCGGAGCGCGCGGATCACGGTCGGCATCGGCGCGGACGGCGCCGCGTGCAACAACCGCCTCGACGGCTTCGAGGAGATGCGCCTCGCGACGCTCCTCGCGCGGGTCGTGAGCGGCATCGGCACGCTGACCGCATTCGATGCGATGGCCCTCGCCACGCGCGAGGGCGCGAAGATGCTGCGGATCGATCAGGAGGTCGGCACGCTGGAGCAGGGCAAGCGCGCGGACCTCGTCGTCCTGGATGTCGCGAAGCTCGACGGCCCGGGCGGCGATCCGGCCGCGCGCATCTTGTTCGGCGGCGGCTCGCGCGCGGTCCGGCACGTGCTCGTCGACGGCGAGTTCCTCGTGCGCGACGGGGTCGCGACCAAGATGGACGCCGCGGAAGTCCGTGCGCGTGCCGCCGAGCAGCTCGGTCCTCTCATGAAGCGCGCGGGATTGGCTTAGGCCTGCGCTTTTGAGCCGCCGGTGGGGTCCATCGTGCTCGGGGGGCCCTCCCTCGACCACGTAGGGTCTCGGGTCCCCCTGCGCGCGCCGGACCCCACCGCCGGCTCCCATCGACGGCTCCTAACGAGTTCAAGCATCGTCACGCCCACGTTCTCGAGCGGAACTCCGCGCGTGCCGCCGAGCAGCTCGGACCTCTCATGAAGCGCGCGGGGTTGGCATAGGCTCCGCGCTTTTGACCCGTCGGTGCGGTCCATCGAGCTCGGGGGGCCTCCCGAGCACGATGGACACCTCACCCTCGACCACACATGCGTTAACGCACCGTCACGTCGACGTAGGCGCCGGAATTCTCGAGCCACTCGAGCCCGTCGATCACCGGGCGGAGGTACAGGCGGTACTGGCCGGGCGCGCTCGGCGCTTGCAGCTGAACGCGGAACCAGGCCTGCTGCCCGGGCCCGACCCAGGTCGTCGTCTGCTGCGCGGGCCGGTTCGGCGAGAGCCACGACGCGGTCGCGAGGATGCTCGTCGCGTCCTGCGGACTCCAGGTCCCGAGACGGAGCGGGGTCGCGTCCGAAAGTCCCCAGCCGGTGCGGCCGGTGTTCGTGAAGGCGATGACCCACTCGGCGCTCTGGCCCGGCGCGAGCGTCGGGTACGCCGACTGCCCGAAGAAGCCGGCGTGGTATTCGGGCGCGACGTAAGTCCGGTCGACGATCGTGCCGAAGGTGACCACCCAGACACAGGGGAGCGCCCCCGCGCACGACACGCCGAGGCCCGCCGCGCGGTAGCGGCCGTCGTTCAGCTCGGCGCGATGCGGTGCGGAGTTGATCCACAGCGTCATGGCCCCGTCCACCGTCCGCGCGCCCCAGGCGATGATCTCGCTCGTGAACGCGTCGGCGACGGGGTAGCCCGCGTCGGCCATCCGCTGCCTCGCCGTACGGCCGTCGCTCGAGCGATGCGGGATCGCAGGGGGTCCGTGAGCGGCGAAGTCGTCGGCCATGAACTGGGCGGCGGCCTGCAGCGTCGGGCTTGCGACGACCGTCGCGAGGCCGCGGGCGGCGCGATAGGCGTTCACCGCCGCGAGCAGCGAGTCGTGCTGCGCCGTCGCCGCGACGGGCATGGTCTGCGCGAGGAACGCGAAGACGAGTGCGGCCAAAAAGAGGCCGCGCGCATGCGGTCCCATGTGTTCCCTTCCCCAAGCGCCCCGATGCGGGCGGCCCGACTCTGCCACAGGGGCCGCGAGAACTCAGGAGGATCGGCGCCGGCTCGATCGCTACGTGGTCGAGCGGTGCGTTGCCTTTGCGCGCAGCCGAGCGAGCCCTCTCGCGATGCGCGCGTCGCGCGTCGCGGGCCGCTTCGCCGAGGTCACGCCCTCGACGATCTCGCGGCGCGCGGTGAACGACGCGGCGTCGAACGCGGCGCGCAGCCTCGCGTCGCGGAGCGCCCTGTCGAGGTCCGGTGGCACGGCCACGGTGCGCGCCGCCGTGTCGACCTCGAGCGACACGTCGGCGCGGCCGCCCGGGGTGAGCTTCGCCGCCTCACGGATCTCCCTGCGCGCGGGGAGGTAATAGCGATCGGCATAGACCGCGATCGTCGAGCGGTACTTCGCGCCGTTCAACGTGACACGCACCGGAACGCGCTTTCCCGCGCCGAGCCTCTTCATGACGCGCTCCGGCACCTCGACGAGCAAGAGCCCGTCGTCGTTCGGCCGAGCGATCGTCCTGAAGCGGACGGCGCTCACGGCGCGAGCGACGGGGCCTTCACGCCGATGACGTCGAAGGCCGGGACCGGTCGCGACATCCCCTTCAGCGTGAGCTCGCCGACGGGGCGCGTCTCGGCGTCGGCGTCGATCGCCGCATGGACTCGCTGGCTCACGAGCACCTGGCCGGACTTCGCCTCCGCGGAGAGCCGCTGCGCGAGGATGACCACGTTCCCGATCGCGCCGTAGTCGTACCGCCCTTCGAACCCGATGCGGCCGAGGGTCGCATAGCCCGTCGCGATGCCGACGCCGAACCCGAGCTCGTAGCCCTTTCGCGTCCAGGCTTTCGCGAGCTCCGTGAAACGCTCGCGCATCGCGCACGCCATGCGCGCCGCCTGTAGCTCGTGACCCTCCACGGGAAGCGGGTCGTTGAACCAGACCATCATGCCGTCGCCGGCGAAGTGCTCGAGGGTTCCGCGATGCGCGACGATTTGCTCGCCCATCGCGCGCTGGTACTCGCGCAGGACGCCGAGCACCTCCTCGGGCTCGGCGGTCTCGGCGAAGCTCGTGAAGCCGCGCAGGTCGAGGAACGCGACGGTGATCTGGCGGCGATGTCCCTCGAGCAGCTTCGCGCCCTCGGCGCTCGTGATGAGCGAGGCGATCTGCGGCGAGAAGAAGCGGGAGAGCTCCTGCCGCTGCCGCTCGACCGTCTCGAGCGCGTTCGCGAGATCGTCGTGGTAGCGCTTCACTCGAAGCAGCGAACGCACTCGGGCGAGGAGCTCGGTCTTGTCGAACGGCTTGCTCACGTAGTCGTCGGCGCCCGCGTCCAGCGCTTCCCTCTTTTCCTCGCCGCCGCTCGCGGTGATCGTGACGATCGGCAGGAACGCGGTGCGTTCGTCGCCACGGAGCGCGCGGCACAGCTGGTAGCCGTTCATGCCCGGCATGACGATGTCGGTGAGGACCAGGTCGAAGCCGCCGCCGGTCGCCTTGTCGAGCGCCTCCTGTCCGGAGGACGCTCCGACGACCTCGTATCCGGCGGGCGTGAGAACGGCCTCGAGCAGGCGGACGTTCTCGGGCCTGTCGTCGACGGCGAGGATGCGGCCCTTGCGCTCCTTCACGATCGACCCTTGGCGATGAGCGCGGCCACCTGCGTCGCGAAGCTCTTCACGTCGATGGGCTTCGCGATGAAGCCGTCGAATCCCGCCTTGTCGAAGCGCTCGCGGTCATCGGCCATGACCGACGCGGTGAGGGCGACGACGGGTATGCGCGCGGCCTGCCCGTCGATCCTGATGCGGCGAAGCGCCTCGATGCCGTCGATCCCCGGCAGCTGGATGTCCATGAGGACGAGGTCGGGGAGCTCGCGGGTCGCGGTCTCGACCGCGGCCTCGCCGGTCGTCGCCTCGTACACGGTGTGTCCCTTGAACGTGAGGATGTCCCTCGCGAGCTTCATGTTCTTCTCGTTGTCCTCGACGAGGACGATGCGGCTCACGGCTGCGGCAGCGTAAACGCGAACGCGCTTCCCTTGCCGGGCGCGCTCTCCACGGTGATGCGTCCGCCGTGGAGCTCGACGAAGCGCTTCGAGAGGGTGAGCCCGAGGCCCGTCCCTTCGCGCGATCGCTCCGGATCGCGGCCGACCTGGCTGAACTCCTCGAAGATCCGCTGCTGGTCGGCCGGCGCGATGCCGATCCCGGTGTCCTTGACGACGACCCGGACGGTTCCGTCCTCGCGCGCCGCCATGACGTCGACCCGGCCACCGTCCGGCGTGAACTTCACCGCGTTCGAGAGCAGGTTGTAGATGACCTGCTTCACCTTGCGCTCGTCCCCGGACACCTCCTCGAGCTCGTTGCGGAGCTCGAGCCCGACCGCGATGTCGTGACGTGCGGCGCGCTCGCGGATCATCGTCACGCCGTTCTCGAGGGCGGTCCGCAGCGAGAAGGTGCCGCGTTCGAGGTCCATGCGGCCTGCCTCGATCTTCGACAGGTCGAGGATGTCGTTGATGAGCGTGAGCAGATGCTTGCCTGACGACAGCACGTCGTGGAGGTATTCCTCCTGTTTCTCGTTCAGGTCGCCGAACATCCGCTCGAGCAGGACCTCGGAGAACCCGATGATCGCGTTCAGCGGCGTGCGCAGCTCGTGCGACATGTTCGCGAGGAACTCGCTCTTGTGGCGGCTCGCGATCTCGAGCTGCCGGCTCTTCTCCTGGATCTCGGTGAAGAGGCGGACGTTCTCGATGGCGATCGCCGCCTGGTCGGCGAACGTCCGCACGAGATCGACCTCGCGCTCGCTGAACGGTCGCACCTCGTATCGACCGAGCGCGATGGCCCCGATGACCGCATCTTCTCGGAGCATCGGCACGGCGAGGACCGAGCGCGTGTCGGTGAGCCGCACCACTCGCGACCGTCCGAGAGCCGAGTCGGCCTTCGCATCGGGGACGTGGATGATCGTCTGCTTTTCGAGAGCGATGCCCATGACCCCGCTTTCGGGGCCGAACGGCCGCCATTCCGATCCGGCGCCGCCGCGAGCCCGCGTGAGCTCGTCACGGACAGCGTGGGGGAATCCGCTGCTGAACGCGATCGTCTGGAAGCGCTGCTCCTCGACGCGCGAGAGCCAGCCGATGTCCGCGCCGGCGAGACGCACCGCGTTCTCGAGGACGATGTCGAGAACCGGCTGGAGATCGAACGTCGAGCGGCTGATCGTTTTCAGGACCTCGGCGACGGCGGTCTGCTGCTCGAGAGCCTCCTTGGTCTCATTGAAGAGACGCACATTCTCGATCGCGATCGCCGCCTGACGCGCGAACGTTTCGGCGAGCTGGATGTGCCGGTCGGTGAACGATCGCGGCTCGAGCCGGCCCATGGCGAGAATTCCGAGGAGACGGCCCTCGACGACGATCGGGACGGCGAGGCGTGCGGGATTGCCGTCCTGCGGCAAGTCGGGCTCCAGGCGCGCATCCGGGACGTGCACCGTCCGCAGAGACTCGGCCGCCATTCCGGCGACCGTGCGGCCCGGTCCCGCGACCGTGCCCACCGGAAAGCGCTCGCCAGAGCTCGCGCGAACGACGAGCTCGCCACCCTCGCGCTGATAGAACGTCGATTGGTCGACCCCGATGAGGCGCGCGGCTGACTCGATGACCGCGCGGTAGACCGGCTCGAGCGAGAACGGCGATTCGCTGATGACCTTCAGCACCTCCGCGACCGCGGTCTGCTGCTCGAGCGACTGCTTCGTCTCGTTGAACAGACGGACGTTCTCGATGGCGATGACCGCCTGCGCGGCGAACGTCTCCACAACGGAGACCTGCCGTTCGGTGAACGGCCCGGGCTTTCGCCGCCGCAGGACGATCCCGCCGACGGAGACCCCCTCGCGCACCAGCGGCACCGCGAGCAGCGATCGGAAGCCGAGCTCGGCTCCGCGGCGCGCCATCGCGGGCGCGTCGACAGCCTCGGTGTCCTCGACCTTCACCGCGCGCTGCTGACGGACCGCGATCCCGAGGGCGGATTCGTCGGTCAGCGGGATGCCGCCCTCGGCCCCGACGGTGATCCGACCGAAGTGCGCGAGCGGCATCCCGACCCCGTTTTCGATCCCCATGACGATCGCGTCGTCGGACTGGCAAAGCTCCGCGGCACGGGCGGCGACGGTCGCCATGACCGGGTGGACGTCGGTCGGCGAGCTGCTCATCGCCCGGAGCACCTCGCTCAGCGCGGTCTGGCGCTCGAGCCCTTCCTTCGTTTCGTTGAAAAGGCGAGCGTTCTCGATCGCGATCGCGGCCTGCTCGGCGAAGGTCTTCACCAGCCGCACCTCGCGATCGCGGAATGGGCGCACCTCGGTGCGTACGAGACCGATGACCCCGATCACCTCGTGACCTCTCGTGATGGGGACGCCGAGCATGGTTCGAAATCCGATCCGCTTCTGCGCTTCGGTGTGCACGTATTCGTGATCGTTCGCGGCATCGGCGATCTCGACGGCGTCGCCGCCGGCGAGAGCGACGCGTCCGGTGAGCGATCCGCGATCGACGGTATTGGGGTGCTCGCGGTCGTAGGCGACCGCCTCGTCGGGCACGCCGTGGCTCGCGACGACCCGGAAGACGTCGCCGTCGCGCATGTGCACGAGGCCGCGCTCCGCTCCCGAGAGGATCGTCGCGTGCCGCGCGACGATGTCGAAGACCGGCTGCACCTCGCTTCTCGCGCGGTTGATGAGCTCGAGGACCTCCGCTGTAGCCGTCTGCTGCTCGAGGGACTCCTTCGTCTCATTGAAGAGGCGGACGTTCTCGATCGCGATCGCCGCTTGCCGCGCGAACGTCTCGACCAGCTCCACCTCCGCCGCCGTGAACGCCATCACCTCACCCCGCCGGATGAGGAGCGCGCCGATCGCCACGTTTTCGCGCAGCAACGGCGCGGCGAGCGTCGTCCGGTGGCCGGTCTCGCGGGCGTTGTCGCGGCCTTCGGGAAAGTCGTCGTCGGTCGCGAGGTCGAGCACGTGCACGGCGACGCGATCGATCGTCGCGCGGCCGGCGACGTAGCCGCGCGTCAGCGCGAATCGTGGCTGACCCTCGAGCACGAGTGGGATCGGGCCGACATGAGCGACGTCGAGCATCGTGTCCCCTTCGACCAGCGACAGGGTGGCGTCCTCGGCATGACAGAGCTCCGCGGCGCGCTTCACGATCGCGTCGAAGACCGGCTGGATCTCCGTCGGGTGCGCGCTGATCACGCTGAGGATCTCGCTCACGCCGGTCTGCCTCTCGAGCGCCGCCTGGGTCTCGTTGAAGAGGCGCACGTTCTCGACCGCGATCACGGCCTGATCGGCAAAGGACTCGACCAGGCTGATCTGGGCATCGGTGAACGGTCCGGTCGTGCGCTTCCGGATGAGGATCGCTCCGATGGATTTCCCCTCGCGTTTCAGCGGAGCGACGAGGACCGCCGAGTTCGGAAGGCCCAGCGCTCTGTTGCGCTGCCGCGCGTGCTCGAACCGAGCTGCCTCGGGCGCATCCAGATCGGGGATGTGCACCGTTCGCGACTCGACCACCGCGGTGCCGGGCACGGAGCTGGTCGCGATCGGACTCGACTCGGTGCTGGGCGGCAGGATGCCGTGGTGCGCGAGCGGATGGAGCCGGCCGTCGCGAGCCAGCAGGACGGTCGCGTCCTCGGCGCCGCAGTAGCGCACCGCGTTCTCGGCGATCACCTCGAGGACCGGCGTGATCTCCGTCGGCGACCCGGCGATCGACCGCAATATCTCGGTGACCGCCGTCTGCCGTTCGAGGCCTTCCTTCGTCGCGTTGAAGAGGCGGACGTTCTCGATCGCGATCACCGCTTGATCCGCGAACGACTCGACCAGCGAGATCTGGCTCTCCGTGAACGGCACCGGCTCGCGTTTGCGCAGCAGGATCGCGCCGACGGGTCTTCCTTCGCGCCGCATCGGAGCGGCCAGGACCGCGGAGTTCGCGTCGCCCCTTCTGCGCACGCGCTCGCGCGCCGTCGTGTAGCCGTCCGCCTCCGGGGCGTTCACGTCCGGGACGTGGATCGTCCGTCCTTCGAACACGGCACGCCCTGGGATCGACTCCACACCGATCGGGCTGCTCTGCCCGAAAGCGGGGATCCCCCCGTGATGAGCGACGGGCTCGAGGCGACCCTCGCGCGCCAGCATGACGATCGCGTCCTCGGCGCCGCAGTAGCGCACGGCGTTCTCGGCGATCACCTCGAGGACCGGCGTGATCTCCGTCGGCGATCCGGCGATCGAGCGCAGGACCTCCGAGACGGCTGTCTGGCGGTCGAGGCCCTCCTTCGTCTCGTTGAAGAGCTGCGTGTTCTCGATGGCGATGGCCGCCTGCCGCGCGAACGTCTCGAGCACGCCGATCTCGCGCGGGCTGAAGACGCGCGCTTCGTTGCGGCGGGCGACGATGATGCCCAGAAGCGTCTTCCCTTTGACGATGGGCACCGCGAGGATGGTTCGCGCCTCCGCGCCCGAGAGCGCCGCTCCGTAGCCGGCGCTCGCGGTCTCGTCGTACTCGGGATCCTTCGTCACGTCCGCGATCTGGACGCTCGCGCGCTCCAGGAGGACCCGGCCCACGATGGTCGAGCGCGTCCGCTCCAAGCGATGGCGCGCCACATCCATCACGAGCCTTTGGAGGGCCGCCTCGTCGGCGACGCGGCCGGTCGTGGTCGCGCTCGCGATGTGGCGCGAGAGATCGCCTTCGGCGCGGAAGATCGACGCGTTGTCGGCATGCCCGAGCTGGACGACGCTGCGTGCGATGGTCCGGAAGACCACGTCGAGATCGCGCGTCGCCTGGCTCATCGCTTCGAGCACCTGGCTGATGGCGATCTGGCGCTCGAGGGCGAGGTTCGTCTCGTTGAAAAGACGGACGTTCTCGATCGCGATCACCGCCTGATCGGCGAAGGCGCGGACCAGCTCGATCTCGTGGTCGGCGAAGGCGCGCGCCTCGTTCCTGCGCAGGAAGATGGCGCCGATCGCTTGGCCGTCCTTCAGCATCGGAGCCGCGAGCGCGGAGCGGGTACCGAAACGCGCTGACAGATCGCGCGCCGTCGTGAACTCCGCGTCGGCGCGATCGATCTCGGGCACATGGACGACGGTCCGGTCGACGATCGCGCGGCCGGGAACCGTTCCTCGATCGACCGGCGTCGCACCGTCGCCCGGTGAGAGCGGACCGTAGTGCCCGGCGACCCGCATCCTGCCGTCCTCGACGAGGGTCACCATGACGTCCTCGCCGCCGCAGGCCTTCGCGGCGTGCTCGGCGATCGCCTGCATGACCGGCTCGACGCTCGTGGGAGAGGAGGACATCGTGCGCAGCACCGCGGCGATCGCCGTCTGCCGGTCGAGGGAGTCGCGCGTCTCTCTCATGAGCCGCGCGTTCTCGACCGCGACCACGGCCTGGTCCGCGAAGGCGCGAACGAGGGCGATCTCCCGCTCGGTGAACGGTCGCACGACGTTCCGCGTCAGGACGAAGACGCCGGCGACGACCTCGCCGCGCAGGAGCGGGACGCCCAGCATCGTGCGGTAGCCGCCGAGGCGCTGCAGATCGCCGGCGGTGTACTCGGGATCGGCGAGCACGTCAGGGACGTGAACGACGTCGCCGTCGAGGGCGGTGCGCCCGATGAGCGTTCCGCGCCCCGGTCTTCGCGTCGTCTCGTAGGCGACGTGCTCGTACTCGGGGTTGGCCGGCCCCCAGAACGCCGCGGTCCGGTAGACGTCACCGTCCAGCAGATGGATCGATGCGCGCTCGGCGTCGCAGAGCTTCGCCGCGCGGTCGAGGACCGTGTCGAGCACCCGGCCGAGATCGGCCGGCGCGCGCCGCATGATGCCGAGCACGTCGGCCAGCGCCGCTTCGCGTGCTCGCGCCTCCGCGAGCTCCCGGTCGAGGTCGACCGCTCCGCCCAACTCCTGCCTCCCGAGTGCTCGCAATGCTAGTGACCGCCTTCCGAACACGGAAGTGATAATCCGCCCGTGAGCGTCCACGTCGCCCGCGGTCTGGACGATGTACTGGACAACCTTGCGAGCGTTAGCGAGACGACGATCCTGGCCGGCGGGACCGACCTCCTCGTCGAGATCAACTTCGGTCGCCAACGGCCTCGGAACATCCTGGCGATCGATCGCGTCGGCGAGCTGAAGGATCAGAGCCGCAACGGCAAGGTGAGCATGGGGGCGCTCGTGACCTACACGCGGATGCTCGAAACGGACGTCGGCTCCGTCGCGCTCCAGGAAGCGGCGCGGACGATCGGCTCGCCGCAGATCCGCAATGCGGCGACGATCGGCGGCAACCTCGGGACAGCGTCGCCGGCCGGCGACACGCTGCCGGTCCTCGCGGCGCTCGACGCGACCGTGCTGCTGCGATCGCGGACCGCGTCACGCCGGGTACCGTTCGGGGAGTTCATGACGGGACCGAAGAAGTCGGTGCGCCGGCCGGACGAGGTCATCGTCGGCGCCGAGTGGACCGATGCCGGGCCGGCTCAGACCTACATGTTCGCGGCGACGCGGAACGCGATGGCGATCTCCATCGCCGGACTTGCCCTCGTCGTGGACCGTGCGCGCAGGCGTGTCGGCGTCGCCCTCGGATCGTGCGGCCCGACGATCCTTCGCGCGGCCGACGCCGAGCGTTTCGCCGGCGGCCTCTTCGATGAGGCCGGCTGGGAGCGCGCGAACGAGCCGGCCGAGAGCGCCGTGCGTGAGTTCGGGCGTCTCGTCGCCACGGCCGCGAAGCCGATCGACGACGTCCGCGGGACGGCCGCGTACCGGAGGCACGTGCTCGCGGTGATGGGAAGGCGCGCGCTGACGCGCGTCGCCGCGATCGCATGAGGATCAAGCTCACCGTCAACGGCGAGGAGCGCGAGGCGGAGGCCGCCGATCACGAGAGCCTGCTCACGGTCCTGCGCGAGAGCCTCGGGCTGCCGGGGAGCAAGAACGCGTGCGAGCAGGGCGAGTGCGGGTCGTGCTCGGTGCTGCTCGACGACGATCTGGTCTGCGCTTGCCTCGTCCTCGGTGCCGCGGCCGCGGGACGGCGCGTGCAGACGGTCGAGTCGCTCTCGAGCGGCGACGAGCTCCATCCCGTGCAGCGCGCCTTCGTCGACGCCGGCGCCGTGCAGTGCGGCTTCTGCACCCCGGGTCTGATCGTTGCGACGCACGCCCTGCTCCGCCGCAACCCCGAGCCGAGCGAGCAGGAGGTGCGCGAGGCGCTCTCCGGCAACATCTGCCGCTGCACCGGATACGGGAAGATCCTCGAGGCGGTCGATCGCGCCGCCGCCGCGATGTATCGCCGATGAGCACCGCGCCTCCCCGAGCACGCGTTCGCGGCGGCGTCGGCGAATCGATCGAGCGGCCCGACGCCGCGCCGAAGGTGAAGGGCGAGTTCCTCTACGGAAGCGACCTTCGCCGCGAGGGCATGCTGTTCGGCGCGACGTTGCGGAGCCCGCATCCGCACGCGCGCATCGCCGCGATCGACACCGCCGACGCCAAGCGCGCGAGCGGCGTGCGGGCGGTGCTCAGCGCCGAGGATCTGCCGACGAAGGAGCTGTACGGGCTCATGAAGCTCGACCAGCCGGTCCTCGCGTCGGGCCGCGTGCGGTACGTCGGCGAGCCCGTCGCGATCGTGGCCGCGGACACGGCCGAAGAAGCGCGTGCCGCGCTCCGCGCGATCCGCGTGCGCTACGACGTCCTTGACCCCATCACCGATCCTGTCGCCGCTCTGCAGCCGGGCGCGACGCGGCTCCACGAGCGGGGCAACGTGATCGAGGATGTCCTCGTCGAGCATGGCGATCCCGACGCCCAGGCCGACGTCGTCGTCGAGAGCGAATACGAGCTCGGCATGCAGGATCAGGCCGCGCTCGGGCCCGAGGCGGGTCTCGCGATCCCGCGGCAGGACGGCGGCGTCGAGCTCCACATCGCGACGCAGTGGCTGCACGAAGACCTCCGCCAGATCGCGCCGTGCCTCGGTCTCCCCGAGTCGAAGGTCCACCTCGTGCTCGCGGGAGTCGGCGGCGCGTTCGGCGCGCGCGAGGACGTCACGCTGCAGATCCACACGTGCCTGCTCGCGCTCCGGACCAAGCGCCCGGTGCGGATGACCTACGGTCGCGAGGAGTCCTTCTACGGGCACGTGCACCGCCACCCCGCGAAGCTCTGGTACAGCCACGGTGCGACACGGGACGGAACGCTCGTGTTCGTCCGCGCGTCGATCGTGCTCGACGGCGGCGCCTACGCGTCGTCGAGTCCGGCCGTGGTCGCGAACGCCGCGTGCTTCGGCGCGGGGCCGTACCGGGTACCGAACGCGCGCATCCACGCGGTCGGCGCGTACACGAACAACCCGCCCACCGGCGCCATGCGCGGGTTCGGTGCCGTGCAGTCGTGCTTCGCGTACGAGGCGCAGATGGACCTGCTCGCCGCGAAACTGGGGATGGATCCGATCGCCCTGCGCGAGCGCAACGCCCTGCGCAACGGGGACGCGATCGTCACGAGCCAGCCCGTGGAAGGAAGCGCGCCGGTCGCGGACGTGATCCGCCGGTGCGTCGATCTCCCGATGCCCGACGCGGAGATCGCGCGCGACCCGATCGCGCTTCCCGGCGGCCTCGGAAACCTCACGCACGGTGAGGGGGTCCGCCGTGGTGTCGGATTCGCGGCAGGATTCAAGAACGTCTGCTACTCGCACGGGTTCGACGACTTCTCGACGGCGCGCGTCCGGCTCATGCGCGACGCGCGTGGCCCGATCGCGCACGTGCATACCGCGGCGGCCGAGGTGGGGCAGGGCATCGTGACGGTGTGCGCGCAGATCGCGCGCAGCGAGCTGGGCATCGATCGCGTCGAGGTGGATCAGCCCGATACGACGATCGGGTCGGCCGGCTCGTCGTCGGCGTCTCGCCAGACGTGGATGACCGGCGGCGCCGTGCTCGCGGCCTGCCGCGAGGTGAAGGCCGAGCTCCTCTCGCGCGCGCGCACGACCGGCCATGCGCCCGATGACATCGCCGCGCTCCTCGACGAGCCCATCGACCGTACGGTGACGCATCGACATCGAGACACCGAGCCGCGCGACGCGACGACCCAGAACGAGGGACACGTCGCGTTCCTCTTCGCGGCGCACCGCGCGGTCGTCGACGTCGACGTCGACACCGGCCTCGTGAAGGTCGTCCAGGTCGCGACCGCGCAGGACGTCGGCAAGGCCATCAACCCGGTCGCCGTGGTCGGCCAGATCGAAGGCGGCATCGCGCAAGGCCTCGGCCTCGCGGTCATGGAGGAGATCCAGCTGCGTGACGGCCAGGTGCGGAACGCCTCGTTCACCGACTACCTGCTCCCGACGACACTCGACATGCCGCCGGTCGTCACGGACCTCATCGAGCATCCGCACCCCGACGCGCCGTACGGCGCGAAGGGCGTGGGCGAGCCGCCGACGATCTCCAGCACTCCCGCGATCGTCGCGGCGATCCGCGCGGCGACCGGCCGGCCGCTGAACCGGGTGCCGGTGCGGCCGGACGACATCGTGTTCGGCGAGCCGTTCCGCTCGGGTTGGCGGATCGCGCCCGGCGACGATCCGCGACGCGCCCGCCGTGCCTGACACGGAGGACCGACCCGGATCTCCGCCCGACGATGCGCGCCGGATCTTCGACGGCATCGGCGCGACCTACGAGCGTGCCGGGGCGCTCATGTCGTTCGGCCAGGACGCGCGCTGGCGAGCGCGTCTGGTGTCGCTCCTCGACGCGCACGGCGACGACGTCGTGCTGGACGTGGCGACCGGCACAGGGCTCGTCGCGCGTGAGATCGGCGCGCGTTACGGCTGCGCCGTGATCGCGGTCGACCGCAGCGACGACATGCTGCGGGCGGCGTCCCTTCGCGACGGCCATCTCTCGCTGGTCCGCGCACGCGCCGAGCGCCTTCCATTCGCGGATGGATCGTTCGACCACGCGACGTTCACGTATCTGCTGCGCTACGTGGACGAGCCCGCGGCCGTCCTGCGCGAGGTCGCGCGCGTGGTGCGCCCGGGAGGCCGCATCGTGGCCCTGGACTTCGGCGTTCCGCCGCATCCCTTGCTGCGCCTGCTCTGGCGCGCGTACACCTCGGTCGGCCTGCCGCTCATCGGCCGGGCGATCTCCAGCCGCTGGGCGAGCGTCGGCGCATTCCTGCGCGGAAGCATCGAGCGGTACGCCCGCGACCACGTCGACGTGGCCACCGTGTGGCGCGACGCGGGACTCGCCGACGTCGAAGTGACGCGCATGTC
>DATBKH010000136.1:0-8616 GCA_036555955.1 Candidatus Limnocylindria bacterium | reverse complement strand
GGAGACCTGATCCCACTCCGGCTGCGTCATGTCGACGATGTCCGTCGCGATGGCCGGCGTGAGCGTCACGTCGGTCAGGCGGACGAGCGACGCCATCTTCTGGTCGCGGTTCTCGGCCGCGTCGGCGCGGATCCGTCCGATCGCCGTCAGCGCGCTCTGCAGGCGCGAGCTCGCGTTCGCGACGATCGCCGGATCGGTCGTGTACTGCGTCGCGACCGCCGCCGCGGCCTTGTCGCGCTCCGCCTCGGTCAACGACTCGGAGACGAACGACACGCTCCGTGACGCGCGCACGGCGCGGTCGGCGACCGCGCCGAGGCTGTACGTGACGGTGGCCGGCGGGGCGAGAAGCAGCGCGACCGCGGTCAGGAGGCCGGCGACCGCCACGAAGACGGTCACGCGGACGCGCGGCTCGTCGCGGACCGCGGAGCGGACCCGCGCGAACCGGGCATCGCCTACGCGCAGGCGTCGGATCACTTCTGAGAGCCGCCCTTCTCGAAGCGATCGTACGCCCGGACGATCCGTGCGACGAGCTCGTGCCGGACGACGTCCCGGTCGTCGAAGTCGACGGTGGCGATGCCCTCGACGTCGTGCAGGATCTCCCGTGCGACCACCAGACCGCTGCGGTCCCCCGCGAGATCGATCTGCGTGACGTCGCCCGTGACGACCGCCTGCGACCCGAACCCGAGCCGGGTGAGGAACATCTTCATCTGCTGCGGCGTGGTGTTCTGCGCCTCGTCGAGGATGATGAACGCCTCATTCAGCGTCCGGCCTCGCATGAAGGCCAGCGGCGCGACCTCGATCTCGCCACGCTCTGTCGCGCGCGCGAAGCGCTCCGGCGGCATGAGCTCGTACAGCGCGTCGTACAGCGGACGAAGGTACGGATCGATCTTCTCGGTGAGATCGCCCGGCAGGAAACCGAGCCGTTCCCCCGCTTCGACCGCGGGCCTCGTGAGGATGAGGCGGCTCACCCTGCGATCGCGAAGAGCGGCCACGCCCATGGCGACGGCCAGATAGGACTTCCCCGTACCGGCCGGACCGATCGCGAAAACGAGGTCGTGCTTGCGGATCGCGTCGATGTACGCGCGCTGGTTCGCCGACTGCGGGCTGATGCGCTTTCCGCGCACCGTCGTCGCGATGACCTCGCGGAGCTCCGCAGGCGATGCGACGGCGGAATCCTTCGCCTCCCCGATCAGCCGCTCGAGCGCGGGCTTGCGCAAGGACTGGTCGCGGCCGGAGAGCGTGCGCATCGCGCCGACGAGGTCGCCGACGCGCGCGACGGCGGGCGCGTCCCCGCTGATGCGCAGCTCCGCGCCGCGCGAGACGATCTTCACGCCGAACTCCCGCTCGATGCGGTCGATGTTCTGCTCGTTGTCTCCGGCGACGAACATCATCTCGTCGGGATCGGGGATCAGGATCGTGATCTGGGAGGTCGTCGCGCTCACGCGGCGCCCTCGCGAAGCAGCGCGCCGACGATGGCCGACACCGCCTTGCCGTCCGCGCGGCCCTTCGTCTCGGCGATGACCTTCGGCATCACGAGCTTCGTATCCTGGGGCCCCTTCGCGCCCGTCTCGGCGATGACCCGGCGCGCGATGTCGCGGATCTTCGCCTCGTCCAGCTGCTCCGGCAGATACGCGTTGATGAACGCCAGCTCTCTCTCCTCTTTCTCGACGAGATCGGTGCGCGCACCCTTGCGGAACGCGTCGATCGAGTCGCGGCGCATCTTCGCCTGCTTGTTCAGGACCTCGGTGATCGCGGCGTCGTCGAGCACGCCGGGCTTGTGCTCGGCGAGCCACTGTTGCCGCGCGGCCTCGTCCTTCCCTTCGGCGACGAGCCTGTCTACGGCGGCCCCGAGGCGCGCCTTCTCTTCGCTCTGTAGTGCGGCCAAAAGGAAACGCACCGTGTCACGACGAAGGGTCTCGCCCGAGCGCATCGCGGCCTTGAGGTCGTCCTCGAGCCGCTGCTTCAGTTGCGCGCTTATGCGCCTAGCTCCGGGTCAGCGCTTGCGGCGCTTCGCTTCCTTGCGCTTGCGACGTGCGGCGGGACGCTCGTAGAACTCGCGGCGGCGGGCTTCCGCGAGGATCCCGGCCTGCTGGATCTTCTTGTTGAATCGGCGAAGCGCTGCCTCAAAGGACTCGCCTTCTCCGATGATCACTTCCGACAACGGCTGCTGGTCACCCCGCCTTCTTTTCAAAGGAAAGCCGGCCTCCGAGGCCGGACAACGCGAATGATAGCCGTGCACGTGGTCCGGTACAGATGTGCATCTTTACCGCGTGGCTCAGCCGGGCGGCCAGGTGAACGAGCGTCCGCCCATGACGTGGAGGTGGAGGTGCCACATCGTCTGGCCCGCGTGATCGCCGTTGTTGATCACGAGCCGGAAGTCCTCGGCGTGACCTGCGTCGCGCGCGACGCGCCGCGCCGCCTGGAGCAGCTTCCCGCCGAGCCTCTCGTCGTCGAGGTCCGAGAGCCTCGCGACGTGCGTCCGTGGAACGACGAGCACGTGCGTCGGCGCGCGTGGGTTCAGGTCCTGGAAGGCGACGACGTCGTCGTCCTCATAGACGATCGTCGCCGGAACGGTCTTCGCGGCGATGCCGCAGAAGACGCACTGGGCCACGTCCGTAGAGTACCGGCGTGATCGACGCGGCCGCGATCGTGGTCACGTACCTCGGCGCGTCGGTGTCCTTCCCGTACTGGATCGCTCGAGCGAAAGGCGTCGATCTGCGCACGTACGGCTCGCGGAAGCTCGGCGGATCGAATCTGGCGAAGGCCGTGAGCCCCCTGCACGGCGTCGCCGGCGGTCTTCTCGACGGCGCGAAGGGTTTCGCCGCGGTCCTCGTCGCGAGCGGCCTCGGCTTTCCTCTCGAGACCCAGCTTCTGTGCGGCCTCGCGGCGATCGCGGGTCAGCTCTGGCCGGTGTTCCACGGATTCGACGGCGGTCGCGCGAACGCGACGGCATGGGGCTTCCAGCTCGCGGCGGACTTCATCGCGTTCTTCGTCGCGTGGATCCCGGTGATCGTCGCCGCGGCGCTGCGGATCACCGTGCGGCCGCGGCCGAAGCGGCTGCTCCCCATCGCGAACCTGCTCTCGTACGCGGTATTTCCCGCCGTCATCTGGGAGCAGGAGGGCGTGACGCCGACCGTCCTGGCCGGGATCGGCGCCTTCGTTCTCGTGCTGGCGCGCCGCCTGACCGCGGGCATCGCCGACGACCTCGCGACCGGCGCGCCGGCCTTGCGCGTGATCGTGAATCGAGCGCTGTTCGATCGGAGCGAGCTGCAGGAACGCGGACTCGTCGCGATCACGTGAATCGGCTCCACGCGCTCACCGACGGCGTGTACGCGATCGCCATGACGCTCCTGGTGCTCGAGCTGCACGTCCCCGACGCGTCGAGCTCGGCGGAGCTGATCCGCGGCTTGGTCGCGGTGGGACCGAGCGTGTTCAGCTTCGCGCTGTCGTTCGCGGTGCTCGGCGTGTACTGGGTCGGCAACACGGCGAGCCTCGGACGTCAGCAACGCATCGATCGACCGGGCTTGCTCCTCAACGTGCTCCAGCTCTTCTTCATCGCGCTGCTCCCGTTCACGACCGCGATCCTGGGCCGCTATCCCGACGAATCGGCCGCGGTCATCCTCTACGGGATCCATCTCGTTGCGCTCGGCGCGCTGCAATACGTTCATTTCCAGTACGTCCGGCGCAGCCCGCACCTGCTCGAGCATCCGATCACCCCGGCCGACGCCGCCGCGGCCACCCGGCGCATCCTCCTCGGGCCGGTGATGTTCATCGCGGCGATGGTCGTCGCGCTCGCGAGCGCACGCCTGGGTTTCGCGATCTACTACCTCGCGCTCGTCGTCTACATCTTCATGTCCGCGCGCGATCGCTCGATCGTCGGACGCTAGGTGTCGAGTGCGGCCATGACCTGAGCGACCGCGGCGATCGCGGCGGTCTCGCTTCGCAAGTTGCGCCGTCCGAGCGAGACGCTGACCGCGCCCTGGTCGCGCGCGAAGGCGATCTCATCCATCGCAAGTCCGCCTTCGGGACCGATGACCACCGATAGCGCGCGTGACTCGGGCAGCGCCGCACCCAGCATCGTGAGCGCCTCCCCCTCCCACGCGACCAGGACGGGCGGCTCGAGCGCCGCGAAGAGGCGATCCCACGCCCGCGCTTCGTCGATCGCCGGGATCCGGCCGCGGCGGGCCGTCTCCGCCGCTTCGCGGGCCACGCGCGCCCAGCGCTCGCGCTTCGCCGCGGTGAGCGTGCGCACGACCGACCGCGCCGAGACGAACGGAACGAACCGTGAGACGCCGAGCTGCGTCGCGGCCTCGAGGACCTCTTCCGTCCGGTCGCCGCGGAGGATCGGCAGCGCGAGCGTGAGCCGCACGCGCGGCTCGGTGCCGACGCTCCGGCGTGCGACGCAGCGTCCGCGGACCTCGTCGGCTGCGACGCTCTCGAGCCGCACTTCCGATTCGATCGCGTCGTGCACGACCGTGATGTGGGCGTCCGCCTCCAGCCGAAGGACGTTCGCGATCTGACGCGCCTGCCCTCCACGCAGGACCACCTCGTCGCCGACCTCGTCGTCGACGAAGAAGCGATGGGTCACGCGGTGAGGATGAGCCTGACCCAGCCGGCGCGCTCGTCGCGGTCGACGATCCCGAGGCCCTGCGCGACGAAAGCCGCCACGACGGCCGGTTCGGCCTCCGTCGTGGTACCGGCCGTGACGAGCGTCCCGCCGGATCGCACCCGTGCGCGAAGCGGCTGGGCGAGCTCGACGAGCACCGGGCCGACGAGATTCGCGAGGACGATGTCGAACGTGCCGGCCACATCCACGGCCGAGCCTGTGCTCGTCGCGAACGACACCGCGTTCGCGGCGGCGTTCTCGCCCGCGGCGCGGACCGCGAGCGGGTCGATGTCCACGGCGACGACGGATCCTGCCCCACGTTTCGCGGCGGCGATCGCGAGGATCCCGGACCCCGTGCCGACGTCGAGCACGCTCTGACCATCCAGATCGAGATACGAGATGGCTTCGAGGCACTGCTGCGTCGTGGGATGCAGGCCGGTGCCGAAGGCCATACCCGGATCGAGCGCGATGGTGATGAGGCCTGGGTCGGCCGCGTCCGACCAGGTCGGCCGCACCAGAAAACGACCGATCCGGATCGGCGTGACCGTTGCTTTCCACGCCTCGAGCCAGTCCTCGTCGTCGACGGTGCGCACGGCGAGCTCACCGATGGGGCCAAGGCCGAAAGCCTGGAGGTGCCCGAGCGCGTCTCGCGCATCGGAGACCTTCGCGAACGCGTCCACGTCCTCAACGAGGTAGGCCTTCACGGTGTGGTCGGTCCCGCCCCTCGGCGACACCGGTATCTCGACGGCGATCCCGTTGTGACCGTAGCGGCTCAGGATCTCGCTGACCGCTTCGACCGCCTCGACGTTCGCGGGAACCGCGATCTCGAGCCAGCGCGGATGGCTCGTGCTAGCCGCCGCCCATCGCGTCTTTGATCCGGCCGAAGAGATCGGGCTCGTCGCCGTCCTGCGACGTCGGCCCTTCGAGGTCACGCAGCTGACCGTACAGCCGGCGCTGATCCTTCGAGAGATTCCGTGGGACCACGACGTCGAGATAGACGAGCTGATCGCCCCGACCCGATCCGCCAAGATGCGGGACGCCCTTGCCGCGCACACGGACCATCTGCCCGTGCTGCGCGCCGGCGGGCACGCGCACCTTCGCCTCGCCGCCGTCGATCGTCGGCACGGCAAGGTCGTCACCGAGCGCGGCCTGCGACGGCGAGAGCCGCGCGATGTGCACGAGGTCGTCGCCCTCCCGGCGGAAGAGACGATGCTCCTTCAGCCGGATGAGGACGTAGAGGTCGCCGGTCGGGCCACCGCGCAGCCCCGCCTCGCCCTCGCCCGCGACCCGCAGCTGCTGACCGTCGTCGATCCCGGCGGGGATCGTGAGGCCGATCTCGCGATCCTTGCGTTCGCGGCCTTCGCCGCGGCAGCGCGTGCACTGCCTGTCCACGGTCTTGCCCGCGCCGCCGCACCGCGGACACGTCGCCACGTTCACGAACCGCCCGAAGACCGACTGCTGCACCTGGCGCACCTCGCCGCGACCGTTGCAGGTCGCGCAGGTCGAGATCGCCGATCCGGGCTCCGCGCCATTCCCCTGACAGCGCTCGCAGGTCTCGAGGCGCGGCACGGTGATGACCCGCTCGCGGCCTTGGACGGCGTCGATGAGGTCGATCTCGATCTCCATACGCAGGTCCGCGCCGCGCATCGGACCGCGCGGCTCCCTGCGCCGGAGGTCGCCGCCGAAGAACGTCTCGAAGAGATCGCCGATCCCGAAGTCGCCGAGGCCACCGGTCGCCGAGCCGAACATGTCGTAGCGCTGCCGGCGCTGCGGATCGGTCAGCACCTCGTACGCCTCGGTGATCGCCTTGAACCGGTCGGCCGCATCGGACGCGCTGTTCACGTCGGGGTGGTACTGCCGGGCAAGCTTGCGGTAGGCACTGCGGATCTGCTCGTCCGTGGCCGAGCGCTGGACGCCTAGAAGCCCGTAGTAGTCGGTGGTCGTCGCCATCTCCTGTCATTATCCGGGCCGATGGACGCCGTCTTCCGTATCGGAGTGCAGTGGCTTCATGTCACGAGCGCCGTCCTCTGGATCGGCGGCGGCTTCTACACGATCCTGGTACAGCTTCCCGCGCTCATGGCGACGCCCCCGGCGGCGCGCGGAGCGGTGATGCCGAACATCGTCCCGCGGCAGCTGAACTACATCTTCCGGGTCGCCGAATTCACGATCCTCACGGGCCTCTTGAACCTCTTCGCTTCGGGCCGTGCGCAGGAGCTCACCCGGCTCGACACGCGCTGGTCGTGGGCCATCCTCGCCGGGATCGTCCTCGCCGTCGGCATCTACGCGGCGACCCGCGCCACCGTGGGACGGTGGGCGCTCCGGCTCCTGGCGATCGGCCCGAAGGCCGCGAGCGGTGACGCCGCCGCCGCCGCCGAGATGCCGGAGCTCGGTGACCGCATCCGGCGCTTCGGGTACTTCCAGCTCTTGGTCGGTCTTCTGATCCTTGTCGCGATGGTGACCGCCCGCTTCAGCTAGGGAACCCTCCGCCTCCGGCCGGCGTCATACCTGGCATTCCCGGCCCAGGGCCGGAGAGGAGGCGAGCATGCGACGTGTACTCGCGAGTCTCGCCGCGGTCGCCGCGGCGCTCATCCTCACGACCCAGCCGGCCGCGGCCTGCGCCGGTCTCATCGGCCCCAACGGCGCGGTAAACCTGCTCCGCACGACGACGTTTGCCGGATATCACGATGGCGTCGAGCACTACGTCACCTCGTTCCAGTTCGCGGGCGGCTCCGGCCAGTTCGGATCGCTCATCCCGCTGCCGGGCATCCCCGACAAGGTCGAGCGCGGCGGCGACTGGACGCTCCAGCGCCTGGTCCGCGAGACGACCCCGATCCCCGCCCCGTTTGCGCTCCGGAGCGCGCAGGACAGTGTGGCGGGCAGGGCCGAGGTCATCCTTCAGGTGCGCATCGACGCCCTCGACATCACCGTTCTCAAAGGTGGCGGCCGCGAGGTCGGCGAATGGGCCACCGAGCACGGCTTCCGTCTTCCGCCCGCCGCGCCGGAGGTCCTCGACTTCTACGCGGAGCGGAGCCCCATCTTCCTCGCCGCCGTCTTCGACGCGGATGCGGCGAAGGCGCGCGGCCAGCAGATCGGCGACGGCACGCCGGTCCACCTGTCGATCCCGACCGCGAACCCGTGGGTCCCGCTCCGCATCCTCGGCCTCGGCAAGAACGCCGACGACCGCGTCGACGCCGACGTGTATCTCCTCACGGACAATCGTCCGGCGCTCCTGCCATACCCCTTCGCGAACGGCATGCGCTTGACGCACAGCGCCCCGGCGACGGACCTGCTCCTCGCCGACCTGCGTTCCGACAAGGGCATGGGCTGGGTCCCGCAGAGCGGCTGGCTCTCGAAGATCGCGATCGACGCATCCGCGAGCCAGCTCACGTACGACCTTGCGGTCGACGCGAAGGGCGCGAGCCCGTCGCGCGTCGCCGCCGGACTCGAGGCGCCCGCACTCGCATCAACGCCGAACACGCCGAACACCGAGCAGATCGCGCTCATCGGCATCGCCCTCGTGAGCCTCGGCGCGATCTTCCTCATCCGCCGCACGCAGCCGGTGGTCGGTTGAGCGTCTTACGCAGTCTCGTCGTGCTGGTGCTCGCCGCGACCGCGGCGGGCGCCTGCACGACCGCGAACGCCGGCGAGCTCCCGACGCACGTCGGGATCCGCATCCACTACTCGCACTTCGATCAGACGAAGATCGAGGTCCCGATGGGCGTACCGATCACGTTCACGCTCGTGAACGACGATCCGATCGACCACGAGTGGCTCATCGGCGACGAGGCCTTCCACGCACGTCATCGCGCCGGGACCGAGGCGGTTCACGGCGATCGGCCGAACGAGATCTCGCTTCCTCCGTTCAGCGTGAAGACGACCACGCTCACGTTCGACAAGCCGGGGCCGCTGACGTTCATCTGCCACTTCCCGCAGCACGAGGCCTACGGCATGGTCGGCGTCGTCATGGTGGAGCCCGGGAGATAACAAGACGGCGCGGCTCTCGCCGCGCC